>DKOA01000011.1:56796-58299 GCA_002469895.1 Opitutia bacterium UBA7374
GCCCATTGGCCGTGCATCGATCTCTCATCCAGCCCGCCGGTAAATGCCCGCGCTCGGTTTATCTTTGCCGCTCTTGCCCAGACGGCGAATACATTCCCATCCCGGAAAATCCACCTCCAGTGCGCCCGGCATCTCCAAGCAGACCCGTCCATCCGGCGCCACCAAAGGCGCAATAATCTCCCCGAAAATATCCTGAATCTTTGCTTCGATTAAAGCATACGGCGGATCGACAAAGATCAGATCAAACGGCCCCTGCGTCGCCCCCAGCGCGTAGACCTTGCTGGCCAGAACCGACCAATTCCCCGCCACTGACTCCCCCCCGCAGCTCTTCGACACCGCTTGCAGATTACTCCGCAGACAGGCCAGAGCGTCCCCGCTGTTTTCCACAAAAAGTCCGCCCGCGGCACCGCGGCTCATCGCCTCCAAACCGTAAGCCCCCGTGCCGGCAAAAAGGTCGGCCACCCGCGCACCGTCTACCCCTGCACCGAGAGAGGAAAAGACCGCCTCGCGCATCTGGTCCGTAGCCGGACGCGTGGCCCGTCCACCAGGTGCCTTAAGCGGAATGCCCCGCGCCTTTCCACCAGTGATTCGCATGATTATTTGGACTAGCGGACTGCCCGCCAAACCTTGAGCAAAGATTCGATCAGTTCCGGTAACGCCTCCAAAGGGATTTGACTGGCCCCGTCCGAGATCGCCTTGGCCGGATCCGGATGCGTCTCCAGAAAAACCCCGTCCGCGCCCGCCGCCAGTGCCGCCCGTGCCAGCGCCGGGACAAATTCCCGCTGACCGCCGCTCACCCCGCCGGCCGCACCGGGTAGTTGCACACTGTGCGTTGCGTCGATGATCGTCGGATGCCCATTGCCCGCCATGATCCCAAAACTGCGCATGTCGACCACCAGATTCTGGTAGCCAAAAGTCGTCCCCCGGTCGGTCTGCCAAATCTCCGCCGCGCCCGCTGCCTCCAGCTTCGCCGTGACAAACGGCATCTCCTGCGGCGAGAGGAACTGCCCCTTCTTGACATTGACCACGCAGCCCGTTTCCGCAGCCGCCACCAGCAGATCCGTCTGGCGGCAGAGAAAAGCCGGTATTTGCAGCACATCCACCCCCGCGGCCACCGCAGCACATTGCTCCGGCTGGTGTACGTCCGTCAACGTCCGGAAACCGTACTCCTCCCGGATCATCCGGAAGAGATCCAGCCCCGCTTCCAGCCCCGTCCCCCGGTCACTCCCGATCGACGTCCGGTTGGCCTTATCAAAAGAACCCTTGAAAAAGAGATTCAGTTCCGGGTGGGCCGCCTCCAGACCCTGCAGCACATCCGCCACACGGCGACAGGTAGCCGCCCCCTCCAGCGAGCAAGGCCCGGCGATCAACAGCAATTTATCCGATTGAAAAAGCATGCCGCGAAGATAGCGGCTCCACGCCCCGCGCCAAGAACGAAACCACCGGATGGGGAAACGCACGCAAAGACGCAGAGTGGGGAAAGGATGGAGTATGGGCAGAATA
>DKOA01000009.1 GCA_002469895.1 Opitutia bacterium UBA7374
AGAACAGAATTATGTCTAGAATCAAAAGATACCAATTAAACGTATTGCTTTGGGCAGGTCTTGCCGGGGCAGTCATTTCGTCGTCGTTTTTGACGGCAGAAACCAAGCCTGACCAGACGGGTCTCTATCTCGCTCAGTCGGATGCTTCCCAATCAAACGTCCGGCGGCCATTTGTAAATCCTTACAATGAGCAGCGACAGGGCTTCTGGAAGCCGGAAATCTATGGCGGGGATGCAAATAGTGCCCGGCGCGGATCAAAAGGGAACGCTTCTTCAAGGGGTTCAAGAGGATCAAAAGATACCGCTTCCTCTAAAACAGCGGCCAAAGATCGGGCGGATAAATACGAGAAGAGCGGCAAGAGTCGCTATGGCCAAGGCTATCAGAGTACATCCAAGGGTAGTGGTGGCTCGGACTACCGTTCCGAGCTTCGTTCTGAAGCTGGCACAGTCGGCGATTACATCAATCAGGATGTTGTTCGCTTGGAAAAGACAGCGCCCGCCACTGTCGGCATCAATACGCCCTATAATTATGATTATCGTGTCATTGCCCGCGAAGACGTTGACCGCGTAGTTATCGAGGAGCAGATCCCCCCGGGCACGGTCTATGTTTCTAGTGATCCCGAGGCACAGGTCGATGGCGACAAAGTAACATGGACCCTCTACAATCTGGAAAGAGGGCAGGAGGTTCCCCTACGTTTGGTCTTAAAGCCAACTCGAGTCGGCGACCTGAGCAGTTGTGCGACTATCCGTGCTTATCAGCAAGCGTGCACCACCACATCGGTTGGCGTGCCTGAATTGATCATCGAAAAGACCACCCCGGAAGAGCAGGTACTCCTCGGCGCCACCGTGCCGTGGACTATCAAGGTAACCAACACCGGCAACTTCGCAGCGCATGATGTCGTCGTTACCGACACCCTTCCCAAGGGTCTGACTCATGCATCTGGTAATCGTAGCATCACTTCTGAGGTCGGCACGCTTTCTCCCGGAGAGAGCCGGGAGTTAACAGTGATGACCACTGCATCGGAAAGAGGCCGCTACTGCAATCAGGTCAGTGTGGCTTCCTCGAATGCTAACTCAGCAGAGGAAGAAGCATGTGTTCAAGTTGCCAATGTCGGATTGGAAGTGCGCAAGAAGGGGACTGACCGGCAGTTTGTCGGGAAGAAGGCCTCCTATAAAATTGAGGCCAAAAATACCGGTGACCTACCGCTCAATGATGTCGTTATTACCGACACCGTTCCCACTCAGAATCGCCTGCTTTCCGCTCCGGGTGCTTCTATCGATGGAAATACCGCCACCTGGACAGTCGATCTGCCCGCTGGTCAGAGCAAAGACTTTAAGGTCAATGTACTCGGTCTCCAGGGCGGCAACTACTGTAATCAAGTCGTTGCCAGTTCCGCTCAGTACAGCCTCTTTGAAAAGAGCGAAGCCTGTACTGAATGGACCGGTCACCCCGCGCTGCTGATTGAGGTCATCGATACAAACGATCCTCTGCTGGCCGGCGACAAGACGACCTACGTAATCAAGATCACCAATCAGGGAACTGCACGCGATACCAATGTCGGTCTCGATGTGGCCGTACAGCCTGAAATGAAGCTCGTCTCCGCATCCGGCAGCACGAACGGAGTGATCACCGGCAACGCCATCCGCTTCCAAGCCTATCCCGTACTGGAAGCCAAGGAAGTCATTGAGTACCGCGTGGTCACTGAAGCCGTGACCAATGGGGATACCCGCTTCCGTGTGAAGATGAATTCCGATCTCCTCAAGACTCCCGTGCCCGAAGAGGAATCCACTCAGGTCTATTAAGACCTCTTTAGGACAATCATTGACAAGCCCGTCGGATTCACCGACGGGCTTTTTTGTCCCTGCTGATATACAAACAGTGGCTAATCATTGCTCTACAAGAGGGCGTACTATAAGCGATAAGGCTCATAATAAGATAGATTAAGTAATCTATTTATGTAAACTCCTGTACCAGAAATACACAACATGCCACTCCATCGAAATACCCGCCATAAACTTCCCCTCTGTACGCTCATTGTTTGCCTGCTCCTGTCGCTTCTGTCCGGCTGTAAGACCTTCGATTACCCACCCGAGCAACTGACCTTTGCTGACAACACCCTGCACCTCACCAACATCGGCTTTAAAGGCTTCCGCCTCCAGTTGCCCGAGGGCTTTCGCCGATTGGCCGACCACGAAGTCGAGGAGCTTTCCGCCGATCATTGGCTCATCCGCCTCCGTCAGGACTATCGCAATAGCGAAGGCGTGGACTACCACTTTTACAGCGATCACGCCTTTCAGAAAAATGACCAGCTCATCTACTTCGTACCCTTTCTCAATAAACCCGTGCGAAAGTTCATCTTCGTCCCCGAAGACATCCTCGAACGCTATCTGGTTAACTGGATACGCCATGCTGAATTCAGCAAATGTATCGAACTCGATCTGGCCTACCGCGCCACTTCTGACCGGCAGCGTAGACGCAGCACCGTCATTCTCCAAACAAAAGAACCCATCGCCGGTTACGCCTACGAACAAAGAATCATCACCGGTGACCTCAACGAAATGTTCCTCCTCGCTGCCTTTGCTCCGGAAGAAGACGCCCACACCCTCAACCAAACGCTCATTCAACTCGAACAAGCCATCGAAGTCATTCGCTGAAAATACCGGCATCCTCATTCTTTTTTAGCATCCAACGTTAATAGACACCCATCTTCTCCATCCATCGCGACTTACCGCAATATTTCAAGGGCCAGAGGAAAAGTCATTCGAAGCAGGCTCCAGATTTATACCCTTTTGGATAACCACGAGTGAATGATAAAAATGCATCTCTGTAATCTGCCCATCTTCAGGCATTCCCTTTTCCAATCGACCCTCGATCTCCCGGTAATTCAGAGAATCCACTAATTGCTTGAGAAACCCCATGGATGAACTTGTCGAGTTCAGCTCACGACTCGTCCCACCCTTGCTTTCGAGGTAGCTTGTCTGCGTATCCTCAACGATGTATAGTCCGCCGTCCGCCGAACCATTTACATGGAAAATTGGACGGACATCCTTGGAAGCTTCCTTCGGCTGCCTTACGAATCGCTTATTTTTGACAAACGCGCGCTGATCGCGTCGACAATAGAAAGTCTTTCCGAAGGGACAAAGACATAATCAATGTCGTCTTCGTTACCCTTCGTGAAATAATCGCATGCGAAAGTCTGAATTCTTTTCAGGCACTGAACTTTTTTCAATTGGGCATCTTTGCTTATCTGAAAGATAGAATAGCCCAATGAATCGAGTAGGTTCTCCAGCGCCGCATCCCGGGCTCTTTTCTTAGATAGGTCGTAATCTGAATCAGCAAATAATACCTCGCAAAAGACAAAAGGCCGATCCTTGGAAAGAGTCCGCTTCATTCCCATAAGTACATCCATTTCGGCGCCTTCTACATCAATTTTAATAAAGCCGACTTTCTTGATCTGCATAGATTCTACCAGGTCGTCGAAACGTTCGCAGGGGATCACTGTTGGGTATTGTTTACGAGAGGGCCTGAGGTCTTCGACCACAGAAGCAGCCGAGTCCGCGATCGATTTACGCAGCAGCGATAGATAGCCGCGTTCACTGCCCAGACAGAGACAAAGACAGGTACATTGATTTAATTGATTCTCGAAAATCACCTGATCGATGTAGCCTGCACAGGATGCATTCGGCTCAAAACCAAGATAGTCTCCCGGCGGGTCCAGTGACAGGTAGTCCATCAAAGTTTGACCTAGATTGGCCCCTACATCGACAAAAAGCCCCTCGTTTTCCCGTAAAAACAGTTCGTATAAATGACGACTCCAGGACTCGCTCCAAGAATACAACTTCTTCGGTCCATTATCGTCAAAAGGAAGCACCAGACGCACCCGACCAACTTGTACTCGGATAGGAAACTTAAAAAATTTGCAAAACCGTACAATGAATCCCGAGTAATTTTTTGGTAATCGATACATAGTGAAAACAAGGTCAATTGTTAGAGGATTCACATGCTATGTGCAAGGTTCCGATTATTGCAAAAAAGGGGCGTGTGTGCCGAAAGGCTGATTCGCTCTTCTTGCGGAGACTTCCTGAGCTTACTCGGTCAGGGAGAGGCCGGCGATCCGTCCGGTTGCCCATGCTGCCTGAAAGTTAAAGCCGCCGGTAATACCGTCTATATCGAGGCATTCACCGGCGAAGTGGAGCCCGTGATGTATACGGCTCTCCATCCGCCGGAAGTCGACTTCTTTGAGGCGAACGCCACCTGCGGTGACAAATTCCTCTTTATTCGTTGTTTTGCCGGTTATGTTGTAGCGACCGGCCGTGCATTCGTGGAGGAGGGCGCGCTCCAAACGTTTCGGCAGTTGCCCCCAGACGATGGCTGCATCGATTCCGGCCGCTTGTGTCAGTTGCTCCCAAAGCCGGCGGGGTAGTCCTGCCAGCGGGGTATTTTTGACTGCTTTGCGGGATTCACTCTGTCGAAGTTCCCGAATAGCTTCCTGAGCGGCCGCTTCGGGCATACCCAGCCAGTTTACTTCGATCTCGAAATGATAGTTGTGTGCCTCGAGACGCCTGGCTTCCCAGGCGGAGGTGCGGAGGATGGCCGGGCCGCTCAGTCCGCGATGGGTGATGAGAATGGGGCCGCTTTGTCGAGCGCCGTCGGGCTGAACGCGGACAGTGCCGTTGGCCACCGAGAGACCAGCGAGCCCGCGGATGCGCCGGTCGTCGAGATTGAAGGCGAAGAGGGAGGGGACGAGTGGTTCAATCGAGTGCCCCAGTGATTCCAAAATATCGACCAGCGTCGAGTCCTTGAGGGAACCTGCGGCGATACACACTTTATCAAAAGCGCCTTCGGAACCATCCGCGAAGGTGAGGCGGAAGGTCCCGTCTTCTCTGCTTTTCAGTGCCCGCAGACCGCGTTCTTTTTCCAAGCGCACATTGCCTTTTCGCAAAGCGCTGTGTAAGCAATCAACAATCGTTTGCGAGTCATCGGTGGTGGGAAACATGCGTCCATCGGCCTCTCGCTTGAGGGCGACTCCACGTTGTTGGAACCAGTCAACCGTGTCTCTGGGCTGCCAGCGGTGGAAGGCCGAGCGGAGCTCACGGGAGCCTCTGGGATAGTGGGTTATGAGTTCTTTGGGGTCGAAGCAGGCGTGGGTCACGTTGCAACGTCCGCCCCCGGAGATGCGCACTTTTTTGAGACATTGCCGGCTTTGTTCGAAAATAAAAATTGCCGCTGTTGGGTCGGTCTCGGCCGCCGTGATGGCAGCGAAAAATCCGGCTGCGCCCCCGCCAATAATCGCCAATCTTTTCATCTCGAGCTGGATAGAGGGGCTTCTCTGCGGAGATTAGATCTGGTAATCGTTGGCTCCGGAGGACTCGTGCAGGCCGCATTCCCGTTTGAGCCCGCCAAAGCGGGTCTCTTCTTCGCTCATACCTTCTCCCAGCTTTTTTGTGCTGTGCCAGTCGCCGACGGAAACGTAGCCCTGATCCCAGAGCGGATGGTAGGGCAGGTCGTTTTGCTGCAGGTAGTTATAGATCTCCCGATCGCTCCAGTCGAGGATGGGATAGATCTTCCAAATCTTGTTTTGCTTTTCGAGGAAGGGCCGTTCCTGCCGCGAACTGGATTGTTGCCGACGCAGACCGGAGAGCCATGCGGTGGCCCCGAGCTCGGTGACCGCACGGTTCATCGGCTCGACTTTATTCATTTGGTTGTAGCGCTCCAGACCGTCCAGTCCCTGTTCCCAGAGCCTCCCATGGAGGGCTTCCAGATGGGCCGCAGAGAGGTGGGGACGATAGACTTTGAGATTGATCTTGAGCCGATCAGTGAGGGTCTGGGCGAAGCGGTAGGTCTCGGGGAAGAGGTAGCCGGTATCGATGAAGACAACGGGAATATCGGGTGCTGCAGAGGTGACCAGATGGAGCATGACGGCGCTTTGCACCCCGAAGCTGGTGGAGAGTACAAGGGAGTCGCCGTGCTGACGAAGGGCCCAGCGTACCCGGTCCTCCGCAGGGAGAGCGGCCAGATCGGGGGTCGGCACCGTTGCCGGGCTTTTTGCAGATAGATCCATCAAGCGTTTAATCTTGGGTTTATGAGTCATAAAGTCAAGAATTGCTCCTGCTTTTTGCCCACAGCCGTCTGGATGTTCTTAGGATGCTTCGCTATCGGGTGTTTTCTCGAGTATCTGCCAGGGGAGACCGTACTGATTGAGTGCGTCCATGAAAGGATCCGGATCCATTTGCTCCATATTCCAGACGCCCGGTTTTTTCCAAGCCCCGGAGAGGAGCATTTGGGCACCGATCATGGCGGGCACACCGGTGGTGTAGCTAATCGCCTGACTGGCGACTTCGCGGTAGCATGCCTGATGGTCACAGGAGTTGTAGATAAAAACGCGCTTGGGCTGACCGTCTTTGGTCCCCTGAATATCGCAGCCGATACAGGTCTTTCCTTGGGTGCGTGGACCGAGTGTCGCCGGATCCGGTAAGACGGCGCGGAGAAATTCGATCGGCTGGATCTGTTTGCCCTGCACTTCGATTGGATCGATCGAGGTCATGCCGACATTTTCGAGGACGCGCAGGTGAGTCAGGTATTTTTCAGAAAAGGTCATCCAGAAGCGGATGCGTTTGAGGCCGGGTATGTTTTGGCAGAGAGACTCCATTTCCTCGTGGTAGAGCAGGTAGGCGTCGAGCTTACCGACGACGGGGAAGTCGTAGCCCCGCCGTACGCTCATGGGCTCGACTTCTTTCCATTCGCCACCTTCCCAGTAGCGTCCTTTTTGGGTGATCTCGCGGATGTTGATTTCCGGGTTAAAATTAGTGGCGAAGGGGTAGCCGTGATCGCCGGCATTGGCATCGAGGATGTCGATCGTATCGATCTGATCAAAGAGATGCTTGTGGGCATAAGCGCAAAAGACATTGGTCACGCCCGGGTCAAAGCCGGAGCCAAGCAGGGCGGTGAGGCCGGCTTGCTCGAAGCGTTCACGATAGGCCCATTGCCACTTATATTCAAATTTTGCTTCTTCAGGTGGCTCGTAGTTGGCCGTGTCGAGATAGTCGACCCCGGCAGCGAGACAGGCTTCCATCAAGTGCAAATCCTGATAGGGCAGGGCGACGTTGATCAAGAGGTCGGGTTGCTCCGCCCGAAGGAGTGCGGTAGTTGCCGCTACATCATCCGCATCGATCGCAGCGGTGCGGATGACGCACCCCTGTTTTTCGAGAACACTGCGGGCAATGGCCTGGCATTTCGACTCGGTCCGGGAAGCGAGTAGACTATCCTGAAATACTTCAGGTACTTGCGCACATTTGTGAGCGACAACATTGCCAACACCACCGGCACCGATAATAACAACTTTTGCCATGCTCTTTGTTCATGTGCAGGGGGCCGCATGCAGCAAGCAGAAATGTCCGGAATGCCCTTGGGTTGACAGCCGAACAGATTTCTCGGAATCTCCCTCTATGAGTACGTCTGAGAGCTACATTCTAACCCGCGATACAGAAGCCACGATCATCCCGGCGGGTGAAGTGCATACGCTGCCGGCCGGCACCGAGGTGACCATTTCGCAGGCACTTGGGGGAACCGTAACGATCCGCACGGCATCGGGACTCTTTCGGGTGGCTTCTCAGGATTGGGATGCCCTCGGTGAAGAAACGGCAGCTAAACTAGCCGAAGCACAGTCCGAAGCTGAGCAGACGGCGCAAAGCGATGCGCCCTTTAGTGAAGAATTGATTTGGGAGGCACTGCGCGGGTGTTATGATCCGGAAATACCGGTGAATATCGTGGACCTCGGTTTAATCTATGACTTGCGGGCAAGCGAGCCGGATGCCGAAGGGCAGCACAGTGTGGCAGTGAAAATGACGCTGACCGCGCAGGGCTGCGGCATGGGGCCGGTCATTGCGGAAGACGCGAAAACCCGCATCGAAGCACTCCCGGCTGTATCAGAGGCCGGTGTCGAAGTCGTTTGGGATCCGCCCTGGTCGCCCCATATGATATCTCCGGAGGGCCGGAGTAAGCTGGGCTTGGACTAACTCGATAGTCTGCTGTGACGTGCTACGCGCTGCGACGTGCTTCGCCGTACGGATCAACAGTAGAGATAAAGAGCCGCAAAGACGCGATTAGGCCTGATTAGAGGGGAACAGATGCGCTTTGACGCGCTTTGAGGGGATTAGACGCGCTTTGATCCGCTTAGAATCGATTAGACCAGCTTGGCCTTGAGGTCGTCTTTAGAAGTCAGCCCGACAATGGTGTCAGCCAGTTGACCGCCTTTAAAGAGGAGGATAGTCGGGATCGCCCGGATCTCATATTTCCCGGCGATTTCGCTGTTGTTATCGACGTTGACTTTGCAGATCTTGGCAGAGTCACCCATTTCATCAGCGAGTTCTTCGAGGATGGGGGCAATCGCCTTGCAGGGACCGCACCAGGGCGCCCAGAAATCAACAACGACGGTTGCGTCGGCATCGCTGATCACTGATTCGAAGTTACTGCTGTCGAGTTCGATAATTTTGTCGGACATAATGAGAGGGATCTATCTAGGTTTGTGAGATGGTTAGGGCTAAACTGGACTCATTCGTAGACTAGCGATGCCAGAAGAGTCGTGTCAAGAGAGGCGGCGCATTACTGCGGTGTGTTTTTGTCGATTAGGTCAGCCAGCTCCTGTTTTTCCAGTTGGTTGAGCTCTTTTCCTTCGCGGTCGAGTGTTTCAAAAGTCTTTACCAGAGTCTCCGTCATCCGGGAATGGGTCTCCTCGGAACCGCCGACGATTGCAAAGCGTTCGGATTGGGTAATACGTTTGTGCCCGTCCTCGTTATCCAAGCCGAGCCCGAGCAGGCCGGCCACCGTTTTCTTCTTTGGCTTCATAGCTTGTCAGTTTCGACTGCACCGCGCTCACAGCGAATGTCGGTAAAGGCGCTGTCCTGAGCGATCTGCAGTGTGCCCAGACGGGCCAGTTCGAGAACCGCGAGAAATGTAGCGACAATCGCATTCAGGCTGGTGACTGAATCAAAGAGATCTGAAAAGAGAAAATGGCGGCGCGTTTTCAGGGTCAGCAGGATATGCTCCATGCGGTCGGATACGCTGACCTGTTCGGCTTGGATTTCGCCTTCAGTGATCCGTTCGGCGAGCCGACGGAGAACTTGATTAAAGGTATTCCATAGACCGATCCGGTCGGCCGGATCGAGTGGGCGCTCGACTGCCTCGGTGGCCTCTTTCGGGCCGATCCGTGCGATCCGGTCGTGACTGTTCAGGATCAGGGTTTCGATCTCCGCAGACGCTTCCTTAAATTTTTTGTACTCGACCAACTGACGCACCAGTTCCCAACGCGGGTCGACATCGTCTTCATCCTCCTCCGGCACATGGACACGGTCTTTTTTGGGCAGCAGCATGCGGCTCTTGATATACATTAGCGTGGCGGCCATGACAAAAAACTCACCAGCGATCTCCAGATCGAGATTTTCCATGGAGCGGAGTAAGTCGATATACTGCCGGGTGACGGTCTCGATCGGTATGTCGTAGATGTCCAGCTCATTGCGCTGGATTAAATAGAGGAGCAGGTCGAGCGGGCCCTCAAACTCGGGTAGTTTGATGGTGTGTTCCTGTTCCTGTAATAATGAGTCCAACATAGTGACAACAATGATAGATGGAATCACTAAGGAGTGAGCAGTCGAACCGCGATGTCAAATTCCAGCTCACTCTCACGCACTGCCCGGTCACGAAAGGTCAAAGCGTAGACGATTTGCCAGGCGCTGCCGATGCGCGTAATCAGACCGATACGACTATCCATCAGCTCGTTCGTACGGGCATCGAGACGGGCATCGGCAAAGAGGGTAAAGCTTTCGTTGAGCTTCTGGGCAAAATCGATGACGTACTGGTCGATCTGCTCCTCGATAAAGTCCGTCGAAAAGCCGAGCTCCCAAATTTCGCCACTGACCAGCGCGGTGCGGGTGCGGATTTCTTCAATGTCGAGTTCGCCCGTCCGCACGCGGGTAGCCAAGTCAAAGCGCAGCCAGGCGGCCGGTGAGAGAATAAACTCAATCCAGGTGGCGTGCAGGGTGTCCTGCTTCTCTGCCGGATTGTCCGCCCGTTGGCTCCGCTCAAAGAGTATGTCTTGATAAAAGTTCAGCTCAGCGAGATCGCGCGATCCATAGGCGCCTCCGCTGGCTCGTGTCTGGTAGCGGTTTTCCACGCCGAGACGCATCAGGTGTTGCTGCTCGATTTGATCGACGTAGCGCAGGTCGCCCAAGTCCAGTGCCGGGCGGTTGGTGTCAAAGACCCGGCGCTCGATTGCCACAATGTCTGCGGTGTCATCCGGCTCACTGTAATAGCGGTAACGCATGACCGGCCGCACGGTATGCCGCAGGCCGTCGACGTCCCAGGTCTTATTCAGGGTCGGATAGATGGCGTAGGCCCGCGCTTCCAAGTCAAACCCGACCTCAAAGATGTCGCGGGTGACCGAATCTTCCGCGGTATCAATCACACTGAAGGCCGACTGTTGGTTGGCGTAGTGTGTGATGCGGGCGCCGGCTAGCGGCGAGAAGGTGAGCCAGTTGGTCAAGCGCAGCGGATGCTGCACCCGGTAATTCAGATCCAGACGATCCGTCTCGGCAGGATCGGCAAAGAAGGGATCGAGATCACTGAAATCCTCCCGCAGGCGGGCGTAACTGACCGAACCCTGATGGTAGGTGCTTGTTGACAACAACGGTGTGGGGAGCCAATCCAGCCGAATTTCCGGCAGTCGCTCCTGAACCAGCTCATAATCATTGGGGCGAAACCGGGAGAACGCGGTGATAAAATAATTGTCCCCGGCGTAACTGCCCTCGACAAAATTGTCGGGCCGCCGGTTTTCTTCAAAATAATTATCCCGGAAGTCACGGGTTACCTCGGAGTCCGACCAGTAGCTGGTGCTCGCGGTCAGGGTGACACGCTGACCGATATGGTGTTTGTGGCGCCATTCGAGGAAGCCCCGCTCTTGATCGATTTCCCGGCCCAGCACATCCTCGCGGGTATTGCCCTGGTCTTGGATATAGCCGCTATTGATCGCCCCCTGTATGCGGTGGGTGTCGTTATTATAGATATACTGCGCGGTCGGCCCGACGAGGACACCACGCTCGGTGTAGATGTCGAAGTTGGCCCCAAGGCGCAACCAGGGCTTTATTGGAATCAGGCTGGTGGTCTGGAGGTACAGCCCCAGTTCATCATCAAAGCCACCATCGACTTCCAGATAGTAGGGCGGTTGATCCAAAGACTGGGTGTAGGCCGGCAGGTAAAAGATCGGTACTTTACCAATCCGAAAGGTCGTCTTCTTCAGCTTTATTTCGCCCCCGTCCGCGCTACTGTAGTCGGCCTCTTTGGCCCGCGCGTTGATTGAAAAGGGTCCCGGATTGCCATAATAGAGGACTCCGTCCTGAATGCTGACCGCCTCAGTGCTGCCTCCGGCAGTGGCCCCCTCCAGATGAAAGGGCCAACGCCCGCTGCGGAAATCACTGACCGAGAAAATCTGCCCCTCCGAATCATAGGACAAACGATCTGCGAGCAAGCGATAGCCCGAACGATTCAACTCCACATTGCCCTCTGCATCAGCCAAGCCAAATGCCTGGTAGTAGGTGATACGGTCTGCCTGTAAGTACGACTCATCGAGCTGGAGCTGTGCCTCTCCCAGTGCCACCAAGCGTTGCGAGGCCTCATCGTACTCGATCGGTTGCAGCGAACTCAGCTCCGGCAGCGCGGCGTGGACAAAGCGAAGCGAGAGCAGGAAAAAGAGATAGAAAAGAAGAAACCGGACAGTACGAAGCACGAGGGCAAACTATGCCCCAGGTCCGACTCGCGACAAGTTTTTTATCCTATCTGCTGCATCGCTTAGTTTCTTGCCACAGCGCGGTCATACTCTTTGCTTAGGACTGTGCTTTTGTCCCAATCTGAACTGGAATCGATCACTCAGGTAGCCTGCGCTCAGCCGCATTCGATCCTCGGGATGCATCCCTCCCAGCAGAAGGATCGTTCGGTCCAGATCGTCCGGGCTTATTTGGAAGATGCCTGTTCCTGTGAAGTGGTTGATGTTTCCCGTCCGGACGGCCCCCGCTATGCCCTTAAGCAGATCAGCGAAGACGGGTTTTTTGAAGGCGTCCTGAAAGGCCGCAGTGATCGCTTTGCCTACCGCCTCCGGATCAAGCGGAGCAATGGCGAAATCCGGCAGTTTTACGATCCCTACTGCTTCCTTCCCACGCTATCGGATGAGGCGATCTACCATTTCAGCCAAGGCGATGATCGTCAGGCGCACAACAAACTGGGCGCACACCTGCGTGAGGTCGACGGCATCTCCGGGGTCGCCTTCAGCGTCTGGGCGCCGGGAGCCGAGCGCGTCTCTGTGGTTGGTGACTTTAATCACTGGGACGGGCGTTACCACCCGATGCGCAGCCTTGGGGTCTCCGGTATTTGGGAGCTCTTCATCCCCGGGGTCGATAAAGAGACGAAGTACAAATTCGAGATCGGCACCCGTCAGGGGTACGCCCTGTTAAAAACCGACCCCTACGGCAAGCGCTTTGAAGCGCCCCCCTATAATGCCGCGATTGTCGATGAAGTGGAGGAGTACGCCTGGGGCGATGCGGCCTGGCAGGCCCGCCGTGCCAAGACTGACTGGCAAAAAGAGCCGCTCTCCATTTACGAGATGCACCTCGGTTCTTGGAAAGCTGTCGTGGAAGACGCCAACCGACCGCTGAACTACCGTGAACTGGCCGTTGAACTGATCGATTATCTCCGCGAGATGCAGTACACGCATGTTGAATTCATGCCCCTGGCGGAGCATCCCTTTGACGGATCGTGGGGCTATCAGGTGACCGGCTTCTTTGCCCCGACCCATCGGTTCGGCAGCCCGGAGGACTTTATGCATCTGGTCGATCAGTTACACCAGAATGGATTTGGGGTGATTATGGACTGGGTGCCGGCGCACTTCCCGACAGACAGTTTTGCCCTGGCCAACTTCGATGGAACATCCCTCTACGAGCACGCCGATCCCCGGCAGGGATTCCATCAGGATTGGGGTACCCTGATCTTTAACTACGGGCGCAACGAGGTGCGCTCCTTCCTCATCTCCAGCGCCCTGGCCTGGTGCGAGCGCTACCACATTGACGGGCTACGGGTCGATGCGGTCGCTTCCATGCTCTACCTCGACTACTCCCGCAAAGAGGGCGAATGGATCCCCAATCGCTTCGGAGGGCGGGAAAACCTCGAGGCCATCGACTTCCTCCGGGCGGTCAATCAGGCCGTCCATGAGGAACATCCCGGCACTCTGATGATTGCCGAAGAGTCCACCTCGTTTCCCGGGGTGACCAGGCTGGTCGCGGACGACGGTCTCGGGTTCGACTTTAAATGGAATATGGGCTGGATGCACGACAGTCTGGCCTACATGGCAAATGATCCGGTCCACCGGAAGTATGCACACCACCACTTATCCTTTGGTATGCTCTATCAGTTTTCGGAAAACTTCGTGCAGGTCTATTCCCATGATGAAGTGGTCCATGGCAAAGCTTCCATGCTCTTTAAAATGCCCGGTGAGCCGATCTCCAACAAGGCGCGCCAACTCCGCGCCCTCTATGGGCTGATGTGGCTCTGGCCGGGCAAGAAGACCCTCTTTATGGGGAACGATTTCGGGCAATCCGGCGAGTGGCGCTATAATGCCTCGCTCGACTGGCACCTCTTGCAGTTTCCCGATCACGAGGGCATCCGTTGCGTGGTGCGCGATCTCAACGCCATCTACCGCTCGGTCCCGAGCCTCGGCCCGGGCGACTGCGATCCTGATTCCTTTGAATGGATCAACTGCAGTGACGCTGAACAGAGCACCCTGAGCTTCCTCCGCAAGGGCACCGCGCGCAAAGATACCCTCGCCGTAGTCTCCAGCTTTACCCCGGTCCTCCGCGAAGGCTTCCGTATCGGGGTCCCTTTCGACGGCTATTGGGAAGAGGTTTTCAATTCTGACGCCCGTGAATACGGGGGCCTTGGTTATGGCAACAAGGGCGGCTTTCGAGCCGAGCCAATCGAGTGGGACGGTCGTCCGTACTCGCTCTGCCTGACATTGCCCCCGCACTCGACCAGCGCCTTCCGCTGGCGCGAAGATTAGCCGTTGGTCTCTTCCCCCGGCCCTTCCAGCTGCCGGCGCAGATAAGCCAGCCCCCCCGCTTCATCGGCAAAGATGCCGTCCAGTTGGGCCTCATAGCATTGATCGAGGACCGGCCCGAATTGCTTGCCCGGCTTTGCCCCGAGCTCGATCATGTGCCGCCCCAGAAGGATCGGCTTGGGCGCATTCTCGCGGATTGCCAGCGCCTCCGCGCGAGCCAGTAACCAGTCCCCCTCGGGAAAGGCCGTAACCACTTGTGGAGGGCGCCCCGACTTATCCGCATAGGCCACCCGGACAAGGCGATCCAGACGCTTGACCCGTGCAGCCAAGCGGCGGATGGCCGAATCCCCCGACTGATCGCGATAGAGAGCGAGCGGGCGCATGTGTTGCTCGACCAGCGGGAGCACCTCCTCAAAAACACTCTTCTGGCGGGTCATACGCTCGAGGAAAGAACGCGCCGGCGGGATGCCCAGTACATCGTGCCGCGGGCTGCGGATGCGTCCATCGGCATCCTTGTAGGTCGTCGCCGGTTTGCCAAAGTCATGGCAGAGCACAGCCAGCCCGACGATCAGATCCTCCCACTCGTCTCCCGTTCGCTCCCGGGCAAAGGCATCGAGGCAATGCCCCGTATGGGTCCAGACATCACCCTCCGGATGCCATTTCGGATCCTGTTGGCAACCGACCAGCGCCTCCAGTTCAGGAAAAAACCGCAACCAGCGGCACTCTTGGAGAAAGGCCAGCCCAGCGGAAAGATCGACCCCCTGGAGGAGAAACTTCTTCCATTCATCCCAGATTCGCTCGGGTGGCAGATCGAGCGGATCCAGCTCCCGGCAGATGGCCAGTGTTTCAGCATCGGCCCGCAGCCCGAAACGCGCCGTAAACTGCATCCCCCGCAAGACCCGCAAAGGATCCTCTCCGAAGGCTGCCGAGACCGGACGGAGGCGATGGGCCCGGAGATCGGCCTGACCCCCGCAGGGATCGAGTAAGACCCCATCGAGAGGATCGTAGCTCATCGCGTTGATCGTAAAGTCCCGCCGCAGGGCCGCTTCTTCGGGTGACAGGGTGGGGTCGCCCTCGACCCGGAAGTCGGTGTGTTTCGGGCCCGTCTTGGACTCCCGCCGGGGCAGGGCCACATCAATACCCTGACCCTTGACAATAAAGACGCCGAAGGCGCGGCCCACCGTGTCCAGTTTGTAGTGGGCGCCGAGGACCGCCTCGAGGGCATCTGCGGCTAAGCCGTAGACTTCGATGTCGACATCCTTCGCGGCCACACCGAGCAGGGCATCCCGCACACAGCCGCCGACAAGGAGCGCCCGCCCACCGGCATCGCGGACCGCTTCTGCAATACGCCGACAAGCCGAACGCTGTCCGGGCGAAATGTTCTCCAGCAACTGCATCCGATTAATCGCGGATGGCCGGACCACCCCAGTTCAACTTGTCCCGCACAATGGCAAAGTGCGAATGTCCCGGATTTTGCATCAAGCGGAACTTCTTTTCCGCGATGGCCAAGCGTAAGGGGAAGTTGTTCCCCGCAGTGAAGCGGGCCTGCCCGTCCACCGTAATCCGCGGAGCATCGCCCGTCGTACTGGCCTCGACCGTAATTTCCGTCGAGTCGTCAAAAATCACTGAGCGGTTCCCGAAGGTATGGGGGCAGATCGGGGTCATCGCCAGAGCGGTCACCTTGGGACCCAGAATGGGGCCGCCGGCGGAGAGATTGTAGGCCGTCGAGCCGGTCGGGGTGGAAAAAATCAAGCCATCACAGTGGTACTCCGAGACCGCATTGCCATCGGCAAATACCCGCAAGCGGATTAAGTTGCTGCCCAGCGTCTCCTTCAAGACCACATCATTCAATCCATGGATCGATTCCCCCGCCTGATTGGTGCAGCGCAGGACCGAACGCTCGGCGATGGTATAGTCACCCCTGAGTAAGCGCGAAAGCCCTTCACCGGCTTCCGCCTGTGAGAAGGTCGCGAGAAAGCCCAGCTTGCCCACGTTGACCCCGAGGACCGCGACATCAGCCTGCAGGGCAGCGTCGAGCACCCCGAGCAGGGTACCGTCTCCCCCCACCGCGACACAGAGATCCTGACCGGCCAGTGCGTCGATTGGGAGCGGGTAGTTTTCCACCATTCGGGTCTCCGCACCCTCGCACTCCGCGATCCCTGCAAGGTAGCGCGCAGATTCGGCTGCGCCCGGCTTGGTCGCATTGACCGCGAACGTAATCTTGCGGATGCTTTTCATTAGACAGTCACACTAGGGATTGATTTGCGCATCTGGCAATCCATCAATCTGCCGTACTTCGATCCGTTTTAGCCCGAGGAGAAACTCCCGGTTCCCATCCGTACCGCGGATCGGTGAGTCGATCGAGCCGATCAGCTCCGCCCCGGGCAATGTCTCCAAAGCAAAGGCGCGCACCGTCTCGAGCACCCGTTCCTGAATGGCCGCATCGCGAATGATCCCCTTACCCGCATCCACCTCGTGTTTCTCCGCCTCAAATTGCGGCTTGACCAGGGCAATCAAATGACCCTCCGCTTGAAGAAAGTCCCAGACCGCAGGCAGCACCTTGGTCAGCGAAATAAAAGAGAGATCCATGACAATCAGCGGATAAGCCGGGTGGGGGAGATCGCCCGCCCGGAGGTGCCGCGCATTCGTCTTCTCCAGATTTTCCACCCGCGCATCCTGCCGTAGCTTGTTGTGCAATTGCGCCCGACCGACATCCACGCACGTTGCCGCGACCGCTCCGCGTTGCAGGCAGCAGTCGGTAAAGCCCCCCGTCGAAGCCCCCACATCAAGCACCGTATGCCCCGTCACATCGATCCCGAAGGCTTCGAGAAAGCCTTCCAGCTTTTCCCCGCCCCGACTGACAAAGCGGGGCGGTTGCAGAACCGTCAGTTCCGCCTCGATCGGCAAGGTTCGCCCCGGCTTGTCCAAGCGCTCCGTTCCCAGACGCACCTTGCCGGCCAGCACCAAAGCCTTGGCCCGCGCCCGCGAGTCTGCCAAACCCTGCGCGACCAACAATTCATCGACCCGTGCCTTCTTGCCTGCCATCTCCATGACCATGCGACCCCTCCGGTGTATTGCAATGCCATGCTGCACCCCGATCCCTGAAGAATCAGCCACCGATCCACGCGGATAAAAAGCGGATGCGTGGAGATACCGAAGGACGAATACGGTCCTGCATCCGTCCGCATTTGTGGGGATCGGTGGCCTTATTTTTTGCGGTAGCTGCCGGGGGCTTTTTTGCGGTTGGCTTGTTGTTTCTGAAAGGGGGGGATGAGGACGGCTTCGATGTGGGCGTAGGCGGCGGGGAGTCCGCCGTCCTGGTAATGACGTCCGATCTCGGCTTCGACTGCGGTGGGTTCTCCGATGGTGGCGAGAAACTGGTTGGCGGTGAGTTGTTTGAAGGTGTCGCTGCGGGCTTCGCGGGGGATGCCGGGCTGTTGGAGGATCCACTCGCGGGCATAGAGGGCGAGCACGGCGTCACCGATCCAGGCTTGGGTGCGTTTGTCTTCTTCAGTCATGGTTGGGTGGGAATAGAAATGGAACCGCTGAGGGCGCAGAGGAGGGAGGGAACGTCGAACGCCCAACGTCGAAGGAATGGGAAATGGAGAATAGGTCAGGCAGCGACGCGAAGGAGGATGCGATTATGGAATCAGGAAAGGAGGAAGTATGGAGTGTGGAACCTCTGAGAGCGGGGAGGACGGGGAGGAGGGAAGGAACGTTGAACGCCCAACAGTGAACGTTGAATTTTGAAGGGGTAAGTTCAGGACGTAGGTGGTAAGTTCAGGACGTAGGTAATACTTTGGCGGTGAAGGGTGACGCTTTATTTTGTGGTTAAACCTATGAGCCTTCTTTCCTTTGCAATTCGAAGTTCGAAGTTGGATGTTCAACGTTCTCTAGTGTGCTTCGAGCCAGTTTTGGCCGGTACCGATGGTGACTTCGAGGGGGCAATCGAGGGGGAGGGCTTCGGTCATGCCGCGGGTGAGGATCCGGCGGAGGGTGTCTTCTTCGCCGGGGGCGGCTTCGAAGAGGAGCTCGTCGTGTACCTGGAGGAGCATGCGGCTTTGCAGTCCGGCTTGGCGGACTTCGCGGTGGATACGGATCATGGCGAGCTTGATCATATCGGCGGCGGTTCCCTGAATGGGCATGTTGATGGCGTTGCGCTCGGCGGCGTTGCGGATGCTGCCGTTTTTTGAGTCGATGTCGGGAAGGGCGCGGCGGCGTCCACAGAGGGTCTCGACGTAGCCTTTCTGGCGGGCTTGTTCGACCCGTGACTCGATGTAGCCGGGGATGCCGGGGAATTGGGCGAAGTAGTTGTCGATGATGGCCTGGGCTTCGGTCCGGGAGACGTTGCCGAGGCGCTGGGCGAGTCCGAAGGCGGAGATGCCGTAGGGGATGCCGAAGTTGACCATTTTGGCGGTGCTGCGCTGATCGCGGTCGACTTGTTCGGGGGGGACGTCGAAGAGGCGCGCGGCGGTAGCAGTGTGAATGTCCTGCCCGGTACGGAAGGCTTCGAGGAGGCCGGGGTCCTGACTGAGGGCGGCGAGGATGCGCAGCTCAATTTGGGAGTAGTCGGCGGCGAGGAGTTGCCAACCGTTGCGAGGGATGAAGGCTTTGCGGATCTCGCGTCCACGGGCACTGCGGACAGGGATGTTTTGCAGGTTGGGATCGTTTGAGGAGAGGCGTCCGGTGGCGGTCTGGGCTTGCCCGAAATGAGTATGGACGCGGTTGGTCACGGGGTCGACGGCGTTGGGCAGGGCGTCGATGTAGGTGGATTTGAGTTTGCTCAGTTGGCGGTACTCGAGGAGTTCGGCCACGATGGGATGCGTGTTGGCAAGAGTTGTGAGGACTTGCTCATTTGTGGCATACTGCCCGGTCCGCGTCTTCTTCGGCTTTTCGACGAGCTTGAGCTCATCGAAGAGAACTTCGCCGAGTTGCTTCGGGGAGTTGAGGTTAAAGGGGCGACCGGCTGCCTGGTAGACTGATTCGCGGAGGGTTTCGATGTGGGTTTCGAGTTCGCTGCCGGTACGGGCGAGGGTATTGGTGCAGAGGGCGATGCCCTGCCGCTCGATGTCGACGAGGACGGGGAGGAGGGGGGTCTCGATTTCCTCAAAGACACGGGTCAGTCCGTTGGACTCGATTTGTGGCTCGAGGTGGTGCCAGAGCTGGAGGGCGATGTCGGCGTCTTCGATGGCGTAGTCGGCCAGTGCTGCGGGATCGACTCCGGAGTAGTCGATCACGTCGCCTTTCTTTTGCCCGGGGATGAGTTCGTCAAAACGAATGGGTGCATAGTTGAGGAGGTTTTCTGCGAGGCTGTCGAGGTTGTGCCGCTGGCTGGGATCGATCAGGGAGTGGGCGATCAGGGTATCGAGGCAGGTGCCTTCTACGGGGCAGTCATTCTCGGCTAGGACGGCGAGGTCGAATTTGAGGTTGTGGCCGATCTTGCGGCGGGTGGGGTCGGCCAGGAGGGGGCGCACGGCAGAGAGGGCCTCTGCGGAAGCGGGCATCCACCAGCCGCTTTGGGGCCGAGTGGAAAAGGCGATACCGACGAGCCGGGCGCTGCGGGGATTGAGGGCGGTGGTCTCGGTATCGAGGGCAAAGGCCTGGCTGGCCTGGAGTTCCTGACAGAGTGCCTGCAGGGTCTCGGGGGTATCGGCGGTGCGGTAATCGGTCTGGATGTCGGCCAGTGTCCGGAAGTTGCTGGCGGGGAGCAGTTCAATCTGTGCGCCGCTGTTTTCCTGAGCGGGGGCTTGTGACTGGAGGCTGAACTCTTCGCCAAAGATGCGTTTGCCGAGGGTGCGGAGTTCAAATTCGTCGAGCAGGGGCTGGAGCTTTTCGCGCTCGGGGGTGTGGAGACGAAGGGTATCGAGGTCGACCTCGATAGGGACATCCAGTTGTATGGTGGCGAGCTTTTTGGAGAGTCGTGCCTGATCGGCAAATTCGCGGAGTTTTTCCTGTTGTTTGCCTTTCAACTGATCGGTGTTTTCAAGGATGCCTTCCATGCTGTCAAATTGTTCGAGGAGCTTTTGGGCGGTCTTGGGGCCGATCCCGGGGACGCCGGGAATGTTATCAACACTGTCTCCGCAGAGGCCGAGCATATCGATGACTTGATCAACTCGGACGATGCCCCACTTTTCGAGGATGGCGGGGACGTCGAGGATCTCGACTTCATTGCCCTTGCGCCCGGGGCGGTACATGTGGATGCGCTCGGTCACGAGTTGCCCGAAGTCTTTGTCCGGGGTGACCATGTAGATGGCTTGAAAGTCTTCTTTTTCGGCGCGGTGGGCGAGGGTGCCGATGATGTCGTCAGCTTCGTAGCCGTCGAGTTTGAGGACGGGGATGCCGAAGGCTTGGGCGACGCGGTTGAGGTGGGGCATGGCGGCGGCGAGGTCCTCCGGCATTTCCTCGCGGTTGGCCTTGTACTCGGGGTGGATGACATGCCGCTCGGTCGGTGCGGAGGTATCAAAGACGACGGCGAGGTGGCTGGGTTGCCGCTTATTGATGATGTCGATGAGGGTGGCGGTAAACCCGAAGATGGCGGAGGTATTGAAACCAGCGGAGGTATGGATGGGGCTGTTGATCAGGGCGAAGTGGGCGCGGTAGGCGAGGGCCATGCCATCGAGCAGGTACAGTGTATTCACAAGTTGGGATCGGTTGGTGGTTTCGGTTCGGTGTGTGAGGGTACAAAAAAGCCCTTCCACAAGGGAAGGGCGAAATGGGAATATCCGCAATGGATGGGTTGGCCGTAATGCTTAGGCTTCGGGCAGGGTCTTCTTTAGGCCGATGACGCGATCGCCTTCTTGCCACTCGCCGCGCTTTTTCAGTAGGTCGACGCGCTCGAAGCGCTTGAGTACGGTACGGTTCTTTTTGCCGCCTCCGCCGGAGGCCTTAAAGCTGTTGTGTTGTGTCATGTCTGCTTGCGGGTTGAAAGTTGAAGCCGTGGAATAAATGGTGGGCGGGGGAAAAGATCAAGGGTGAATTTCGGGCAATTTGCGGCGGCTTAGCGGCGTCTTTCACCGACGTCCCGCTGGGCACGGCTGAGTATTGGGGTGGGGCTGCGGTAGATGATTTCCAGTGCGGGTTTGTCTTGGCGGAGTTGTTCGACGGCGGATTCACTGATCCCGGTGGCGCCGAGGTAGACTTTGCGCAAGGCGGGCAGGGCACGCAGGGTACGGATGGCGGGATCGGTCAGCGCGGTGTTGTAGAGGTTGAGGTAGCGCAGTTGCGTCAGTGATTTGAGGGAGCGGATCTGCTCGTCGTTGATATTGGTGCCGTCGAGGTGGAGGCGCTGCAGATGATCGAAGCGGCCAAGGTCTGCGTAGAAAGTATCGGGCAAGTCGAGGTTGGAGCCGTCGAGCCAAACGAGCTCGGATCCGAATCCCCGGAGTGCCTCGAGGGCGGGTTCGAGTTGTCCGGGATGCATGACCGCGAGGTCGATGCGGACGGAGTCGTCCCCCCAGGCATTGTACTCGGCTTTGGCTCCGGTGGCAGCGAGGGCTTGAAGGAGTTGGTCGGTAGCGGCATTGCCGTACTCTTGATAGGTTTCGGCTGCCTCGCGCTGCTCTGCATCGGTCGGCCAATAGGCCCCGGCTAGTATCCAATCGCGCACGGCCTCGATATCGGCTGCGGAGAGGGGATCCTTTTCGATTGGTGGCATGGCTTCATCGTGCTCCCGGGGGAGGTTCATGCGCTGGATAATATGGCTGTCCCCGGGGTTGCCGGCGAGGACCGGCGCGATGCGGCTCTTGCCGGCAGTAAAGAGGGCTTCCTGTGAGTCGATGCGATAGCCGCCTTTTTTGCGGGTGGCACCGTGACAGTTGATGCAGTTGCGCTCGAGTACGGTGTGGGCGGCGAGAAAGAGGGTGACTGCCTCGGAGCTGTCGCTTGCTTCGGAGCGGGCGCGGACTTTATGGGCGGGTGCCTGCAGGCGGATGGTGGTGTTTTCGGGGACGGGCAGGGTTGTGTCTGTCTTTTGTGGGGCGGCCTTGATTTCTTTGGTCGTGGGCGGTGGTTTGGCCGTGGGTGCGCTCTCTTTTATAGTGGTCTCTTGAAAGGGCTTGAGAAGGAAGCCTTTGCCGTGGATGAGTTCGCCACCGAGGTGCCCGGTAAAGACGAGTGTGGCGGTGGCTAGGGCAAAGCTGGCGGTGTAGAGCAGGCGGGTGAAGGCATGGTGGAAGAGGCAATCGATCCAGAAGAAGAGGTAGGTAACGAGGAGACAGGCGCCGAAGATGAG
This sequence comes from Opitutia bacterium UBA7374, assembly GCA_002469895.1. Taxonomy (GTDB): domain Bacteria; phylum Verrucomicrobiota; class Verrucomicrobiia; order Opitutales; family Coraliomargaritaceae; genus UBA7374. Next base: position 22,323 of record DKOA01000009.1, read on the forward strand.
CCCCCAATCGCGGTGGGCGTTGATTTCATCGCCGTAGGCTCCGTATTCCTGGTAAGCGAGACCGAGGGCGATAGCAAGTGCGCTGCTGAGGAGTAGGGCGGTGTGGAGACAGGCAATCGGTGCGTTGATCTTTTTCGGCGACTTGGGGAAGAAGCACTCGAGCAGCCAAACGGCTGGCACCAGGCCGATCGGCAGATGCTGAACAACGATGTGAAAGGGGCCGAAGGGCAGGAGAAAGTCCGGCGGCATATTAGAAGAGTGCGGTTACCGGGCGGCCTTTATCGGCGACGCGGAAGGGGCGACCATCGGGGGAATAGATAACTTTATCGAGAGGCAGGCCGAGGGCATGGGCGATGGTGGCGTTGAAGTCGGGCACGCTGACACCGTTTTCGAGGACTTCCTGACCGCGCCCATCGGTGCTTCCGTGGATTTGCCCACCCCGGATGCCGCCACCGGCAAGGAGGCAGGTAAAGGCGTTGGGATGATGGTTGCGTCCGGCATTGGAATTCATTTCCGGGGTGCGTCCAAACTCTGTGCCGACGACGACGAGTGTCTCTTCGAGGAGGCCGCGGTAGTGGAGGTCGTCGAGCAGGGCGGAGAGTGCGTGGTCGAGTGGGTCGGTAAGGTTGACCAGGTTTTCGTGGTTGTCGTTGTGGGTGTCCCAGCCGCCGTGGTTGATTTCGACATAGCGGACACCGTGCTCGACTAGTCGACGGGCGAGGAGGGCGCCTTGGCCGAGTTGTGAGCTGCCGTAGAGTTGGTGCATCAGGCGGGGCTCCTGGCTGAGGTCAAAGGCGACAAGGTCTTTGCTGTTCATCAGGCGGATGGCATCGGCATAGACATCATTGTAAGCGCGTACTGCCTTGGCCGGATACTGCTTGTGAAAGGTCAGGTCCATCATTTCCGCGAGGGCCAGACGCTCGCGCATCTCGACATCATCGACGGTGTGGTGACGCAAGACATGGGGAAGCCCATCGCCCGGCTTGGAGAGATGGAGGGGCTCAAATTTGGCATCGAGGAATCCGGCGGAGGCACCGGGAGTGTTATTGCTGCCACCGATGCGGATGTTGCCGGGCAGGGTGGAGTTGGTCTTGCCTGACATACTGTTGAGCCATGCGCCGAGACCGGGATGCTGCACGGTGCCCCGCTGTTCGTAACCGGTGTGCATATAGTAGGTGCCTTGTTCGTGGGCACCCTGGGTCGAGTACATCGAGCGGATGACGGCAATCTTATCCATGCGACGGGCCAGATTGGGGAGGTAATTGGAGACGCGGATGCCGTCGACATTGGTCTGGATGGTTTCGACCGGACCCTGTTCATCCCAGTCCGGCTTGGGGTCGAAGGTATCAATGTGGCTCATCCCGCCGTTGAGGTATATGTAGATGACATTGCGTGCCGTGGCCTTCAGTGGGTCGGGCATGATCTGGGAGGCCCAGGAGGGGCCGGCCACGGAGGTCAAACCGACTCCGAAGAATGCCTTGGCAGAGTATTGGATAAACTTTCTGCGGGAGAGTTCGTCGAGTCGGTTGAGTTCTTCGTACATCGTTTGGTGTGCTGGGGCAGGTTACTGAATGAAGACAAATTGACGGGTATTGAGCATCGCCCAGATAATGCGCTCGCGGGCTTTTTCCGGTTCTTTTTCAAGGGCGGGCAGGAGGGCGGCCTTTTCCTGTTCGGTCGGCTTGCGGGCGAGGAAACCAATGTAGAGGGTCTCCAGTTTTTTTTCTGCGGTGGTCGCTTGTCTGGCTTCGAGGACGGGCGTGGAGCGCTGAGAAAATAGCCAGTTGGTCTGCGGGGAGTTCATGAGAAAGAGTGCCTGAGTGATGTTGCCGTCGTTATCGGCATTTTCCACGAGGTCGCGATCGGACTGCCCAAAGACCTCGAGCAGGTGACCGCGATTAGCCGGTGATGATAGTTCGGAGGCGCGCCGGATGCCCTGAAGCCATTTTTCCTCCGGTTGGTATCCGTTGGGTGTAGTCTCCGATTGTGCGGTCATTGCGTCCCCGCTCATGTTCATCTGCATGGACATGCCGGCCATTTGAGAGAGGGCGGCATCGCTGCCATTGATTGTCTGGTTCCAGGCTTTTCTGGCATCGCGCATGCGCTTTTGGGCCTGGCGCATTTCGTCAGAGGGTCCGGTATTGGCGCTGCTCCGCAATTTAGATACGGCGCTGCGGGCCTCGTTAAATTCTTGGTAGGCCGGCTGGATGGCATTGATGTAACGCACCATATCACTGCCTGAAAGGTTTTCCATAAGTTGGGCGATGGCCGGTGGTTTGCCTTCTTTGTACTCGACCAGTTGGTAGCCGGACTTGTAAGCAGGCGCTTGGATCCGATCGATTTCCGGGGTCATCAGGGTAGCCAGAGAATCCCAGATTTGTTCCGCCGTCATGCGTTTAAAGACGGGGCCCTGGAGATGGTAATCATCGGGCAGGTCAGGATCGTCGATCACAGATTGACGCTGAAATTGGGCGGTTAGCAGGAGGACGCGCTGGTATTGCTTTAAGTCGTAGTCGAGCGATTTGATGAGCGACTCGAGATAGTCCATCAATTCGGGCGAGAGGGGACGAGACTCTGCGGTCAGTTGATCGACCGGTTCGATCAGGCCGCGCCCCATGACATGCTTCCACATGCGATTTGCGATGACTTTACTGAAGCGCGCGTTTTCCGAGCTGGTCATCCAGTCAGCATAGACGTCAATTTTTGCCGGTCCTGCTTCGGAAAGATCGGGATGGGGGGCTTCGCCGAAGAGTACCTTTGGTTCGACGACCTCGCTGGGTAAGGCATCTTCATACTGGTAGTCGTGGGGGAGGTGTAATTTGCGCTCGCTGTGGATCACGCCCCAGCGGAGGGGGCGGAAAAATTCGCGGCTGAACTCGAGGGTATCGCGCCGCTCTTTTGCGCTGCTACTGCTGCCTGTGAGTTTGGCCCGTAATTGCGCTGAAATGTTTTGGATGGAATCATTTTCCCGCATCAGATCGATGCCGGTCTTTTGCCCATAGGTAAATGCGGATAGCTCGTAGAAGTCTTTTTGGGTCCAGACGTCAGTCGGGTGATCATGGCACTGGGCGCACTGCATTTGTGTGCCGAGGAAAACCTGAGAGGTGAGCGACATATTATCGAGGGGCATCCCGAAGTCGCGCAGGTAGTAATAGGTGGCGGGGTCCTCCCAGGGGTAGCCTTCCGAAGTAATGAGAGAGCGGACGAATTGGTCGTAGGGCACGTTCTGGCGAATTTGTTCTTTTAGCCAGGGGATAAAGTAGACGCCTCCGTAAATGCTGCCTTCTCGGCCGGTGGTCTTGGCCCGCAGGACATCGGCCCAGAGGTTAAAGTTATGGCTGACGTATCCGGGAGCGTCGAGGAGCTGGTCAATCAGAGCGACCCGTTTGTTCGGGCTGGGGTTGTTGAGGAAGTGGACGGCTTCGGCATAGGTGGGGATGCGGCCGATGACCGTGAGGTAGGCGCGGCGGAGGAAGGTGGAGTCATCGGTCCGCGGAGCGGTATCGTACCCGCCCTGTGCCCGGTGTTGCTCAAGCAGTTGGTCAATCTTAGCGGCTGCCTTCCAGTGGGCCTGACTTTTGTGGACTGTGGCAATCTTCGACGCTGCGATGCCCTCGTACCCGGTGATGCTCAAGCGGCCGGCTTTTTTCTCGTTCAGGATAAAGCGGCGGTCTTTTTCTGCGAAGTGACTGAGGGGCAGGGTAAAGGTGCGCGTTTCTCCGGTGCGGCGAAAGGTGACTTCTTGCTTAAAGATGGAGAGCAGCTCGGCATCCATCGTACGGCCAGAGACATCGGTGTAGATGCGGGCATCCAGTTGAGAGGAAAGACCAAGTATGAAAAAGAGGGCGAATCGTTGAAATAGATTCATGTGCGAGCGTTTAAGAGTAGAAATTTCGGTTTACTATAAGTGGGATGTAAAAGTTCGTCAATGCTCCTTCTGTTGGTCTAAACGCAAGCAATTCGGAATAGTTGCATTTTTATTTAGTGAGGCATGGGGCGGCTGAATGCTTTACAGTTTTTGTACAATCGCTCTGATTGTCGGGGATGTCTATTTTGTTTGTCGCAATCGGGGGTGCTCTGGGGGGTATTGTCCGTTATCTATTGGCCTCCCGGTTGGCGGCCTCTGTTCGTTCGGTATTTCCCTGGGGGACACTGGCAGCCAATCTACTGGGCAGTTTTCTTTTGGGTGTGATTCTCGGTGGGCTTTCGCAGAAGGATGCGGGTGGTGCGGCGGAGGCTTTTCTGGCGATTGGCTTTTGCGGTGGACTGACGACCTTTTCGACTTTCAGTCTGGATGCGCTGCAGTTGGCATCGAAAGCAAAGTGGGGACTTTTTGCGGCTAAGCTGGCGCTGACTTTGCCGCTTTGTATGGGCTTGGTTTGGCTGGGCACGATGATTGGAGGGAGGCTTTGGGGATGAAGCTGCAGTCTATTGTACAGGTCGGTGCGGGCAGTGGGCTGGGCGCGGTGGCGCGCTACCTCTTGCAACAGTTATTGGCCGTAGCGGGGTTGTCTTTATTTCCTCTGGCAACTTTACTGGCCAACTTGCTGGGTTGTCTACTGATCGGGCTGCTGGCCGGCAGATGGGCGGGTGTGCATGCTGACTCGCGGGACGCCGGTCGCTGGCATTTCTGGATCACCGGAGTGTGTGGCGGATTCACCACCTTTTCGACCTTCAGCAGTGAGGTGCTGACGATGATGCTGGAGGGGCGTGGTTCTCTCGCCGGTCTTTATGCGGGGGTCAGTCTGGGCCTGGGGATATTTGCAACCTGGGCCGGCTTATCCTATTCCCTGGCGCGGAAGTCGCATGTGGAAGAGTCGGCGGATGAGTTGGGCTAGGCCTCGGTGGTTGCGTTGGCAATACGACCGGCACGAACGGCGGAAAAGAGGTATTGCTGGGCAAAGCCGGAGGCATGACCGAAATGAATCCGGGCAAAGTCGTGTAATCGCTGGATGGGCCAATCTTCCAAGTGATAGGCTCGGGTGAGTATTTTAGCGATCCAGGTATCGATGGGAAAGGCATCCATTCGCCCGGCACCGAAAAGCAGGACGCAGTCGGCAATCTTCGGGCCGACTCCGGGCAGGGTGATCAGGCGGTCACGGGCGTGATCGGTTGGCAGCTTCTCGGTGTCTTCGAGCCAGCCGGGGTTTTCTGCGAGAAAACAGGCAGTCTGGTGGATGTAACGTGCCCGATAGCCAAGTCGTGCGTGGCGCAGGGCGGACTCTCCGGCCTCGGCGATGGTTGGCCAATCGGGTAGGGCATGGCTGCCGTCGGGCAGCGCGGGGCCGAGGTCGTTGGCGACGTTTTCACAGATTGCTTTGATGTGGGGGATTTGTTTGGCCGAGGAGCAGAGGAAGCAGAAGAGTGTTTCAGCAAAGGGTTGCCGAAGGATGCGCATGCCGGGAAAGTGCTGAATGGCATTTTGCAGGACGTGATCGCTGCGCCAAGGCAGGGCATCGGTCAGTGCGGGGAAGTCGGTCTCCAGTGCAAAATAGTCTGCCAGAGCCTGCAATTCGCTTTCCCCGTGACAGGCTTGTGGCAGTGCGTACTCGATGCTATCCGCTTTGGCTGTGGCCGGACGGAGCCGCACGACATGAGCGCCCCAGCGTCCTTCAAAGTAGTCGGGTTGCCGGCTCCAGCGAAATGCCTGTCCGCCGTCGAGGATTTCTTCCAGAGTGTGTGCGGGGATGGCCGGTGCTGCCGACCAGGCCTGCCATGGAGTAAACTTCACTGATCCCAAAGGTAGCTTGCTTTTTCGCCAAAGATTTCTCCGTTAGGGCCGATGATTTGGAAGCGCCAAGCGGAGGGCACGACATCCTTGTCTGCACTGTAGGGCCAGGCTTCGCCGGTTAGGCCGAGGAAGATCGATTTGCTCTTTGGGCGATCAGCCGGCAAGGGAAAGTCGAAGCGCTGTTTCCGGGGAGCGGCTTTGGAGTAAAATTCACCTTGAATGACCGTGCCCTGGGGAAGCCGGCGTACTTTGGTATCGAGAATGAGGACAAAGTAAAAGCCGTCGCGTTCTTTCGGATCGGTCCGGACGATGAGGCGGTTGCCGGTGTATTCAGTGCCGGTGCGGTACTCCTGAATGCGCACAAACTGCTCTTCAGTCATGTTGCGCGGCAAGATCTCTTTGATCACTGCAGTGGAGACCTCCCGCTGGCTCGTCGTGCTACAGGCGACAAGCAGACTGGTGAGTAGTCCAATAAGAAGCGGTCGAATCATAGATACCACGTTCGACAAGTCGGGCGGCTTGTCAACGCTACGCGGATCTGCCGGCCGGGTGACTCTGATCCGTTGACCTGGCTTGTTCGGCTCGTGGGCACGCTGGCACATTGGCTAGCTGGCTCCTTGTTTCGCTGGCTCGTTGTTTCGCTGGCTCGCTGGGCGGTTAGGCTGTGAGCACGGAGGGTGGGCGCTTAGAGGCTGCGAACAACCGCCTTGGCCACTCCCTGGATGCTCAACTCATTGACCGGGTGTAGTTCCGGATAGAATTTATTCTCAGCCTTGAGGTAGGGGGGCTCGCCCGGTTTTTGGATGTAGCGTTTGAGGGTGGTCTCCTGATCAATCAAAGCGGCGACAATATCCCCATCCTTGGCTTCACGTGGCTCGATCACGACCATATCCCCATCATAGATCTCGGCATCGACCATGCTTTCTCCCCGTACCTGAAGAGCGAAGCTGCGCCGCCGGCTGCTGAAACCGGCGCTGGCGATATCGACCTGCAGGCGACCGATTTCTCCGCCGGATTCTACGCGATCAGGATAGCCTGCGGCAATCGCACCGACGACGGGGATATCGACGACCTCGGTGGCGTCTTCCGGCATTTGGACGGCATCCGGATCGTCCGGGCGATTGATGCGAAAGGTACGAGCCTGCCCGGGAATGCGCTCGAGTACGCCTTTACGCTCGAGTGCGCGGAGGTGGCCCATGACTGCGTTGGTGCTGCGGAAGTCAAAACGCTCCTGAATCTCCCGAATGCTCGGCCAGAAGCCGTTACGCCATTCATGGTGCTCAATAAATTCCAGAATTTCCTGCTGACGTGCGGTTAAGTCTTTCATAGTGTTCGCATGTTTAGGTGAACAATTGTCCATTGTCAAGCGCCTCTCCCTGATTTTTCGCAGACGGTATAGGGTTGAATAAAGCCTCTCCCGGTTTTTGGCTGTCTGCTTTAATGAAGATGCGAACGACAACGACTGAACCGATGCTGAAGGGCTTGTCTGTCTTGCTATGTGTTTTGCTTGGGCTGCTGCTCAGTGGTTGCGGTAAACCGCCGGCCATTGTGCGCGGTGAGCATCCACTGCCGGCGGGGGTCTCGTTGGTCGATTCCGAGCCGGGGCAGTATGGGGGCATCTTCATTTTAAATGAGACGACGCAACCGACGACGTTTAACCCGATGGTGCCGAATAATCTATCGACCAGCATGGTGCTCTCCCGCTTGTTATCGAGTCTGGTGGCCTATGATCCACGGACTGAGCGTTTTATCCCGGGTCTGGCGGAGTCCTGGGAAGTGGGGCCGGAGAAGAAGAGCTATACCTTTCGCCTGCGGGAGGGCTTGCGTTGGAGCGATGGCATGCCGCTAACAGCGGATGACGTGATCTTTACTTTTGATTGCATTCTGGCTGATGCGGTGGACGAAGTGTCGGGCAAGGTATTGCCGCGTTATCCTTCGCGTTATTATCAGCAGTTTCAGATCAACGGAGAGAAGCTGCGTTATCGGAAGCTGGACGCGCGGACTGTACGTTTTGATCTGCCTACAGTCTACGCGCCCTTTATTTATGATATCGGGCAGCCGATTCTGCCGAAGCATAAATTAGAGGCGGCATTTGCCGACGGGAGTCTGTTGAAACAGTGGTCGACGCAGGTAGCGATTGAGGATCCGGAGTCGATTGTCGGTAGCGGGCCGTTTGTGGTTCATTCGTATCGTCCGGGAGAGCGCCTGGTCCTGCGTCCGAATCTGCATTTCTGGAAGGCGGATCGGAATGGGCAGCGCCTGCCTTATCTGGATTATCTGGTCTATCGCTTCGTTTCGGACTCGAATACCGCGATCGCGCATTTTGCGACGGGCAAAAGTGATGCCTCGGGCATCGGGGCGGATGATTATGAATGGGTGCGCCGGGCGGTGGACACGTACGATTTCAGTATTCGCGAGCGGGGGCCTTCGGCTTCGGTCAATTTTTTCTGGTTTAATCAGCACCGTGGAAGCGACGAGGCGGGCAATCCTTATGTGGCGCCGTATAAGCTGCGCTGGTTTACGGACAAGCGTTTCCGACAGGCTATGCTCTACGGTTTGAACCGGCAGGGGTTGATCGATGCGCTTCTTTTTGGCAAGGGCGAGCCGCTCACTTCGATTATTGCTCCGGCGCAGGGCCGCTGGCACAACCCGAATCTTCCCCGTTATGAGTACGATCCGGAAAAGGCCCGCGCATTGCTCCGCGAGTCCGGCTTCGATTGGGATGCTGCGGGGATATTGCGAGACCGTGAGGATCGGCCGGTGAGTTTTGAGCTCTTGCTGGTGGAGAGTCCGTTTTATGACAAGATCGGTGTGACCTTTGTGGAAAATATGAAGGATCTGGGGATCGCGGTGACCCTACAGCGGGCCGACTTTGCAACGCTACTGCGTCGTACGGATGGGACCTTTGATTATGATATGACCATGTTGGGCTGGGGCTCCTCGAGCGCGGCCTATGATCCTTCAGGGAGTAAGGCGCTCTACCTGAGTAGCGGTGCTTATCACCAATGGTATCCGGAGCAACCGGAGCCGGCGACCGAGTGGGAGGCGCGGATTGATACCTTGATCGGTTTACAGGAGCGCACTCTGGATATGGAGAAACGCTATGCCTATATGCATGAAGTGCAGGCGATCCTGGCGGAGGAGTTGCCTCTGCTCTACGGGTTTACGCCGTACGGGTATGTCGGGATAAAGAACAAGTGGCGTAATGTCTATGTGCCGAAGGCGGGATCCACACTCTGGAATATTGAGGAACTGTGGACCGAACAAGGAGGCGTGAATTAGCGGACGATGATTACTTTTATATGCCGCCGATTGTTTTCTCTGATCCCGCTTTTGCTGGTGGTCAGCTTGCTGGTCTCCTTGTTGATGTACCTTGCCCCGGGTGACTTTCTCACGCAGGCGCGTGCCTCGAAGGATATTTCCCCGGAGTTAATTGCGCAGCAGGAGCGGCAACTGGGATTGGTTGACGCGGCCGGTGAACCGACTCGCTGGTTTGTTCGTTATGGGCGATGGTTGGCCAATGTATCGCCGATCAAGTATGGCCCCTGGGTCGGAGAGGAGGAACGCGGCCTGCACTTTGGCTCGCCTTACTTCGGGGAGTCCTGGACGTACAAGGTGGAGGTGCTGAGTCTTTTGAAGCAACGGGTGCCGGCGACCTTCCTGCTCTCGCTCACTTCAATTACATTTGCCTGGATGATTGCGATTCCGCTGGGGGTGCTTGCGGCGATTTACAAGGACTCGATCTTTGACCGGATCTCGGCCCTGCTGGCTTATGCGGCGTTATCCATACCGGAATTTTTTCTGGCGATTTTGGCAGTCTATTTTGCTGCGGTCACGGGCTTGTTTCCGGAAGGTGGGCGCTCCTCGGTGGCGAGTGAGTTTTATTCGCCGGCACTGCAGTTGGTCGATTACGCTTATCATTTGATTCTGCCGACGATTGTATTGGGACTGGGCGGTGTGGCCGGAATGATGCGGATCATGCGGGCCAATTTCATTGATTATATGCGCTCGGAATTTATCACGGCGACACGGGCGAAGGGTCTGAAGGAGCGGGTGATCATGTTTAAGCATGTTTTGCGTAATGCAATTAACCCGCTGCTGACTTCTTTCGGTTACGCTTTTTCCAGTCTGTTATCGGGCGCATTGCTGGTGGAAAATGTAATGAATTACCCCGGCCTCGGTCAGTTGATCTTTGATGCCCTGATGCGCGAGGATCAGTATGTCGTGATGGCCGGCGTGGTGATGGGGGTGTTTATGCTGGTATTGGGTAACCTGCTGGCTGATTTGCTCCTGGCTTGGAGCGATCCACGCATTCGTCTGGAGGGGCCTTCCCGGAACGGGGGCGGTAGCAGCGCGACGAAGGGGCTGCTGGTTTGGCTGATCCTACTCGGGGTCCTCCTGCTGGAAATTTTACTGGAGTCCTTTGCGCCCGTCTGGTTGGCGGGGATCGGTACGGTCTTGAAATATCTCGGGATGGGGGTCGCTCTTGTACTGGCCCTGACTTGTGTCGCTCTGGTGGCCTATTGCGTTTATACACTGACGCGCAATCTGCTTGGGCAGGTGCTGCGGCGACCGGCTGGTGCGATCTCGTTGTCCGTTTTGTTTGTCTTGTATCTTGGCGCATTATTGGCCCCCTTTCTGGCGCCGTATCCGATCACCCAACAGAATCTGGCGAGTCCGTATCATCCGCCCTCGGGTCTGGTTTGGCAGGATGGCGGGCTTCAGGTGAAGCTCTATGAGCAGGTCGAGGCCGGCTCGTCCCGCTATGTGCAGAAAGAGGGAGCGGCGGGCACCACACCACTGCGTTTTCTGGTGCAAACGGAACCGTATCGTCTCTTTGGTCTGTTGCCGCTGGAGCATTCATTATTCGGCATAGCGAGTGATCATCCGGCTGCGCGCTTTTATCTGCTCGGAGCGGATGATACGGGGCGCGATATATTTAGCCGCCTCTTGCACGGCTCGCGAATCTCTCTTTCGATTGGACTGATCGGTGTCTCGATCACCTTGATGATGGGCTTTTTTGTCGGGGCATTGTCCGGCTATTTCGGGGGCACCTTTGATTTTATTTCGATGCGTCTAGTCGAGTTGCTGATGTCGGTGCCTACCTTGTATCTATTGCTCGCCTTGCGCTCGGCCCTGATTGAGCCGGGGCTATCGCCGGTACAGGTTTACATGGTCATCGTGGTGATCCTGGCGATTCTTGGCTGGGCCGGCACCGCGCGAATTATTCGCGGTATGACCCTGTCTATTCGCAACCGGCCCTTTGTGTTGGCAGCGGAGTGTATGGGTCAGTCGCCGGTGCGTATTATTGTGCAACATATTCTGCCGAATGTTTCGAGTTACCTGCTGGTCGCAGCCACCTTGTCGATTCCCGGTTATATATTGGGTGAAGCGGCCCTCTCTTTTCTCGGTCTGGGCATCGTCGAGCCATCGGCCTCATGGGGACTCATGCTGAAGCAATCGCAGGGTAATATGATTGTTTTCTTTATGAACTTCTGGTGGATGCTGGCTCCCGGATTTGCCATCTTTGCCACGGTTATCGCCTACAATGTCTTTGGTGATGTTCTGCGCGACTGTGTAGATCCGAAGATGCAGATTCGGTAATGGGTTTTTGTTCAACAGAGTGAAGCAGAGGCGCAGAGTTATTTACGAAGACTAATGAAAAAGCCGGTTTAGCAATGACAACACCTGACCTATCTCCGCCTGTTAAATTGCAAACTTGGCTTGCCCATCAATTTCGGGAACTAAAACAGGCTGACGAATTTGCCCATATCTTAAATAACGGTTTGTCGCCTGTTTGATTCCTTGCGCCTTTTTTCCTCTGTGCTAATACCTTTAACTTTACCTTTCTCTCATTGATCCAGAACCATGTCCTCGCTGCTCGAAGTATCCAATCTGCGTATCGCCTTTAAAAGTGAAGGCTCGTCTAATGAAGTGGTGCATGGGATCAATTTCAGTGTGGCTGCCGGTGGGCAGACTGTGGCCATTCTGGGTGAGAGTGGCAGCGGCAAGAGTGTCAGCTGCATGGCCTTGACCCGGCTGTTGCCAGACGCGCCGGCATGTCAGGTGACGGGGGAAATTCTTTTTGAGGGTCGCAATGTGCTGACGATGGACAAGGCAGCGGTACGTTCCATTCGGGGCAATGGGATCGCCTATATTTTTCAGGAGCCTTCGTCTTCCTTGAATCCGGTCTTTACGGTGGGCTATCAGATTGCCGAAGCGGTCAAGCTACACCGCCCGGATATAACGGACGTGGAGGCCCGGGTGGTTGAACTGCTAGAGCTAGTCGGTATTCGTGATGCGGCCAAGCGTCGCAAAGCGTATCCCCACGAGATGAGTGGTGGGATGCAGCAGCGGGTAATGATTGCGATGGCATTGGCCTGTGAGCCGAAGCTGCTGGTGGCGGATGAGCCGACCACGGCACTTGATGTAACGATCCAAGCGCAGATCATGGATTTGCTGCGGGATCTGCGTGAGAAGCTGGGCATGAGTATCATCCTGATCACGCACAATTTTGGCATCGTCAAGGGCTTTGCCGACGAGGTCATGGTGATGTACCGCGGTGATTTGGTGGAGCAAGGCCCGGTTGAAGATATTCTCAATAATCCTGAGCATCCCTACACCCGGGCTTTGATTGCCTGCATCCCGCGTTTAGGGAAAAAGCAGCGCCGCCTGATGACGATTGAGTCGGAAATGTCCGGAAGCTGAGGCGCTCAGTTGGTCTACGAGCGCGTAGGAGAGGCGACGAGATAGATGGTCGACGGGAGACGGTGCATTCGTCGATCTGCTGTCACCGATAAAATGTTGTTAATCGTGACCTCGCTTTGTTGCCCCGTCGTTACAACCAGCGTTCGTAGGTCATTAGATCGGGTTGTTTCGCGAGGACTTCGGAATGGCGCTTGCGATTCGCCAGATTTGATTCCAGTTGCTTCTTGAGTTTGCTCCTCTCTGCTGCACTCAGGTTGGGAGCAGCGAGCTTGTTTTCAGTCTTTGCGATTTCCTTGTTATCGCGCTGGATCCACATAGTGAGTTCATCAATGCGCGTCTGGTAGACTTCTTCCATCGTCCACGCACCGATTTTTTCGAGATATGCATCGAGCTTGCGAATCATGTCGGCAGTCTTCTCCGGCATGGCTTTGGAAAGGTCATTTGTCTCACCCATGTCTTTAACAACATCGAACAGTTTGATTTCTCCTGTGTTGAGTTGGCGCATCAGCTTGTAGTCGCCATCCCGATACGCGGTGATGGGGACGGTGTAGTGTGCCGGAAAGTGGAAGACGAGGCCGGTGTCGCGTTTAGTCAGTTGACCTGCGTTTCCTTTCTCGAGGATGGGGCGGAGGCTGACGCCATCGAGATCATCCGGGAGGGGGGCGGTGCTATCGGCTAGATCGTGAAAGGTGCTGAGGTAGTCCCATTGGGCGACGGGAGTGTCGCACTGGGTGTCGGCGGGGATGCCGGGGCCGGATACAATCATCGGTACGCGTAGTCCGCCTTCCCACATTTTGGCTTTGCCGCCGGTGAGAGGAGCATTGCTGCCGCCGCCGCCATTATCGGAAGTGAAAAAGATGTAGGTGTTGTCATCCATGCCGAGTGCTTTGAGTTCGTCGAGGACGATGCCAGTGGAGGTATCAAGGTCTTCCATCATGGCCGCATAATTGGCACGTTCCCAATGAGAACGGAGGTTTTTTGGCATGTCTGCCGCATTGTCATCAAAACGGGAAATGTCGGGGATTCCCGCTTCAATGCCATTTTGTTCAGCTATGATCTGCAGGTATTTTGCGCGGGTGCTTTTGAGCGACATATTACGCACATGTAATGCGTAGTGAGAGATCATCAGGTAGAAGGGCTTGTTATCTTCAGCGCGTTCCCTGAGGAATTCGGTGGTCGATTTTGCGAGACTGAAGAGTCGTTTTGGGTCGTCCAGTGGGATGGGTGTTTTTTCAACTGGTTCCCACCAGTCTCCGTGTGCGTTGCCATTTGGATGCTTGTGGATGAAGTCGGTAACCATGTAGCCATGGTCTTTGAACCAGCCCATGGGTGAACAACCTTTTCCGAAGATTGCAGTGACGTAGTCTTGGTTGGCTTGCTGAAACATTTCAGCGATCGATAGATTGTCGCCGAGATTGATTCCTTTTTTGGCCGCGACAACGTCGTGCAGTGAGATATAACCGACACGTGCGGTGGTTTTTCCGTGTTGAATACTGGCGCGAGAAGAGGTGCAAACCGGGGAGGGCGCGTAGGCATTAGAGAAGCGCATACCGCTGGCCGCGAGCTTTTCGAGATTCGGGGTTTGGTGCAGTTCGTGGGCAGTCTCCGGCCGCTCGCGCATCATCGGCACACTGGTCTGCGTATAGCCGAGGTCATCTGCGTAGATGAGTATGAAGTTGGGGGCTTTTTCGGCCGCAAGCGGAGCCGCTAAAAGAAGGAAAGTGCTGAGATATTTCATACTTGTGTGGTTCCGGTTGCCAATTGCGGAGGGTTTGTTGCGGATGGCTTAGATGACTTTTTACAAATGGTTATTTTATCGGAAGTACGGTTGAAGATCCATGCTATCTAGCGTCAAGGGTATATCTTTACGCGACATACGGATAGAGCTCTGCTGAACGTTTATCCTATTGGGCGAAAGTCGCCGCTATGGGTCAGTCTGCGACGCTTGCCTAACACACAGCTACGGGGCAAAGAAAACGGGGGAGACTGTGACGCTCAGTTGGGTGGCGTATAGAATAAGCGACCGGATAAATAGTCGATTATTTTTGCCTTCTAATCCGCTAACGAAATTGCTGCTGTTCGGGAAAGAAAGCATAGCCGGCCTTGGCAAGTTTTTCGATCAAGGCGGTGGACTCAAGTTGGTGGCTAGCACACAGCTCTTGCAGGGAGCCGTGTTGATTGCGAATGGCGGTATTGATCAGGCCGACGAGTAGATGTGGATCCATGTTCAGGCAGTTTTCGAAGTCCATACCACTATCCTGTGCGAAGGAAACAAATGGAACAAGAAATGAATTGAAACCTTGAAGGATCCGGCAGGATGGTTGTGCTGGAGAGATGACAGAGAAACCCGCAGCACTACTTTCGGTAGAGGATTTGAAGGTACACTTTCCCGTGCGTTCAGGAATTCTGCAGCGGGTGGTCGATCAGGTGAAGGCTGTGGATGGGATTTCCTTTAGCGTGCAGCGTGGTCAGACGGTTGGTCTGGTTGGCGAGAGTGGCAGCGGTAAGACGACAACGGGGCGCGCTATTGCCCGCCTCGCGCCGGTTACTTCGGGCTCGATTCGTTATGCCGGCGAGGAACTGACGAAACTTCGTTCATCTGCATTCTTTCCCTATCGGAAAAAGATACAGGTCATCTTTCAAGATCCGTTTGGTTCGCTCAATCCGCGGATGTCGGTTTATGCGATTCTGGCCGAACCTCTGGAGATACATTTTCGCGATTGGTCAAAGTCACAACGCGAAGATCGGGTAGCGGAATTGCTCAACAAGGTGGGCCTTGATCCGGATCATATGCGTCGTTTCCCGCACCAGTTCAGTGGCGGGCAGCGGCAACGTATCGGCATCGCCCGGGCGCTGGCAGTCGAGCCGGAGTTTATTATCTGTGACGAGCCGGTTAGCGCGCTTGATGTATCCGTGCAAGCGCAGATCGTCAACCTACTGCAGGATTTGCAGGATGAACTTGGGCTGACCTATCTCTTCATTGCCCATGATCTGGCCGTGGTCGAGCACATCAGTGATGAGGTGCTGGTGATGACCGAGGGCAAAATTGTGGAGCAGGCACCGGCGGAACAAATTTATGCGGATCCACAGCATCCGTATACCCGCAAGTTGCTGGCTGCGGTGCCGGCGATCTGAGCTAGAGGTGAACTAGAGATTGATCTATTAGTGAGCAATGGGAGAGCTACCGGGAACTAGAGAGCTTCGCTCACGCGAACAGGAACGGTAATCGATTGACAGCCGTCAGCTTCAATGAAGAGAAAGCCCTCTCCGGGAACGCCGCCCTCCATGGGTATATTGACACTGCGAGTACCGGCGGGAATGCTGGCCTCCGGCATGATGATACTCTCCGGGATGTCGGTCGTGATAGAAAGAGGGAGCCCGTCTGCCGGTGCGGATTGGGGCAGGCTAAAAGCAACGGTCCCTCGCTGCCCGCTCTGCAAAGAGATGCTGTTCGGGAGAACGGAGATTTCAATGAGTAACGTTTCCGGCGTAGCCTTTTCTAGGGTAGTCGCTGTCTGGGGCAGGGTGCCGCGACTGGTCCGCAGAGCGTCGGCTTGCTCCGGATTAGTCGTATAGCAGGCAGACAAAAAGAGTAGAGAAAGAAAAGGAAGGAAGTGGAGATTGCGCTTGGCTTTCATGGATGTGCGTTGAACCTAGCGAGTTCGATGAACTTATCGCAAGCAAAAGAAGTGCTTCCTCCGCTGGGGGTCTATTGTCATGTGCCATTTTGTGCATCGACTTGTGATTTTTGCGCCTTCTATCAGGAAAAGCCGAGGCGCGAGGAATTGGTGCGCTATCTGGATGCAATGGAAAAAGAGTTTCAGATGCTTCCTCCTGATCGACCGGTGGACACGGTATTTTGGGGCGGCGGGACTCCGGGATTGCTTCCGGCAAAGGATTTGGAGCGATTGGGGCGGGCCATGCTGGCCTCATTTACGGAAGCTCCGCTGGAGTGGACGGTGGAAATGGCACCGTCTGCGGTGAAGGCAGATAAATTATCGGTTTTGCGTGACCTCGGGGTCAGCCGAATTTCCATGGGGGTACAAAGTTTCGATGGCGAGCTATTGGAGTCATTGGGTCGTCTACATCGACCGAAGCAAATTTATGATGCCTGGGAGCGGATTGAAGAGGCCGGTTTTGAACAGACGAATCTGGACTTAATGTTTGCCCTCCCCGGGCAGGGACTCGAGCAATGGGCATCCGACATTGAGGAGGCCGTGCGTTTAGGTCCGTCACACATCTCGACCTATTGCCTGACCTTTGAGGAAGATACGGCGCTCTATGTGAAATTATCGAAAGGTGAGTTAAAGATCGATGAGTCTCGGGAGTTAGCTTTCTACGAGCGGGGTTGGGAGATGCTCGAGAGTTTGGGTTATGCCCAGTACGAGGTGTCGAATTTTTCACGTCCGGGGAAGCGTTGTATGCACAATGTCAATACCTGGCGGATGGGTCAATGGATTGGTTATGGGCCCTCTGCTGCCAGTCAGTACAAGGGGCAGCGTTTTCAGCGTCCGGCCAGTTTGAAGGCTTGGTCTTCTGCCGTTCTCGCGGGGTCGTTGCCGAAGGAGGGGGTTGTCCCATTGGATGATTCGATTTTACTAGCGGATGCAGTGGTCTTTGGTTTGCGGATGAATGAAGGCGTGCGAATGGACCGGTTGGGGCAACAGTTTGCCCGGGCAGAAAACCATGCGGCGATCGAAGCTTTGCTACACTCTCTGGGGGGTGAAGGGTTACTTGATCAAGTAGGAACGCATTATTCTCTGACGCAGAAAGGACGCTTGTTATGTGATGCCGTGGGGAGTGCGATTCTGGGGCTTGAATTCAATCCTTGAACTGTTCTCTTCACTGCGTCTTGATCCGCGCCATCCCCGCCAACAACTCCGGTTGTTGGCGTTTCTATTTTTAGCAAAATGATCCAATCAAAATATTACCAGGAATGGTTCTGTAATCCGCGCAAGGATTTGGTCGCCGGAACGGTTGTCGCGCTGGCTCTTATCCCGGAGGCAATTGCCTTTTCCATCATTGCCGGTGTTGATCCCGCGGTCGGTCTCTATGCGTCTTTTTGTATCGCGGTTGTGATCGCGTTTATCGGTGGTCGCCCGGGAATGATTTCAGCCGCAACGGGAGCGATGGCAGTGCTTTTGGTCGGATTGGTGCGGGATCATGGGCTGGAGTATTTGCTTCCGGCGACGGTGTTGACGGGCATTCTGCAGGTCTTTGCCGGGGTCTTTAAGCTGGGGAGTCTGATGCGATTTGTCTCGCGCTCAGTCATTACCGGTTTTGTCAATGCGCTGGCGATCATCATTTTTATGGCTCAGTTGCCCGAGTTTAGCGGGCAGGGATTATTGATGTACGGCATGGTGGCGGCGGGTCTGGTCATCATCTATGGATTGCCCCGTTTGACCACAGCGGTGCCGTCTCCGTTGGTTTGTATTGTCGTGTTAACCCTTGTTTCTGTCAGCATGGGCTTGGACGAAACTTTGCGAACGGTTGGCGATATGGGTCAGCTTCCGGCCAGTTTGCCGATGTTTCTCTTGCCGGATGTGCCAATCAATCTGGAGACCCTGACGATCATTCTGCCCTATGCGATTTCGCTGGCCATAGTTGGCTTGCTGGAGTCGTTGATGACAGCGACGATTGTCGATGACTTTACGGACACTTTGAGCAGTAAGAACCGGGAGTGTACGGGGCAGGGGGTATCCAATATTATTGCCGGATTCTTTGGTGGCATGGCCGGCTGTGCGATGATTGGCCAATCAGTTATTAATGTGAAGTCGGGTGGGCGTGGTCGTCTATCCACATTTGCCTCCGGTATTATTTTGCTGATTCTGATTCTCGTGCTGGATGCGTTTGTGAAACAGATTCCGATGGCGGCTCTAGTTGCGGTGATGATCATGGTCTCAATCGGAACCTTTAGTTGGCAATCGGTGAAGAATCTGCAGGTACACCCGCGCTCATCGAGTTGTGTGATGGTGACCACGGTTTTGGTCACGGTATTCTCGCATAATCTGGCGCTCGGAGTGGGGGCCGGTGTGTTGCTCAGCGCATTGTTCTTTGCTTTCAAAGTATCGAGCTTACTGGAGATCGATTCGACTTTCGAAGTTTCTCAAAAGGAGCGGGTCTATTCGGTGCGCGGTCAATTGTTCTTCGTTTCGGCGAGTACTTTTGCCGATGCATTTGATTTTCGTGAGGTTTTGGATCGGGTGCGAATCGATGTCACGCAGGCGCATTTTTGGGATTTGTCAGCGATCCATGCGCTCGACCGGGTGGTCTTGAAGTTTCGTCGCGAGGGAACGGAGGTCGAGCTTTTCGGGATGAATGAAGCGAGTAAGACCCTGGTCTTGCAACTCGGCACCCACGACAAGCCGGATGCGGGCAGCGAAACGGGCCACTAGGCCGGATCGCTTCGTCTCGTCTCTTCTTGGCAAAGCGAGGATCTTTCTGTATAAAATTACACATACCTTAATAGATTTATGAAAACAGCCACCATACTCGCCTGTACAGATGGCTCTCCATATGCCCCCAGTGTGTACCGTTATGCTGCCTGGGCTTCGCAGCAGATGGAAGCATCCGTCCATGTCCTACACATGTTAAACCCGCACCATGAAAATCCGGTGAAGACGGACCTAAGCGGTGCGATGGGCTTTGATGCTCATCAGACTCTGCTTGAGGAACTCGTCGAGCTGGAAGCGACCAATGCCCGGGTTGCGGTAAAACGAGGAGAAGCGATTCTGGATGATGCGAATGTACAACTGCGCAGCTATGGCGTATCGGGTATCACAACGAAGCAGGTACATGGAAAATTGAGTGATTCTATCGTCGGTTATGAGAGCGATGCCGATTTGGTCGTATTGGGGAAACGGGGAAACAACGCCAACTTTGAAAAGGGCCACTTGGGGAGCAATTTGGAGCGGGTGATCCGTAGTTGCCAACATCCGGTTCTGGTTGCCGCGCGGGAGTATACCGCCCCGCAAAACTTTATGCTGGCTTTCGATGGCGGTGCGAGTGCGCACAAGGCAGTCGATTATGCAGTAGAGGCCCCCTTGCTCAAAGGCCTGGGCTGTACGCTTCTTTATGTCGGTGCATCGAATCCTACGATTGAAGGGGACCTGGCGGGTGCCTCAGAGCGGCTAACTGCTGCGGGTTATGAAGTGGTGATTGATCGGCGCGCGGGGGATCCGGAAGCGGTGATCGAAGCAAGTGTGACACAGGATGCGGTGGATCTATTGGTCATGGGTGCTTACGGGCATTCCCGCATGCGGCAGCTCATCGTGGGGAGTACGACAACGGCGATGATTCGCTCGGTCAAATTACCGGTATTGCTTTTTCGCTAATCGTACCGACGGCGAAGATTGGTCGGTAGGATGCCAATTTCCTCGCGGTATTTGGCCACAGTGCGTCGAGCGATTTTAATATCTTTTTCCGTCAGCCGATTGACAATGCCCTGATCGCTTAAGGGCTTTGCCGGATTCTCATCCTCTACGATATGCTGGATCATGTCCTTAATGGACTTGTTGGAAACCGACTCTCCATTGCTGGAGGTATAACCGGGGGTAAAGAAATACTTGAATGGGAAGACGCCGTGGGGTGTGCGGATAAATTTATTGGCAATCGCACGACTGACGGTGGTTTCGTGCACTTCTACGGTTTGTGCGACCGCGTTCATGGTGAGGGGCCGCAGCTTGGAGACGCCCTCTTCAAAGAAGTCATTTTGGCAATCGAGGAGTTCTCTGGTGATGCGTTCGAGCGTTTGTTGCCGCTGCTCGATGGAATTGATGAGGAATTTTCCGGAGCGCATGCGTTCAAGGAGAAAATCTTTTTCTTTTCGTTCGAGGCTGCCTTTGGCGAGGAGTGCTTTGTAGACGCCGTTAATCCGCAGGCGCGGGATGTAGTCATTGTTCAGTTCGATTTTCCAGTCACCGTATTCGTCTTTGTATACAGTGACATCGGGCTCGATTATGGAATTGGCATCGGGGCTAAACCGTTTGCCGGGAGCCGGGTCGAGACGGCCAATTTCAGCAATGGCATCCTCGATATCCTCTTTGCTGGCTCCGGTTTTTCGGCTGAGTTCGGGGATGCGTCGCCGCACCAGAAGACTGAACTGATCGCGAAGAATACGAACCGCCAGTGAATTCTCTTTTCCTTTGAGGGCGAGTTGGTTGATCAGGCAGTCCTGCATGTCAACAGATCCAATGCCCGGCGGGTCAAAAGTCCGCAGGATGGCGGCGGCCTTATCCACGGCGGCAATGGGCAGACGGCTGGAAAGGGCGGTGTTGGGGATTGTCTCGGTGAGAAAGCCGCTATCATCCAAGCTACCTATAAGGTATAAGAGAGCCTCTTTTTCGGCATCGTAGCAGTCCGACATGTCCGCCTGATTGATCAGGTGTTGTTGTAGGGAGACTGCATTGGTCAGGGAGTTGTAGAAATGTTCCCGCCGTGCATCCTCTTCGGAGGAAAAAGTCTGACCGGAATTTTCCTGCGCAAATTGCTCCCGCATGTCTTCACTCATGCGCTCAAGGATACGGTAATCCTGATCATCAAATTTTAATTCCCCGTCTTCCACCGAGTCGTTTTCCAGAGGGTCGGCGATGCGCTCTTCTACGCTGATGCTATCGATCGGTAATTCTTCGAGGAGCGGGTTGGACTGGAGTTCTTCAAGGATTGCATTACGCAGGTCCATGGCGGGCGACTGCAGTATCTTCAGGGAATTCTGCAGCTGCGGAGCCAGCGCAATGGACTGCGTCTGCTTTTGTACTTGTTGGAATTCCTGAGCCATGCCGATCGGGTTAGGTTAGGAGGCACTTTCCAGCCCGGGTGTATGACCGTTTTGCCAGCGATCGACTGCGTTGCTACCATCTTCGCCAAAGAGGTCCTGTGTGTAGTTCGCCAGTTTTTCATTGGTCGGGCCATAGCCCTCACCGTAAATGAACTTTTCCAAAGCGGTGAGCATCTCGAATGCGGTCTGGTAGCGGTCGTCGCGGGATCGTTGAAAGCTCAGGTCGAGGATATCCTTGAGGCGGGAGTCGATATCCGGTCGTAACTTGCAGAAGTCCGGAATCTTCATTTCGAGGATATTTTTTTGCGTGGCTTCGGCGGTTTCTTCGGAGAAGATGTTTCTCCCGAGGAGAAGTTCGGAAAGGACAATCGCGCAGCAAAATAGATCGGCTCTGGCATCGGTTACTTCCCGGCGTGCTTGCTCGGGCGAGAGGTATTCGTCTTTCCCCGCGATGACATCACCTTCCTTGTTGTACATAAGGTCGAGCGCCTTCGCGATGCCGAAGTCAGTCAGCTTCACATCGCCCTCATGAGCCAGCATGATGTTGCGTGGATTTACATCGCGGTGAACGATGCCAAGTGGACGGCCCAAGTCATCGCATTTTTGGTGTGCGTAGGAGAGGCCGCGACAGACCCGCGAAACAATAAAGATGGCCAGGTCACAGGGGATTGATTGCCCGGTCTCGAGATGCCGCTCAATAAAGTCCTCCAGTGTAATGCCGTCGACGTACTCCATCGTCATGTAGTACTGCCCGCTGATTTCACCCAAGTGGTAGGTCTGTACGATATTGGTGTGAATCAAGTCGGCGACCAGTTTGGCTTCCCCAATAAAGTTATTCCGAAATTCATCGATTTTTGAGTATTCTTCGCGGATTAGTTTGACTGCAATCCGCTTCTTGAAGCCGCCTGCACCGTTTTGTCTGGCTTCATAAACAATGCCCATTCCGCCCTCGGCAATGGTACGGACTATTTCGAAGTGTATATCTCCAAAAATATGCTTCATATGCGCCATGTGTACAAAGCTAGACTTTGCGAAATGACGTTCAAGCGAATTATTTTTCAAATTTGCATGAAAATTGCTTGCCGCGTCACTTCAGTTGACAATGGCTGGGGTTGGAGTAACTATTTAATTGTGATTCAAATTACCGATAGTGCAAAAGTCGAGCTGCAAAGATTGCAGAGCACACAGGCAGAAGCGGGCCAGTTTCTGCGCATATTCGTCGAGCCCGGAGGTTGTTCCGGATTTGAGTATGGGATGTCCTTTGACGCGGGCAAAGAGGGCGATGAAAAATTGGAGGATAACGGGATCACCTTCCATATGGATGCGACCAGCTTAGACTATCTGCGTGGGAGCGTTGTCGACTTTGACGACGGTCTCGGTGGAAAGGGTTTTGAGATTCGGAATCCCAATGCGTCATCTACCTGCGGCTGTGGTCGATCTTTCAATTAGCGGTCAGAGCGTGCCGGGCGATGGAGGCGGATTGAGGATTGAAAGGCAGGACACGGGTCGTTTGTTTATCGATTGACTCCTAACGCAAGCAATATGTCGACCGCGCCACCATTTGTATATCAGAAGCCGTTTCCTCAGGGGGCCGATACGACCGAGTATCGCTTGTTGACCAATGAGTTTGTCTCTACAATTGAATTTGAGGGACGTACCTTGCTCAAGGTGGAGCCCTCGGCGTTGACCTATCTGGCGCGGACGGCGATGCGCGAAATTGCCTTTAAGCTGCGGACCTCACATCTGGAACAAGTTTCGGCGATCTTAGAGGATCCGGAAGCGACGGACAATGACCGGACGATAGCAGAGACTCTACTGCGCAATGCAGAGGTTGCCGCTCACGGCGTGCTGCCTTTTTGCCAAGATACAGGAACGGCCATCATTGTCGGGAAAAAGGGTCAAAGCGTCTGGACGGGGGGCAATGACGAGGCTGCGCTATCTCAGGGGGTGTACGACGCCTACACGCAGGAGAATTTACGCTATTCGCAAACCGCGCCGTTAAGCATGTATGAAGAGACGAACACGGGTTGTAATCTGCCGGCACAGATTGATCTCTTTTCGACGGATTCAGATGCCTATGAATTTCTTTTTATCGCGAAGGGCGGAGGTTCGGCCAATAAGAGCTTTCTCTATCAGGAGACTAAGGCGCTGCTTAACCCGGCCAGTCTGGAAAAGTTCTGTATCGAAAAAATGGCCACGCTGGGGACATCGGCCTGTCCTCCCTATCACATCGCGATTGTCATTGGCGGTACCTCTGCGGAGACAACGATGAAGACAGTGAAGCTGGCATCGGCTCGTTATTATGATGATCTACCGAGGGAAGGAAATGCCCATGGGCAGGCATTTCGGGATGAAGCACTGGAAGCCAGACTGCTCGAGTACACCCGAAAGATGGGCTACGGGGCACAGTTTGGTGGGAAGTACTTTGCTCTGGATATTCGTGTCATTCGCTTGCCTCGCCACGGAGCGTCCTGTCCGGTGGGTATTGGTGTGTCCTGTTCGGCGGATCGCAATGCGCGTGCCCGAATCGATCAGGATGGGGTCTGGCTGGAAAAGCTGGAAGACAATCCCGGACGCTTTGTCCCGCAGGGCGAAGTAAAGACCGCCGCCAAGCCGGCTGTGTCGATCGACTTGGATCGCCCCATGCCGGAGGTATTGGCCGAACTCTCAGCATACCCCGTGGCTACTCCGCTATCTTTGAGCGGTACGATCATTGTCGCCCGCGACATGGCACACGCAAAACTGCAGGAACGGTTGCATCGCTGTGAAGGTTTACCGGAATATATAAAACAGCATCCGGTCTATTATGCGGGACCGGCGAAAACGCCGGCGGGCAAGCCATCCGGTTCCTTTGGCCCGACGACGGCCGGTCGTATGGATTCTTATGTGGAGCCGTTTCAGGCAGCCGGTGGATCGATGATTATGTTGGCAAAGGGCAATCGTTCCCGCGAGGTGGTGGATGCCTGCCAGCGCCACGGAGGATTTTATCTTGGTTCGATCGGGGGGCCGGCCGCTTTGTTGGCCGAGTACAATATCAAAAAGGTTGAAGTACTGGAATATGAAGAACTGGGCATGGAGGCCGTTTGGAAAATTCAGGTAGAGAATTTTCCTGCCTACATATTGATCGATGACAAGGGCAACGATTTCTTTTCCGATGTTCGGGATTCCTGTTCCCGTTGCGCTTTGGAGGCATTTGAAAAAGCACGTCCTTAATTGAATCGCTGAACTGTTGAATCGTTGAATCGAGGGACAGTGTTTTTTGGTCGATTGGTCGAAAAATTTGCCTGTTTGCCTCTTTTCTTTTTAAAAGAAAGCCGCTTGCTTTTTTTCCGGATGAAACAATAAAGGAAAGAGTCTATACACTTGTTAGTATTCAGAGCGTGGGTAGAGATCCGTTTAATTCAGTTAGTATTGAGTAGAGATCATGTCTGTTAGAGACACTCAGGGCAAAGAAGCAGTGGCATAGCAGTAAAAGATCAAAATCAATATATGAATACAAAGATGTACGTAGGAAACCTCTCGTTCGATGCAACGCAAGAGGACCTAGAAAGCCTGTTCTCAGGCCATGGAACTGTGAAAGATGTCTTCATCCTGAAAGACCGTGATTCCGGTCGTCCGCGGGGCTTCGCCTTCGTGTCGATGGAAACAGTCGAAGAGATGAACACCGCTATTGAAGCGTTGAACGGAGAAGAATTCATGGGTCGCAATTTGGCGGTCAATGAAGCACGTCCCCGTGAAGAGCGCGGCGGCGGTGGTGGCGGTGGTCGCAGCTTCGGCGGCGGCGGCGGTGGCG
>DKOA01000071.1:0-18383 GCA_002469895.1 Opitutia bacterium UBA7374
ATGTTAAACAATAACCCCTCTGCTCATATCGCCTACGTTTCAACAGAGAAATTTACCAATGAGTTTATCCGTGCGATTCAGGAAAATAAGTTGTCTAAGTTTCGCAAATACTACCGCAATGTAGATGCCCTTCTGGTCGATGATATTCACTTCCTTTCCGGCAAGGAAAGTACGCAGGAAGAGTTTTTTCACACTTTTAACGATCTCTTTGAGTCCGGCCGTCAGATTTTTCTAGCCAGTGATCGTCCGGCAAATGAGATCGAGCGTCTGGAAAATCGTCTGGTTTCACGATTCCAGTGGGGTTTGGTGACGGACATTCAAGCACCGGACTTTGAAACGCGGGTCGCAATTTTTCGCAAAAAAGCGGCCGCTCGTGGTATCGAGTTGGAAGACCCGGTCTTTGAGTTTTTAGCTGAGCGCGTTTGCCGTAACGTCCGCCGGATGGAGGGTGCTCTTACCCGGATCGCCAGTTACAACTCGCTGATCGATCAACAGCTCGATTTGGAATCCGTGGAGCGTCTGCTCAGTGACTTGTTTTTGGAAGAAGCAGCGTCCAAGATCACAGTCGAACAGATCCAAAACAAGGTCTCCGATTACTATCAGATCCGCTTTGCAGAGATGGTTGGGCGTCGTCGCACAAGTACAATTGTCGTGCCGCGACAGGTTGCTATGTATATCTCTCGGACCTTGACGAGTGACCCCCTGAAATCAATTGGTGAGGCCTTCGGTGGGCGTGATCACGGCACGGTCATTCACGCCTGTAAACAGGTAGAGAATATGATGGAGCAGGATTGTAGCGTGAAGCGCGCGGTGGATTACCTGATTCATCAACTGTCGCACAACCGGAGCTAGCCCTGCCTGCGGTTTATCCGTTTCTTGAGTGTTGACTGTCTTCCTTTCTTGCACTGGCTAGGTGTCTATGAATGTAAACGACTCACAACGCGCCGAAATTGCCGGTTGGGTAGAGGAGGGCTGTTCGATTGCCGATGTGCAAGATCGTCTACGCGAAAAGTTCTCCATCTCGATGACCTATATGGATGTCCGCTTTCTGGTAGATGATTTGGATATCGAGTTCTCGGAACCCGCCGAAGAATCAGAAACGACGGAACCCGCTGAAGGTTTGAAGGATTCGGACGATGAGACAGTGCTTGAGGAGCCCGAACTCGTGGGTGGAGCGGTGACCGTTGCTGTCGATGCGGTGACGCGCCCCGGAGCGATGGTTAGCGGAACCGTGTCTTTCAGTGACGGCAAAAACATGTCCTGGCAATTAGGGGCCGGCGGCCAACTCGGTCTCATCCCCGGGGACGATCCGGACTATCGGCCATTGCCGGATGATGTCGAGGAGTTCCAGATCCAACTCCAGAAAGTGTTGCAGGAGAAGGGATACTAGGGAGCTCGCCCTTACGGCGCTTTGACGGCTTCGTGAATGGCCACGATGGAGGCCGTCAGGCCGGTCGCTTCTACGCTGGCGAAACCGGCCTGCAAAATCTGCTCGGTGAGCGTATCCTTGCTGGGGAACTCTTCGATACTGCCGGCCAGATAATCGTATGCGCCCTTATCCCCGGTCGTGAAGGCAGCCAGTCGCGGTAGAATGGCTTTGAGGTAGACATAATAGAAGGGTCGAAACCAGTTATCCGGTTGGGAAAATTCGAGGATAAAAAGGCGCCCTCCGGGGCGCAATACACGGAGGATTTGCTCCAGCCCCTGGTGGCGATCTTCGAAGTTACGCACTCCAAATGCGATGGTCACCGCATCGACGGACGCTTCGGGTAGGGGCAATGCCATGCAGTCACCGAAATCAAAGTTGATGCCTTCATAACTCGCGACTTCATCCCGCTTGCGGCGTGCCTGATCGAGCATGGGTTCGCAAAAGTCCAGACCCTGGATTTCAACGTTTGGTCCGAGTTTCTCCCGAAGCTTAAATGCTACATCGCCACTTCCAGTCGCTAAATCGACGAGATTGTTGGGTGCATGGGCGCGGACTTTAGCGGCCAACCGATTGCGCCAGTGGAAATCTATTCCACCACTGAGCAGGTGATTGGCCAGGTCATAGCGACCGGCGATGCCGGCAAACATCCGACTGACTGCAGTTCCTTCTGGCATAATTATTTTTCGGGGTTTTCTTTCAGGCTTTCAATGCTGCGTACGACCCATTTGGAGAGTTCCCCGTCCGGATTTTCTACTGCTGGTTTGCCTATTTTGAAGACTGTTTGTCCTGTATTGCGGTTGATAATATTGAGACCGTGTTCGAAATCTGTAAATTTCTCTTCGCAGAGAGACTGAAGCGTGCGATCAAGCGCTTCGGCTTCTGTAATCAGGGCATCAATGGCCAGAGGGCGAAATTCCAGTGTAAATCCGTGTCGTTTTTCAAAGGCGGTACTGAAACGCTTAATGTCGTTGATCCATACATCGTGTTGCAGATGCGCGTTTGCCGTCTTGATCTCTCTAAGTGCTGTCACCGGATCCTCTACGGTATGGATGTCGATATCGAAGCGTTTGATTGCGGTTGAGGGTAATTCAAATTTGAAATCACGAAACGTACGTTCCAGCACGGTCATCAAACCACGGGCGCCGGTACGCTCTTTTGCGGCTTTTCCGGCAATCGCGAGAATGGCCTCTGCAGAGATATTGAAATCGATACCATAACCTGTGAAGTCATCTCGGTATTGATTCAGAATACTGCCTTCCGAGCTCGTCAGTATACGAGCCAGGTCAGCTTCTTTCAGTGGTTCGCAGGCTACCCGTACCGGTACGCGGCCAATAAATTCAGGTTCGAATCCGTATTTGATGAAATCCTGCGTTTCGGACTTCTGCAGATAGAGTGCGGTATCTTCACCCGTCTCTCGTAAATCGGCACCAAAGCCCATCTCGCTTTTGGTTAATCGCTTGCGAATGGATTCTCCCAACTTATCGAAAGCACCACTTACGATGAAGAGAATATGGCGGGTGTTGATGGATTTGGGGCGTGGCCGACCGCCACGTTGCATTTCCATCGCCGCTTGCATCTGCGACATCATGTCGGTCGGGCTGATCAGGTTGACATCGGTCTCTTCCATCAATTTTAGAAGATTAATCTGCACACCGCGCCCCGAGACATCTCGGCTGCCCTGACTGGAATCGCTGGCAATTTTATCGATTTCATCGACAAAAATGATTCCGTACTGGGCCAACTCAATGTCGCCCCCGGCGGTTTTTACGAGATCGCGGACGAGGTCTTCCACATCGCTGCCGACATAGCCAGTTTCGGAAAATTTCGTGGCATCCGCTTTAACGAAGGGAACACCGATGAGCCGAGCGATGTTTTTTATGAGGTAGGTTTTCCCGACGCCGGTGGGGCCGAGTAGTAATATATTCTGCTTGCTGTATTCGCCGGCCATACCGACTTTTCCGGCAAGTCGCTGCCGGGCCTGATTGTAGTGATCACAGATGGCTACAGAGAGTACCTTTTTCGCTTCATCCTGACGGATGACAAAGCGATCTAAATAATCACGGATCTCTTTTGGCTTTAAGTGAAAATCCCGGACTGCTTTGATTGCCTTGTTTTCACTATCCGACGAATCACCGACCGATGGCTCTTCGCTGGTACTGGAATCTGGTTTTCCTGTTGCGGACACCTTGACATTCGCTCCTTTAAAGAGTTCGCTAAGCTGTTTTTGAATTTCCTCTAGTGGATTCGGCGGTTCTTTTTCACTCATGTTTGATTCTGATTTGACAGCGGTTTTTTTGCACCGAAGCATCTACCTTGTCTTTGATCCATATTTATTCGAATAATCTTTTAAAATGTCTAATAATTTAACCAAACGCGATATCGTACTGGATATTTACGATAAAACCGAATTTCCGCAAAAAGAAGTGCGCGAGACGGTGCAGCGTACGCTGGATGCGATTGCGCAAGCGTTAGCGGAGGGGCGTAATGTAGAGCTTCGCAATTTTGGTGTTTTTGAAGTACAAGTACGCAAGTCCCGCATCGGGCGCAACCCGAACAAGCCGGAGACCGATGTCGTCATACCGACGCGCGCGGTGATTAAGTTCAAGGCGGGCAAAGAGTTGAAGGCAGCGTTAGATGAAATGGACATCAAAACTCTCCAAGCAGACAAACAGGGCTGACCTGTGATGGTCTGTAAGCCAATCCCAGCGTAATGGAGTTTGAAACACTACCGGGATTCAGGGACTTTCTCCCGGATGCCTGCTCGGCTCGCAACTCGATTTTTGACCATTGGCGTTTAGCCGCTGAATCGTTCAATTTTCAGGAGTATGACGCCCCTGTTCTGGAGCCATTGGAGTTGTTTATTGAGAAAAGTGGTGAAGAAATTGTCGGGCAGTTGTTTAACTTTACCGACCGGGGAGACCGATCGGTTGCCTTGCGGCCGGAGATGACCCCAACTCTGGCGCGTTTGGTTGGTGCCCGCGCAAACAGCCTGAAGCGGCCGGTCAAGTGGTTTACGATTGGTGAGCACTACCGATATGAACGCCCTCAAAAGGGCAGGCTGCGTGCTTTTTACCAGTTCAATGCGGATATTCTGGGAGAGTCGGGACCGGGGGCGGATGCGGAGTTAATCGCTCTACTGGCCCATACCTTGCGATCATTTGGATTGGCTGCGGATGATTTTGTCATCCGCTTGAGTGACCGCAATCTCTGGTGGTCAATCCTTGCCGCAGAGGATTTAGAGACGGAGAAAGCCATCGAGGTACTGGGCATCATCGACAAAATGGATCGTATGGGTCGTGAGCGGCTGCTGGAAAAATTGGCCGATGCGGTGGGTTCCCGCGCCGGGGAAGTCTGTGCTCGAATTGATGCGGTCAGGGAGATTCGTGACTTTGCTGCGCTGGAGTCAATGATCCGTAGTCTGCCTCTAGAAGGAGCGTCTGCCGAGGCGCTTCATGCCCGTGTAGAAGATTGGCGCTGCCTGATGGAACTACTTTCGCACTTGGGTGTGGGCGATTCGGTACGAATTGATCTGAGCATTGTACGCGGGTTGGCCTATTACACAGGCTTTGTTTTTGAGGCGTTTGAGGCGAGTGGTGCCGGTCGGGCTTTAGCTGGTGGTGGGCGCTACGATGATCTGGTGCAGAAGTTGGGTGGTCCGGCCATGCCGGCAGTGGGTTTTGCTATGGGTGATGTGACTTTGGCCGATCTCTTGCAGGAAAAGTCGATCGATTTGGAGCCTCCAGCCAAAGCAGATTTTGTTTGTGTTATTGGTGGTGTAGAGGAGCAGTGCTTCGCTTTGCAGGATGTCGCGTGCCTGCGTCATCTCGGGTACCGGGTGGAGTATCCCTTGAAGAGCCAGAATTTTGGCAAACAGTTGAAAGCAGCGGTACAAAGTGGCGCTTCCTTTGCGTTGATTTATGGCTCGGAAGAGCGGGAGCAGGGTGTTGTCCGCGTTCGGGATTTACGGACAGCGACAGAGCTTGTTCTACCACGGGAAAAGCTAGCGTCAGCGGTTTCCGGGATTATCGCTGACGGAATCGAATCCCTTACGTCTGGTGACTGAGGTTGCCTGTATTTCCCAAATGTCGATGCATTCAATAGATGATTTATTACAGACCGTAGCGGCTCTGCGTGACCCCGAGAGCGGTTGCCCTTGGGATATCGAGCAGACCCACCAGTCGATAGCAGATTGCTTGATCGATGAATGCTGTGAATTATTGCAAACGATTGATCGAAACGATCTTCACCATATGGAGGAGGAGCTCGGCGACGTGCTGTTACAGGTGGTTATGCATGCACAGATGGCGAAGGAGAGCGGCCACTTTGATTTTGCAGATGTTTGTCGTGTCGTGAACGAGAAACTGGTGCGCCGTCACCCCCATGTCTTCGGGGATAACCGTTTGGCCGGTTCAGATGCTGTGCTTCAGCAATGGGACAAGATAAAGGCCGGTGAGGTAAAGCGTGGGCCAAAGCAGTCGGGTCGATTCAAAGACTTGCCGCGGCAGTTGCCTGCACTGATGTATGCTCAGGATGTTTATAAGCAAATCTGTAAACAGGCGATGGATGCGGATGCAGTGATCAACCGGGAGGCGATCGATGCGGAAGCAAAATCGATGGACGAAGATGTTGCTGAAATGGGTCGTAAATTATTTGAGATTGCCGCGGCATGCCGAATCAAGGGAATTGAGCCGGAGTCGGCCCTGCGTCGTTACACTCAAAAAGTTGTGGACACACTGGAAAGTGCTCCAGAGAGCACCGGCGCCTAAGTGCGTTTAAAAATATACTTCGGAGCACTAGAAAAGTGATCTATACAAACCGGTCAGCGGGTTGTTCTACGACCAAGTAGTCAATCTGATTGAGTCGGTGGAGGATGGAACCTGAGGTTTCCGCATCGAGCGAGTCTGTTCCCAGAGTGACTTTTTTCCCGTTTAGGTAGTGGATGTCGATACGGGCTTCAGGAGCTTGACTGCGCTGGTAGATCACTGGTGTCTGTGCGATTGTAAAGAGGAGCGCTTCGGGCGGAATTTCCAGCGTGCTTTCAGATCCGTCCGCCCGTACGATTTTCGCCGAGTAGGATTTTTCCGTTAGTTCAGCTGCTCGTAGTATGCGCGGGTGGAAGCGTAGGCTACTTTCCTGCAGGTTGACGCCCAATTCAAGAAAGCGGCAGATTATGCCTTCTTTAACCATTCCGGTGAGACCGGGTTGCGAAGCTCCGGCATGTGACGGAGTGTGGGAGTAGGCATCCGCTGGAAATGCGCCGTAATCTGCCGGCGACTTGCGGAAACCCAGACCGTTTTGAATGGCATAGTAATTTTCTGTGAGTGACTGAAAAAGGCTGTCGTTATTGTTGTTGAGGGTGACTTCAAGGGTGGCCAGCATCAGTTTCGATACCATGTGCCAGTAGATTGAACCGAGACCTTCATAGGCAAACATGGAGCCGCTCCGCCCGGTGAAGGCTTTGTGGTTAAAAGTTTTTTCATAGAGATCATGGATCTTTTCCCGGTCGGTACGGACCGCTTGCTCGAAGGTCGTCTCTTTTGCCAATTGATCGAGTATCGTATCGACTTCAAATCGGTTGCGGATGCTGTGGTGAAAACGCATGCAGCCATCTCCGGAGGGGACGAGGAGGCGATAATCCTTATCCGCGAGCATTTTGATGACGAGCGACAGGCTCTGTGCTTCTTCTGCCGAAACTTTGTTTATCTCGAGAAAGGTCGGAAGCTCTTTGTCGGGATAGAGAAGATAACTGCGCCGGCGTCTGCAGTAGAGGGGGCTATCGGGGAGTTTTTTGAGGATATCCAGAGCCTGTTCTGCGGAAATCGCTTGCGAACTCAGCGCAGCCACTTGTCCTTCCAGCATCGGGTCTAAGTGCTCGATGAAAGCTGTCTCACCCTCGATGTGGAGAATATTATAGGCGTGGTAGAGACCATCCGGTCGGTGGCTTATACGAATCGTGTGGGCCAGGTGATTACGCGCTTTGGCCAGAAATCTACGGATTTCATCGATCTGCAGTGATTGGTTTTTGCCAAAATTATTTTGGTAGATGCGCTGCCGGTAGTGCTCGCCGATGTGTCCAAGCCCACGCATCGTAGCGAGTCGTGCTTGATCCGTTGCGGTCGTTGTCAGGGGGTCAGTTTCGAGTTCCTTATCGATTGAACGGAGGAAATCTGCCAATGCCTGAAAACAGGTAAAGTCACCTTCCCGGCCATCCATGATTCCTTCGAGGAAGCAAATATAGCGATGCAGGTAGCAGGTGGTGACCAGAGAAAGGCCATTTCCAGCAAGCGCATTGTTTGCGTCGTTCCATTCCGGTCTCTGCGTATTCATCCAAATGCCTCCGCCGGGAACCAGATTACTTATTTTAACAAGGGCAGGTAGAAGAAGTTTCTCCAGTAGGCTGGCCTGCCTCAGATTGCCGTCCGTATCATGGACCAATTTACCATCGGCTCCTATCCGGTTGCTTCGTTCCGCAATCAATTGATTGCGTGCTGTGTTGAAGTGAATCGTGTGCTTTGGATCCTTTTCTATTTCACTGTGGCTCTTTAGTTCATAAGGCACATCGGCGAAGACGAAGTCCCGGTCCTCCAACTGCTCAGTTAGGGCAGTCGCATCCAGATTTTGGGCGAACTCCAGCAGCTTGAGTAGATAAATGATTTGATGATCGCCCCAATAGCCGATGGATGCCCAGGGGTCCTCTTCGTCAGGCTCTTCCCATTCGATCCCTTCGCTCGTGATCCGATATGGATTGTAGCCGTCTGCGGTGGATGCATTGAGGAACTTATGGATGAACGCTAAATTGTACTGCGGAAAACTCCATGCCAGAGCCTCCCAGTTTTGAAAGATGTCTCGCCAGTTGCCTTGAAAACCAACAATGGGATTACCCCGTTCGTCAGTGGTTTGTATGGTAAATTGATTCCATGGGCGACTGGGATCTCCATGCCGACGACTGAAGATGAGCGGCAGGTATTCCATGCAAGTGCGGCGGAGTCGGGTACTTGTTGCGGCCACCAGTTCGATCAATTCGGCCCGGCTAATCGACGCTGCCGGGAGGGAGCTCAGCCAGGCCGCTTCATCCGGTTTCAGATCGTGATGAATTTTAGCGATGTGCCCACGCAAAATATCCGGACAAATCTGATATCCTTCAGCAAAGACCCCGCCGCGCATGATATTGTAGAGCACATTCGCCCGGTGGTGGCTGATCATATCCTCATCTCTGGAGACTTGTAGGCCGTCCGCCGAGGCGATCAATGTGTTCAGTTTTTCGCTACCCCGGGAGATGTCTTCCAGAACCTCTTCGAGGAGTGCCTGCGGTTGTATGAGTGCTTCTTCTAAATCGGCGACCTTGCTCTGCGTGGAATTCACATCGGCGACCTGAGTCCATTCGCGTGACTCGCCTGCAGGTATTTGCATAATCCCGGCATTAAAGTAGGCGCCCTTTTTGGCGCGGAGTTTCGATTTTTTCTCTTTAGCGAGAGGCTCTTCGATAAAATTATTGGCCTCTTCACAACTTAGCAGAATTTCACTTTGCGGCCAACCGACAGACCAAACTGTGGTTGCGAGGAGACATTCTAAAGGTATCGCTTCATCAATTAGGCTGGCCGCCATGCGGTGAACCAGAAGCTTGTTTGCCGGATCCAACTCGCTTAGGCGATAGGCGTCTACCAAGCAACTGTAGCTTAGCTGGGTGCGCGCATCGATCCCGGAAGGGAGTATGTCTGCCAGGCCGTCAACGACGTTCAGTTCATGTTCTTCAGTGCCCTGGTTTTGCAGCGAAACAGTGCGTATGAAACCGAATTTAGCCGATGTGCGCCAGCGATAGCGGAAGCATAAATCGAGTTGTTTATTGATTTCCTCGAAGAGGATCGAATCGCCATTAAGATTTTTATAGATTCGCCGCTCGATCGGGTGTCGCCAAGTATTGTGGGGTTTGAAGGGCTCCCAGGTAATTCCATTACAGTGAATGATCGTCTGGGGCCCGGTAGAATTCCAGTTGGCCTGAATCTTATCGACCGTATAGTAAGGAAAGAGAGCATTGTCCGGTGATTTGCGTCCGGCGCTCAAGGCCCCGCTGGTCGATGCAAAAAACCAATGATCATCGGCACTCACAACAGAAAGGAAGAAATCCGACATCTCTTCCAGATGATCAATTACGATAAAGGATTCACCTTCTATTTCGACCATACGGCTGGATTGCTTTTCGGCCTTTAAGTGTGTATCCATTCGAAGTGTATCTGATGAATCTGTTTTCAAGTCAGTTAGATTAAGAATCTTTTGAATGTGTGCAAAAACTTCTTTTACGCAGGCTTCACTGGAAGCATGCTAGTTTACGTAAAAAGGGAAATTGGCTGTCGCAGCTGAATTTTGATTGTCGGTAACATATACAAAAAGACGGTAGGCTCCACTTTGTGACGGAGCCATAAAAGTAACCTCACTGCCGGTTTGCGAACGGATGAGCTCGGGAAAGGAGGGCGGAGTTTGCTCCTCGTCTCCGCCGTGCTTTTTATCACTACTTTCAGCGACTACAATCCAGCGATAGTTCAGTGAGTCATGCTCGGGATCATCCGCCACCACGGAAGCTTTCTGAATTGAATCGGAAGGGATGCGTTTCAATGCAGCAGACGAATGCAAATCGTGCACTTGTGGCGCTCGGTTTTCCGGATACTTCCCAGTCCAGACATAACTCATGGAATCGGCGGCCTCGACCCGCTCACCGGATTGCAGCAACATGCCAAACCAAGTAGCAGTATACTCCTGCTTGTAGCCCCAGAAGAAGGCGAAGGTGCCGACGCATTTATTTCTGCCTTTCTCCACTGCCTGCTGGTGCACTCTGTAGTAGTTGGCTGCTTTTTCTGTGCTGGTCTGTTCAATCGCGGCACCCCATCCGGTCTTGGGTGTTTCCCAGTGTCCAAGAGGACCGAATTCCGTTAGCATAAAAGGCTTATCCCAGCCCTGTGCTTCTAAGTCATGAGGTACAGATAAGGCACCCGCGTAGGAATTGACCCCCAGGATATCAATTTCCGGGCAATATTTTTTGACTTGTATGGCCTTGTTTTTCCCGAGGCCGGCGATCACGGTCATGACCGGATGTTCCGAATCCTCGCGCTTCACAATTTTAGCTAATTCGTTCACTTCCCTTAGGACGCGGCTGTAATCTTTGGACGGCCCGAATCCTTCCATCTCATTGCCAAGACCCCACAGGAGAATTGCCGGGTGGTCTTTGTATTTGCGCACTGCTTGGCGTACCGTTTTTCGCTGCTTGGCTACTTGCTTCCGGTCGCGATAGTCAAAACCATGCCGCTCGTGTTCAACCCAAATGCCGGCGACCACTTTTAGGCCCAGTTCATGAGCACGGTCGAGAAACGGTTTACCATCTATCTGGAGTTCCAATTGATCCACGCCCCAGGTGCGTATGGCGTTCCCGCCGAGTTCTTTGAATAGTTCGAGATGCTGTTCGGCTCCTGCGCCATTGGCAAAGAAAGATTCTCCGTTAACCAGGAGCTCGTAATATCCCGTGCTGTTGTGGCTGATTTCTACTCGGTCAGCCTGAGAGGTGCACATGCCAAGTACACCGCAAAACAGAATAATTGAGAGAAATGTGGGCATTTTTAATTGCATATAATTGCACTGCTACCTGTCAAGGTTCATCACTTTGAAAAATTACATTGAATAAAATGAGTACGCGTATTTCTTTTCCACAATAGCTCGCCGAATAGCGAGTAATATCCTCTATGAAACAAGTAAACCAGCAAGCAATTGCCGAAGCTTTGCAAATATCCAAAGCGACTGTATCACGCTGTTTTACCAACCATCCGGGGATCAATCCGGAGACCCGTGCGCTGGTTTTTGAGACCGCTTCCAAGATCGGTTATCATCACCGGATTGCTCGGGTTAGTAATCGTCGTCAGCCAAAACTTCGCCCGAAGATCGGTGTCCTGATATGCACCGAAGAGGAGGAGTACTATCGTACGGATTATGACAGTCCCGGTCGACTCCTCTTGAAGGGCATTTCCGAGTCCAGTCAGCTAGAGGGTTTGGACTTAACCGTCCATTTTCTCGATCCCTCAGCGACGTCGCTCGATTCACCTGTTTATTCGGACATTTTCCGCTCTGCCGCCCGATCATGGTCTGGGCTGCTATTACTCTATCCCTTTCCCAAACTTGTGGTCGATGGGCTTCTCTTGAAGTATCCTTGTGTATCGCTTGTCGAACAGCGTGGTGCCGGCCAACTCGACTGCGTCGATGTGAACCATTATCAGGGGATTTCACTGATTATGAATCGCCTCTACGAACTGGGGCACAGGCGCATCGCCTTTTACTCAAGGCCCTATAAGATTGAAGCCAGTTGGTCATTTCGCCGGACAGGTGCTTACTTTGAAAAAATGACTCAGTTGGGTCTACGCATACGGGATTGTGACATGATCAATACCCATCCACAAAATCTCGTCTCTCTCGAAGAAAGCTATGATCTAGCAGCTGAGCGTGTGCGTAAGGGCGTGACGGCTATCGTCTGTGCGGCCGATCACCAGGCTTATGATCTTATGCTGGCTTTAGAGGAGAGAGGCATCCGGGTTCCTCAGGATGTTTCAATCAGCGGGTTCGACGGCATTGAAGCGCCTCAAGGAATGCCCAGTCTCAGTACGGTTGAGATTCCTTATATAGATATTGGATTTACGGCAACAAAGCGCCTTAAGGACCTCATGAAAAAGCGTTTCGGCCCGCACCAGCATATCCTGCTCGGTTGCAAACTTCGGGCGGGCGAAACGATTGCGGCAAAGCAATAGTGGCGAAGGCGCAGCAAGCTATCCGCTATTGTCGGACTGACTGTTGACTTACCCACAAATGCGGAAGAGTTACTGAGGTACCACTTAGTAGACTCGTTCAACCCATTCTAAAAAGTATCGTTGCCGATCCTTCACAGCATAGAATTGCAGTAAATACCTAGAGCTAACTTAGAGGATCCAATTATTTGTTGATTTTAGCCATTCATTATGGCGATTCTTTTCATGAAGAACGGCGCGTCCTATAGGCTCAGGTAAAATCAAAAGGTGGCTTTACCAAGCACATCACAGATTTGATCTAGTGGATGCGGTATTTGCATGTCGCTCAATCCCCTCAATTCATCGACCGAGCCATAGCTCGACTAAAAGTATGTGTAGGTCTAAATATTTATCCGGGGATTTTGTTGCAATAAATTGCATATGCTCGTTTGCTTAACTCTTCGTAGACCCAAGCTTTTAAGCAGACCCCAAGCACAGACCTATTTTATGAATACCCCAACTGATGCAGCGCAGCCACGTATTGGTCTGTCCGAGAAAGTCGGCTATGGGCTGGGAGACATGGCCTCCAACCTCTACTTCCAGTTCTTTAATCTTTTTCTCTTTTATTATTACACCGATGTCTTTGGCCTCAACCCGGCGGCCATTGGTACGATGTATCTGGTTGCCAACTTCTGGGATGCGGTGAACGACCCTTTGATGGGCGCTATTGCCGATCGGGTGCAGACAGCAAAAGGCAAGTATCGCCCCTTTCTGCTTTGGTTTGCCATACCCTACGGGCTGGCAGGCTACGCTATTTTCGCTAATCCCGACTTTAGCGAAGTCGGCAAATTGGCTTACGCTTACACCACTTTCATCGTCTTTAAGATGATTTACACCGCGATCAACGTACCGTACTCGGCCCTCATGGGGGTCATTACGCCGGATGCAAACGATCGTATGGCGCTCTCTACCTTCCGCTTTCTCGGAGCATTTGGGGGTGGTTTTATCGTTTCTTTGCTCGTGCGTCCTCTGGTTAAGCTGTTCGGTGGGGATGATGAGGTACTCGGCTTCCAGCTGACCATGGCAGTCTTCGGGGTCGCTTCCATCCTGATGTTCCTGATCACCTATGCGTCTACCCGCGAGCGGGTGAAGCCGCAAGCGGAGGAAAAGGATATGAGCGTGAAGGAGGACTTAAAGCTCCTCTGCCGCAATCTCCCCTGGTTGATTATGATCGGCGCAGCGGTTTGTACTTTGGCAAATGTTGCGGTGCGTGGCGCGGTGACGATTCATTACTTCAAGTATTATGTGGGCAATAGTGCCGAAGCTGTCTTTTCCATTGGTCAGTCAGGCACAGCTTTTTTTCTCGAGTTCGATGCGACCACGATCTTCATGTCGACCGGTATGATTGCCTTCATCATCGGTGTGGCATTTACCGGGATTATTGGCCGCACTTTTGGTAAGCGCAATGCGCTGGCCACGCTCACTTTGTTGAATGCCGCGACCATTATCGGTTTTTATTTCATCCCACCGGAAGCCACCGCGACAATGTATGTCGTCAATTTATTGGCTAATTTGTTGGCCGGGCCAACACCGGCCCTTGTCTGGGCACTGTATACCGATGTGGCCGACTATGGTGAATGGAAGTTTGGCAGGCGGGCCACTGGTTTGGTCTTTTCCGCAGCTATGTTTGCCCAGAAAATGGGCCTAACGATTGGTGGCGCCGCCTCCGGTTGGTTGCTTGCGGGATTTGGCTTCGTTGCCAACCAAGATCAAACGCCGGAAGCCCTCATGGGCATCCGTATTATGTTCTGTATCATTCCCGGAGCACTGGCTCTCTTGAATGGTTTTATACTGATCTTCTATCCGCTATCCACCAGAGAAACTGAGCAGATGCAAAGTGAACTGGAAGACAGACGCAAGGCTGCTGCTTAGGACAACAATTCTCAGATTGTTCAAGCGCTCTAAGCTATAGCTTCGGCATGCCGGGCAAAGACGGGTTACCTTCCGGCATCTCTGCTTGCATGGCCTTCATCATGCGGCGGCCTTTCCCGCCCTTCATCATCTTCATCATTTTTTGCATCTGTCCAAACTGTTTGAGCAGGGCATTGACGTCGCGGACTTTGACCCCGGAGCCGTTGGCCACCCGCTTGAGGCGGCTGCCCCGCAAGAGGCGCGGCATAGACCGCTCCTTCGCGGTCATCGAGAGGATGATGGCCTCCGTACGAGCCATCTTCTTTTCCTCTTTGTCGCCCACCTCAATATTCGCAGCACCGGGCAACATACCGACAATAGAGCCGAGAGAGCCCATCTTCTTTACTTGCTGCATCTGCTTAAGAAAATCGTTCAGGTCGAAGCTGGCGCGGCTCATTTTTTCTGCCATTCGAGCCGCTTCGTCCTGATCAATTGTCTCTTGTGCTTTTTCTACAAGGGAGACAACGTCACCCATCCCGAGGATACGGGAGGCCATCCGGTCCGGATGAAATACTTCGAAATCATCGGCCTTTTCGCCCAGACCCATGAATTTGATGGGCACTCCCGTGATGTGCTTCATCGAGAGGGCAGCCCCGCCGCGGGCGTCACCGTCCAGCTTGGTCAATATCAGGCCTGTGCATTGCACCGCTTCGTGGAAATGCTTGGCCACATTGACCGCTTCCTGACCGAGCGCGGAGTCCGCAACCAGCAGAATCTCGTCCGGTTGTACGGCCTTTTTTAATCGCTGGATTTCTTCAATTAAATCAGAGTCGATTTGTAGGCGTCCGGCGGTATCAAAAATCACTAGATTCGCTTCTGCCTCTTTCGCTGCTTTGAGGCCATCGCGCCCAATCTGTACTACATCCTTGCTCGTGCGATCCGCGTGGAAAGCGCAGCCTTCTGCCTTTGCCAGCGTCTCCAATTGATCGATGGCCGCCGGGCGATATACATCGCAGGCGATGAGGGCAGGGCGGTAGTCATGCTTTCGTGCGAGGTAGCGGGCGAGCTTGCCTGAGCTCGTTGTCTTGCCCGAACCATGCAGCCCGACCAACATTAGGCGAAGCGGTTTCTTGTGCTCAAGCTCCGTGTCTCCCTCGCCCAAGAGGCGAACCAACTCATCGTTGATAATTTTAACAACCTGCTGGCCCGG
Organism: Opitutia bacterium UBA7374; assembly: GCA_002469895.1. Classification (GTDB taxonomy): domain Bacteria; phylum Verrucomicrobiota; class Verrucomicrobiia; order Opitutales; family Coraliomargaritaceae; genus UBA7374. The sequence goes on from DKOA01000071.1 coordinate 15,308, forward strand.
GGTGACCGACTTGACTACCTCCTGACCGACGCAGGATGCTTCCACTTTCTGAACAAACTCTTTTGCTACCTTAAAATGGACATCTGCCGAAAGCAACGCCTGACGGACCTCCTTCAGGGCATCCGCCATGTTTTCTTCCGTCAGTTTTCCGGCTCCGCGTAAATTACGCAAAGCATGACCCAGCTTTTCTGTTAGTTGCTCCAGCATAGATGTATTGGCAAAAGCTATGGAGCATGCGGCTTGTCCGGTAGCTGGCAATCTTCTTCATCGGTAAAGCAAAACCCATGCTTTACATGAGGGCGACAAACCCTAGCTTGCAAAGAGTCGGTTGGAGACCTTTCGGGGACAAAAACAACCCACAGTATAACCTTTCCACATGAAGCAACGCACCATCTTACGGGAAGTCTCGATCAAGGGAAAATCTCTGCATACGGGCGAGGAGGTTGAACTCACGCTCAAGCCTGCCCCAGTTGACCACGGGATCGTTTTTAAGCGGATCGATCTGTACGGCAAACCGGAATTGAAGCCCGTCATCGACCTGGTTGAAGATCTCGTTCGGAGTACGACGATCGCCGAGGGGCATACCAAGGTACATACCGTGGAGCATGTGCTCAGTGCTCTCAATGGCTGCGGGGTAGATAATGTATTGATTGAGATGGATGCGAGCGAGCCGCCCATTCTTGACGGGTCGGCTAAACATTTCGTCAATCTCATCCAGCAAGCCGAGCCAGTCGAGCAAGAGTCCGAGCGCCCCTGCTATGTTCTGGAAGAGCCGATCTCAGTGACCCGCGGCAGCAGTTCGATTATAGCGCTTCCTTACGACGGCTTCCGCATTACTTGTACTTCGGCAGATGATCGTGGTATTCATACCCAGCACCTCATGCTGGACATCGACCCGGAGACCTACGTCGCACAAATTGCCCCTGCCCGCACCTTTACGATTTACGAAGATATCGAGGAACTTTTAAAGCTGGGCAAAATTAAGGGCGGTAGTCTGGATAGTGCCATCGTCATCAAGGGAGACAAAATTGTCTCCAAGGAGCCCCTCCGCTTCAAGGATGAGTTTGTTCGACATAAGATTCTGGATATCATTGGTGATATCGTTCTCGCCGGAATGCCGATCAAAGCGCACATCGTAGCCGTTCGACCGGGGCACGCTCTGAATGCGGAACTCTCCAAGGTCTTCCGGCGTAAGATGCTGGAGAAGGCGAAAAGCCCGAAAGCGGCACCAGCGGTTAAAGCGCGCCCGGTAGAGACCCACGAAACCACCATCGATGTGCGCGGTGTCCTCAATCTCCTGCCGCACCGGTACCCTTTTGTCATGGTTGATCGCGTGATCGAGATCAAAAGTGACGATGAATTGGTTGCGCTGAAAAACGTCACGATTAACGAGCCTTACTTTCAGGGGCACTATCCGGGCCGCCCGGTCATGCCCGGAGTCCTCCAGATTGAGGCCATGGCACAGGCCGCCGGCGTCCTACTGCTTCGACGTCTACAGGCGGACGAAGAAAAAATCGCTTTCTTTATGAGTGTCGATAAGGTCAAGTTTCGCCGTGCCGTTGAGCCGGGTGACGCCCTGACGATTCATGTTAAACTGCAGAAAATACGGGGCAACAAAATCGCTACCGCTACCGGCACTTGCAAAGTGGGCGACCAGGTTGTCTCCGGTGCAGAACTGATGTTTATGTTGGCCGACGCCACGGATTAGTTGTTCAGAATGGCTACCGAAATTCATCCTGCCGCAATTATTGAGCCCGGAGCTGAATTGGATGAAGGCGTCCATGTTGGCGCCTACGCCTACATCGGGGCGCACGTTCGCATCGCTTCCGGCACCCATGTGATGCATCACGCTACAGTGGATGGTGCGACAACGCTCGGTCACGATAATGAGGTCCATCCCTACGCCTATGTTGGCGGCAAGACGCACGACAAGAAATATACCGGTGGTATTCAGCGCCTGGAGGTCGGTAACGGAAACACCTTTCGTGAATTCACCACCGTACACTGCGCTACCAGTGAAGATCTGGTCACCCGTTTGGGAGACCATAATCTGATTCTCGCCTACAGTCACATCGCCCACGAGTGTCAGGTCGGCAATCACCTGGTTATGAGCAGTCATGCCGCACTCGGCGGGCATGTTATCGTCGGCGATCACGTCAACATCGCCTGGGGCTCCGGCTTACACCAGTTTGTTCGTATTGGCGATCATGCCATGGTAGGTGCTTCATCCAAGACCGTTCAGGATGTCCCTCCATTCTGTATTTGCGACGGCAACCCGGCTACTGTTCGTACCATCAATAAGATCGGCCTTGAACGTGCCGGATATAGTTCTGATGAGATCGCTCTGGCTCGACGCATCTACAAACTGTTCTACAAGGATGGGCTCAACCGCAGTCAGGCAATCGAGCAACTCCAATCCAGCGAAGATGCCGTGCATCCCATGGCCCGTACTTTCCTTGATTTTGCTCAATCCAGTGAGCGCGGGCTCGCCTGATGGCTCAGCAAAGAGCGTGTTCATGACAGAGCAGAGACTGCCGGCAATGCGGCCAAGTTGGCCTCTGAATTACCGGCTTCATTTTGCCTTTATTCAGTGTTTCCTTAATTTATAAGTAAAAATACTTATTATTAAATGGGTATTGATAACTATATTTTGTATGCTAGGATCGAATGATGAATCGATTCACTCTGCCTCTTGTAAAACGAATGTTTTTTCCGCTTCTGAAAAAAATTCTTTTTATCGCACTCATTGTCATCTTCATACTCTTCGTCCTTAGCCAGTGCGGCTGTACGGAACAAACGAATGAGCCGCCTGATTCGAATGTCTCGGTCCCCGTTGTGGAGCCTCCTGTCATGGAGTTGCAGACGGATAAGCTGACAGTCTGCGAGCCAGTGCCTTCTATTGAGAAGAAATAATAACCAGAGGTGATTCCGGCACCGCCTTTCGGAAGTAGCAACGAGACTTTTCAGTTCTTTGTGGCCATTTGATGGGAGCTTCTGAGCCAGCTAATCCAAGATGCCCCGCTGCTACTGGTTGACCACTTCCGCTCCTCCACAAAACCGATTTCTCGCATCTCAT
>DKOA01000071.1:18610-27717 GCA_002469895.1 Opitutia bacterium UBA7374
TCCGTAGAGATCGCTCGAATAGGCATTCGCCCGAGTCAATGTGGCTACAATGGTTGCGACGGTTTGCGCAGTGTCCGTATTGACGAGACTGGCGACCGCATTGAATTCATTCGTGGTTGCCGATTTGGTCAGGGTGAACGTGATTCTCAGATTATCGGTCNNTTCTATTTTCTGAATGCGCGTACGCGGCCTAATGACAGAATAATCAAGGCGACGCATCCCAGTAGCATGGAGTACGTTTCCGGTTCTGGGATTTCCGAAGCCCTTAAGATAAAGGCATCTACATCGAAAAGGCCGAAATTACCTGCTTCCTGAACGCCGCTAGATTTGAAGTAATCGTAGAGATCGCTCGAGTAAGCACTTGCCTGAGTCAATGTCGCTACAATGGTTGCGACGGTTGTCGAAGTATCCAAATTGACTAGATCGGCAGTTGCTGAAAATTCATTAATGGTTGCCGATTTGGTCAGGGTAAACGTGATTCTCAGATTATCGGTCTGGTCAGTTGCATCCGTGTTGTCATCCCCAATCGACTCATAGGAAATATTCGTTGAGCTGAATCCGCCGCCTGCTATGAAGAATTGGTAGTTGGTCGATCCGGCCTGTCCGCTTGTTTTTTGTATTCCGGAATACATTATATTTGCGTTAGCTGTCGATGAGGTGGAAAAACCGGCCGACCCCATGAAGATAGTTGAGCCTGCTGTGGGATCCGTACTGGGCAGGCCTTGGAATTTGAAATCCAATGAAGTCGTCCAGGTGGCACCGGCGTTAAAACTCGAACCTTCACCAGTCGTATAGTAGGCGGTGGCTCCACTAGCAGTTGGGTTGCGGCGGACGGTTCCAAAACCCGATGTTTCTTGACCACTTGGTAAGAAGAGGCCCCCGGAGTTGGATTCATTGAAATTCGCTGAATTGTTTAGCCCTCCACTAGTGTAGCCTTCATTTCCAGTAAAATTTGTGCTGAAATTCGTATCGGCAAAGCTCGTTGTGGCTGCAACCAAAAGGGTAAAAAAGGAGATGGAATAGCGGTATGGATTCATAGCGGAATGATTTTAGATATTGGAAAGGCGAGAGGCCATATGAGGAATTTCACGTGTAAAGTAAGTTTAATGACTTATTATTTCAAGTAAAACAACCTATATTATAATAAATTATATTACGGTGAGTGGGTTTTGCTGACTACTGATGTATTTTGCCGCTTCACATGGCTCCTTTCCTCGGCAGATTCCATCCGCACCGAGCTAAGACTGGATGAATTGCGATATAAATTAGGCGGATTCTTTACTGAAAACGGTCGATTATGAGTGAGTTCATTTCCCGAGTTCCGGTAGAAAATGGATCCACTTGAATCCGTACCCCGTCTAGACAGATGATTTTCGCTGCTAGAGGGCGACGACTCCAAAGGCGATGAGCAGGCCCACCTGTGCGCAGCCGACGAGGAAGCCGAGGACGGCACCGAGTCGCTCAATTGTGCGAAACTCCTTGCGGGCGACTTCGTTGACGATGTCTTCGAGTCGCTGGAGGTCGAAGGCCACAATATTGGTTTCGATCATTTCTTTGAGGTCGACCGATTTTTCAAATTCAGTTGCTACTTTTTCCATCAGTGGTGCCGCTTCCTCCTTGATCGATTCAGCGGCGATGACTTCAAACTTTGCCAACGTGCCCTCGTTGATAAATCCCCCGAGTAGGGGAATGGCTTGCAACTGTGGACCGATCCGTTGCCAGACGAGAGTATGGGCGGCCTTCTCCAGATGCGGGCCGAGGTCAATTTTCCGAATCTCGTTGAGGATGCCGTGCTGCTGGAGGATCTCGCGTTCAATGATCTCAGCGGTCTGTGCGGCGAGTTGGGCCTGTCGGCGGGGGATCAGTCCTTGCCAGTGAAAGAAGAGCAGGTGGATGGGCTTACGTGGATGAAAGAGCATCTGGATCGCGACCCAGTTGGTCAGCCAACCGATGGCGGCAGTTATGAGGGGCGTAGCGAGAAGGATTACGGTGGTTGCGGGCATGGCAAAGTGGTTGGGCGGGGTTGCATCCCGCAGGTCAACGCCTAGCCTCTGCTTAGGATGCCACTGTCGTCAATAACAAGCCCACTGGTTCGGCCAACAGAGCACGGACTCTACTGTGCCGCAGGGGACTTTTTTATCGATCCCTGGCGCAAGGTCGATCGGGCGGTCGTCACCCATGCCCACAGTGACCATGCCCGACCGGGGATGGAGGCTTACCTTTGCGCGAATAGCGGAGCGGGCGTCTTGCGCGAGCGGGTGGGGGAGTCGGCGGCGATTGAGGGGCTGGCTTTTGGTGAAACGCGGAAGATGGGCGGTGTCACGGTTTCATTGCATCCGGCAGGTCACTTGCTCGGGTCCGCTCAAGTGCGGTTGGAGCATAAGGGGGAAGTTTGGGTGATTACGGGAGACTATAAGCGGGATGCGGACACTTCCTGCGAAGCTTTTCAGCCGGTGCCCTGCCATACGATTATTACCGAATCGACTTTCGGGCTGCCGGTCTATCGCTGGCCGACCTCGGCTCAGGTCTTTCAGCAGATCAATGACTGGTGGCGGGAAAACCAACGCGAGGGGCGTACCAGTGTTTTGTATGCCTACGCTTTAGGAAAGGCCCAACGGGTCTTGTGCGGTCTCGATCCTTCAATCGGGCCGATTGGTGTACACGGTGCAGTCGATCGTATGTTGCCGCATTATCGTGCAGCGGGGCGCCCGATCCCGCCGACTGTCCGCGCAGTTCGCGATACGAAGGAGCGATTGCGCGGTGCGGGCTTGATCGTCGCTCCGGGATCGGCCCGCAATACGCCCTGGTTGCGTCAGTTTGCTCCGCACTCGCAGGCTTTTGCCTCGGGTTGGATGGCGGTGCGGGGCGGCCGGCGAAGAATGGCTTTGGACCGCGGTTTCGTTCTTTCCGATCATGTCGATTGGAACGGCATCCTTCAAACCGTGGAAGATTGCGGAGCCGAGCGGGTCGGGGTGACGCACGGCTATGCCGGGCCACTGATGCGTTGGCTGCGCGAGGAAAAAGGTCTGGAAGCGTATGAAGTGCCGACGCGCTTTGTCGGTGAACCGGCAGAGGAGTCCGGAGATTCGGCCGAGGAAGAATGAGAAGAGAGACCCGCTACGATGCAGCAATTTACCGATTTGTATTTTGAGCTGGATGCTTCGAACCGCACGACTGCAAAGCTGGCCGCTTTACGGAGCTACTTTGGTGCGGCTCCGGATGCGGATGCCGCATGGGCGGTGTATTTTTTGATCGGTGGTCGTTTGAAGCGAACCGTTGCTTCCAAAGAATTTCGCGAGTGGGCGGGCCGTGCTTGTGGCTATCCTGAGTGGATGGTCGAAGAGTGCTACGATCATGTCGGGGATCTGGCAGAGACGCTGGCACTTTTATTGGGGAACCGCCGGACGCCGGACAGTGCCCCGGAGGCAGCATCCATTTCTTTGGGAGACTTCGTCGAGCAGCGTATCCTGCCGCTGCGTGAAATGGAAGCCGACGACAAAGAGGCGGCGCTCTGCGGCTTTTGGTCGAGTCTGGATGCACGGCAATGTCTGGTCTTAAACAAGCTCATTACCGGGGGCTTTCGGGTGGGGGTCAGTCGCACGCTGGTGACGAGAGCGTTGGCGGAAGTAGCGGGGGTGGAGGTTGCAGTCATGGCGCACCGTTTAATGGGTGACTGGCAACCCAGCGCGGCGAACTATCGCTCCCTGCTTTTATCTGCCGATGCCGGGTCGGAAGATCCGGCACGGCCTTACCCGTTTTGTCTGGCTTATCCATTGGAGGCCTCGGCGGCGGGGCCGGGCGATTTGCTTGGATCTGTTGAGGACTGGCAGATTGAGTGGAAGTGGGATGGGATCCGTGCGCAATTGATCAAGCGTGGAGCGGAAGTTTTACTCTGGTCGCGTGGGGAGGAAATGATTGGCGAGGCCTTTCCGGAGATCGTTGAGACCGCAGCCCGCTGGGACGGGGATGCGGTGCTGGACGGCGAGATACTGGTCTGGGATAACGAGGCGGATAAACCCGGGAGTTTCGCGCAGTTGCAGCGGCGCTTGGGTCGCAAGCGTGCCGGGCCAAAGTTGCGCCGTGAAGTGCCGGTGGTCTTCATGGCCTACGATTGTATGGAGTTGGCGGGTTCGGATTGCCGTAGGGAAAGCACGGCGGAGCGGAGGCAGCATCTGGAGGGTTTTTGCAGGCGAAACGGCAGTGCCCTGTTGCGCTCTTCCCCCCTAGTGGAGTGCCCGGATTGGACGAGCCTGGTGGAGGTCCGAACAACTTCCCGGGAGCGTCGGGTCGAGGGCTTGATGCTCAAGCGAAGGAGCGCACCGTATGGGGCGGGTCGTAAAAAAGGAGACTGGTGGAAGTGGAAGGTAGAACCGTACTCGGTCGATGCCGTACTGGTCTACGCCCAACAGGGGCATGGACGGCGTGCCGGTCTCTACACCGATTATACCTTCTCAGTTTGGGACGGGGAGGCGCTGGTCCCCTTTGCCAAAGCGTATTCCGGTTTGAGCGATAGCGAGATTCGTCGGGTGGATCGCTGGATTCGTCAACACACCCGGGAGAAGCACGGCCCCGTGCGGGTCGTCGATCCGGAACTGGTCTTCGAGATTGCTTTCGAAGGCATCGGGGAATCGAAGCGCCACAAGTCCGGCATCGCTGTACGGTTTCCCCGCATCTCGCGGTGGCGGGAGGATAAACCGGCGAGCGAAGCCGATTCTCTGGAGACGATACGCGCCTTACTGTGAACTCCGCCCCGGCCGATTAACTGCTGGGGGTGTCCGTAGAAAGGAGGATTTCCTTGGCCGAGAGCCCTTGTTTGATCATCGGCAAAACGTGTTCTGTGTAGGGCACGACTACCTCGAGTACGTAGGGGCCGTCATGTTCAATCATTTCGCGGATGGCATCTCGTAAATCTTCACGCTTGATCACGCGGCGGCCGGCTACACCGAAGCCATCTGCGATCTTCACGAAGTCCGGGTAGAGCGCTTCGACATTGTCGGGTCCGCCAATGTTGTCCTTGTCGCAAAGGATGGTCTGCCCACGCACGCTATCATACATCAAGTCTTCCCACTGGACGACCATACCGAGGTGTTGGTTGTTCAGAATGATGCTCTTGGCGTTGATCTTCTCGATCTTCGCGGTGCCCAGTTCCTGCACGTTCATGAGGAAGCAACCATCGCCGTCGATGTTGATCACCAGCTTGTCCGGGCGAGCGACTTTAGCGCCGAGGGCGGCGGGAAGGCCGAAGCCCATCGTGCCGAGACCGAGTGAACTGATATAGGTTCTCGGCTCGCGAAACTTGAAATATTGGGCGGCCCACATCTGATGCTGTCCTACGCCCGTGGTGATAATCGCATCGCCCTTGGTTTCTTCGTAGAGGACTTCAACCGCTTCCTGTTGGGTGATGTGCTCACCTTTGTCGTAGGAGAATGGATGCTGTGTCTTCCACTCGTCGATGTTGGTCATCCAGGCGGAGATATCAGGCTTGGTAAAATCTTTGCCCTTGGTCAGTTCAGAGAGACGACCGAGCGCATGCTTGATGTCAGAGTGGATCGGATAATCCACCCGCTTGTTCTTGTTGTGCTCGGAGACGTCGATGTCGATGTGTACAATCGTCGCGTCGGGGGCAAACTTATCAATCTTGCCGGTAATGCGATCGTCGAAACGGGCACCGGCACAAATCAGGAGGTCACTGTCGCAGACCGCCCAGTTACCGGCTACCGTGCCGTGCATACCGAACCAGTAGAGTGATTGGGGATGCTCTGCATCAAAGGCTCCGAGACCCATCAGAGTGGAGGCCACCGGCAGACCGGTGCGTTCGGCGAACTCGCGCAGTTCAAGGTGCGCGTCTCCGGAGATAATACCACCACCGGTGTAGAGCACCGGGCGCTCGGCTTTTTCGATCAGTTTCAGAACCGGTATCAATGCATCATCACTTGCCTTGGGGTGCGTGACGTCTCCCAAGTAGCCGGGAAGGTCGATTGTACTTGGGAAAGTGGGTGCAAAAATGGCCTGCTGAACATCTTTAGGAATATCGATCACGACGGGGCCGGGTCGACCGGTGCCGGCGATATGAAACGCTTCTTTGATCACGCGGGGCAGGTCTTCCTTCTCCAGTACAAGATAAGAGTGCTTCACGATGGGAAGCGTCATGCCGTAGAAATCGGTTTCCTGAAAGGCAGCCTTGCCGATGAATTGCTGATAAACCTGACCAGTTATGGCAACCAGTGGTATACTGTCCATAAAAGCATCGGCAATGCAGGTTACCAGATTGGTTGCTCCGGGGCCGGAGGTGGCCATGCAGACAGCCGGCTTGCCGGTTACCCGGGCGTGGCCATGGGCCATGAAGCCACCGCCCTGTTCAAAACGGGGCAGGATGGTACGGATTTGCTCGCTCTTCGTCAGTGCCTGGTGCAGCTCCAGCGAAGCCCCGCCAGGATAGGCGTACACCACGTCCACGCCCTCGCGTTCAAGCGCGGCGACCAATACATCGGCGCCCTTCATCTCTGGACCGACTGAGTCTTCCTGAGGAAATTCGATGGCTTCTTCTGTGTTCATGATGGTGTACTATTTGGGTTATCTCAACGTCGTCTCGACGCGCGACAAATTAGAAGGGTAGGAAAAAGACAGTAAATCGCCTCAGAATCAAGCCTGTATCGATGATGCGAGAATGCTTTTTACGGGAAGTACAGACTGACTGGGAGCTTGCCCAAGGGAATCTTTCCTGCCATTTCTGCATCATCATGCCTAAGTTGCTTTTTCTTGGTGATATAGTGGGACGACCCGGCCGTCAGTTCCTCTCGGAGCGTTTGCCTGCTCTGCGCGAGCGCTTATCGGTGGATATCGTAGTGGCTAATGGGGAAAATGCTGCCGGGGGTGCTGGAATCACCGGAAAAATTGCTTCTGAATTACTCTCTTCCGGGGTCGACGCAATCACTTTGGGTGACCATGTCTGGGACCAGAAAAATTTTGAAAATGAAATTGATGACCTGCCTACAGTTTGTCGTCCGGCAAATTTGCCCCATAGAAATCCCGGCCGTAGCCATTTAGTCATTCAGTGCGGGGGGTTTCGATTGGCTGTCTTTACTGTGCTTGGGCGTAATTTCATGGGCTTGAAAGCGGATAGTTGTCCATTCCGCAGGGCCGATGAAAAAATTTCCGCTCTGTCGGATCAATGCGATGCAATCCTAGTCGAGGCGCACATGGAGGCGACTTCTGAAAAGGTCGCCTTGGGCTGGCATCTCGATGGTCGGGTGGCTGCGGTTATCGGCACGCACACTCATGTGCCGACTGCCGATGGCCGGGTCTTGCCGGGGGGCACGGCTTATCTCAGCGACGCGGGAATGAGTGGTCCCTATGCTTCAGTACTGGGGCGCGAGACGCGAGCGGTGGTGGAAACTTTCCTCGATGGTATGAAGCGTCGTTTTCCAGTTGCCGAAAGCGATCTGCGGCTTTGCGGATGCCTTATTGAGATCGATCCGGAAAGTGGACTGGCTACCAATTTTGAGCGTATCGAGGTAACCGACAGGCAGGACTAGGCCGCGCGCTCGAAGGCAGTTAGCATAGAAAAAACAACGGTTGACCTTTATTTTAGATTTTCTAGAAAAAAGGAAATGAATACCCTGATTGCCATAACCGTTTGCCGGCGGAGATGCCCTTTCGCTTTAATTTTTTGCTTTCTTTCTGTTCTTCCCGGTTCCCCCGCTGAAGAGGTCGATTTGCACACGCTTGGCCAGATTCGCAGTGAGATGGCTGCCATGCGCCAGACTTATGAGGCAAAGATTCGGCATCTTGAAAACCGGGTTATGGAGTTGGAGGCAGGACGGGAAATCGGTCAGAGCGGTGGAGAGCAAGTCGTGCTTCGTGAAATGGAGAGGAACACCTCACGGCTGGCTCGCATCGAAGCAGATTTGGCCGCTCAACAAGCAGCTAACGGCTTCGCTTACAGCGGTTACTTTCGTTCCGGTTTTGGAGTCGATGGGAATGGTCAAACGATGGCGGCTTTCAAGGCTCCGAATGCACAGTCAAAATACCGCTTGGGCAATGAGACGGAAACCTATGTCGAAACAAAATTTGCTTATCATTTCCCGGAACTCGATTTGCCCGAAGATACTCGTTTCTATGCCGCTTTTATGCCGGCTTATGTGGTCCCGGACAATCAGGACTCGACCGATTCTACTTTTTCCATACGCGAAGCCTATGCTACGGCTGAGGGGATTTGGGATGCCCAACCGGAGGCCCGGTTTTGGGCGGGTCAGCGCAATTACAACACCTACGATATGCATATGAACGACTTTTTCTACTTGGACATGAGTGGGTACGGTGGAGGCGTTGAGTTCATCGAGTTGAACGACTGGGGGGCACTCTCGATTGCTTGGATGGGAGGTACGATTGACGAGTTGCAGGGCAGTACCGAAATTGTCGATGACACCGTAATCAATGCTAAGAATAGTCTGGATATACGTGTATCCGGATTCGAACTTCCACTCGGAGAGGGGATGCTTTGGCTCGATCTGGCACATGTCGAGGATACGGAGCGTCCGAACGGGCGCAATGTATCGATAGATGGCGGGGGCGGTGCGGCATTCGGCTTATTGCATGAGGCGACTCTGGCCGACGGTGGTTACAACCGCGCGATGGTCCAATACGGCTTCGGAGCCGCCGCTAATTTCCGCTCCAATGAGCCGGACTTTGTTGCCTATCAGGCAGCCGAAGGGGATCCCCTGACGAAAGTGGATTACTCGGAGATCCATCATTTCCGGTTGCTCAACGACCTCGTTCTGGAACCGTCTGCGCGATGGAGCCTGCAAGCCACTGCAGTCTACGATCATATGGATATTGGCTTGAGCGAGTCCTCGGAGATCGAGTGGTGGTCTTTTGGTCTACGCCCAATCTATCAAATCGACGACTATCTCTCGCTCGCTTTTGAAGCCGGCTTCGACCACACCGATTCGGATCTGGAGGGATCCGGTGAGCTCTACAAATTCACTATCGCACCGCAGATTTCTCCGGGCAAGGGCTACTTCCAGCGTCCCGTACTACGCTTCTTCATGACCTATGCGCTCTGGAGCAATGACTTTGAAGGCCTCGTCGCTCCAGATAGTTATGCG
>DKOA01000004.1 GCA_002469895.1 Opitutia bacterium UBA7374
AAACCGGCACCCAGGGGAAAATGTTGGAGTGGCTGCATACTTCAAAAACGGCTTCTGCGATACCCGGCGTATACTAACACACAAGTATCAGGTGCAAACTTTACACAGAGAATCATTTGTGCAAGCTGAGAGTGGGTCAAACATGACGCACTCTCGTAGAACTTTTGCAAAGACGACTTTATTGGTTGCCTCAAGTGTCGTCACGATGACGTCCGGTCTCCTTGCGCGCACCGGCACAACGACTCATACTGTAAGCAAAGGCGACACCTTGAGCCGACTCGCCCGCAAGTACAATACCACGGTTCGTGCCATCCAGCAGACCAACGGCTTACAGGGGGACCTTATCCGTATTGGGCAAAAACTACTCATCCCGGCATCGGGCGGATCCACCGCTCAGACAGACCTTCTGCGTAATGTGCGTGCCATCAATGCAGGGATTCCGGTACGCCCGAAGTTGTGGAATACCATCGTCGTCCACCACAGTGCAGTAAAATTTGGCAATGCGGCCAAGTACGATGCCGGACACCGCCGCCGCGGTATGAAAAATGGATTGGCCTACCACTTTGTCATCGGCAATGGAATCGACTCGGGCGACGGTGAAATCGAAATCGGCCCACGCTGGCGCAAACAACTACTCGGCGGGCACCTCAAGAGCTACCGCCTCAATCAGAGTGCTATCGGCATCTGCCTAGTCGGTAATTTTGAAGAAACGCGCCCGAGCAAAAAACAGATTCAGGCACTCACGCAATTAGTCGACTGGCTGCAGAGAGAGGTCCTGCGCAAACGGACCCGCTTCGCCGGCCACAAGGAACTCCCGGGCGAAAAGACCGTCTGTCCGGGCAAATACTTCCCGCTCAAAACCCTGCACCGACGCTACGGCTGAGTCGACTCTACCAGTGTGCCTTGTACGGAAAATTCGGTCACGCCAACATTAGAGCCTGCAGCGATATTCGCCCCCCTTTCCGCATCGAGGCGAAAGCCCAAAAAACGGATCCCCTGAAAAGAAGGCTGAGCACTTTGACCAATCCCAGCTGAAGTTGCCGCATCATCCAAAGCCGGATCATAGCGGAAGTAAGCCAGCATCGTCGCTTTCAAGAGCAGGGATTTTTTCGATTCGATCGGCAGGCTTTCCGAAATAAACCAACCGTTCTGATCTCTCAGGACGAAGCGAAAGTTAGCCGACTGCACCGGATGCTCGGCCCCATATGTACCCGGATTGGAGTAGCCGATTTGAACCGAGACCTGATCACTGCCTGCGACCAAAGCAACCGATTGCTTACCGGCACCCTGAAGGAAGTCCTTCTTTTTAAATAAAAAGAGGCCAGAAAGTTTTTCCCCGGGCGCACCGATTTTCGGATTCCAACGTATTTTCAGTCCGGCACCTTCTTTTTCACTGACGCCATACAGTCCTTCCCCCGCAGTATAAAATGCCCCGTAGATAGGGCTTCCCGAATAGGACTCCTTATCCTGCGAGGAAATAATCGGGATATCCGGCTGAAAAAAGCGACTGATCCCCATGACCGTTTGAGAGGTGACCGACTGACTGGCATCAAAATCAACGAGTACAACGGCTGATGTGCCGAGTGGTAGGAGGCTACTCACTGCGAGAATCATGAGGGGTATGTTTTTCATAGATGGCTTTGGTTTTTGGTTACAGGCGGGTCAAATACCCTCCGCGATAGACAATTGGGTGGCCTCTTTTAAATAATTTCTCATTTCCACCAGCGCGGGCTGGTACTCCGGATTAGCCAATTGATTGGTCCACTCATGAGGATCATTCGCATGATCGTAGAGCTCCTCCTCACCGTTGCGGCAACGGATGTAGCGGTAGCGCTCAGTGCGCAAACTGAAGTGTTGCAAAGCAGCCGGTGCCGGTACGTCACGCTCGACCACTCCCTTCGATGCGGAAGCGCTTAAACTGTAAGCCGGCCCCGCCCAGTCGCCATCTGGATCTACGAGCAAAGCGCGCAGGCTGTGTCCATCCAGCGAATGGGTCGGCTCGACTTCGGCGTAATCCACACAGGTGGGATACAGATCCACCAGAGAGACGGGCTTGGCGCAAACATCTCCCTTGGCTACGCCCGGACCGGCCACAACAAGCGGCACACGCACACTTTCCTCCCAAGGTGAATATTTGAAGACATATTCTTTTTCACCCATATGGTAGCCGTGATCACTCGTAAAAATAACCAGTGTGTTCTCCGCATAGGGACTCTTATCCAAAGCATCTAAGACCCGCCCAAACTGATCGTCGACAAAGGCCACACAGGCAAGGTAGGCCTGCGTCCACTCGAGCAAACGAGCTTTACCGCCAATATCAATCAAGCGTTTGTACTTCGACCAACCCCAAGGCTGGGCATTATCCTGCTGCTTGACTAATATTTGAGAACAATCATCAACATCCCCTTCCAGCAGGGGTGCCAGTTCCAGCTCATCCAGCGGGAAAAGATCAAAATACTCCTGCGGTGCATACCAGGGTGAATGTGGACGACTGAAGCCGACCGTTAAAAGGAAGGGCTTGTCATGCGACTTCTGCAGAAATTGCACCGCCTCATCAGCATGCACCTCATCCGGCATCGGATCGCGGTCATGGCCATTGCCATACTCCCATGTCTGTCCACCATGAAATAGACTCCAGCGGTAGTCCTCTCCGTACTTTTTAATGTCCTGAATGGGGCCAAAGCCATCCCCCCAGCCGGAAACTTTGCGAGCCGCTTGAGGGAACCAGGGCGGCGCAATTCCGTGCTTCTTATTCGCCTCATTGTAGTCGTTCGGCAGGGGCCCGAAATTCGGCGCGCTCCCATAGCCAGGATATCCGTCCGGGTTCTCAAAAATTTCCATCACAGAATGTCCATTATGATGAATCTTGCCGGTCGCAAAATTCCGGTATCCATTTTGCGTCATTAACTCGAAGAGAGTCGCCGAGTTCTTCAAAACCGGATTCTTATTCCATCGGTTTATCTGCTGCTTATAGCCATAAAAGCCGGTCGTCGTGGGCAATAGCCCACTCCATAAACTGGCGCGGGATGGCCCACAAATCGGCACATTAGAAGCCGTATTGAGAAAGGTAACGCCCCGCGCCGCGAGACGATCGACATGGGGAGTCTTCGCCTGTGGGTGTCCGCCGATTCCGGCAATTGAGTCATTCAGGTCATCACAGATGACGATCAGAATATTTGTCGGTTCCGATGCTTTGGCAGCGATCGGAAAGCCGGCAACAAACAGTAAAGCGGTAGCCAGACTAAAATTTTTAATGCGTATGAACATATTCATGATGAGCCTTCAGTTCTTTTATAGAGTGATACGCTGGCTTCGGTTGATAGCTGCGGTCATAGAGCAAGGGATAATCCGTCCGTCCCGCTACAGGATAAAAATTCTTCCAAGAATGCCCGTCTGCTACACCCCAGAAAGTAACGCGCTCCACCACTTCACGGCGATCCAGTAATAATTTGAAAATTTGCACAAACCGGTCCGCTTGCAATTGGAGGATTTGATCAGGTACGTGCTCTACATATGGGTTTAATTCATCGACATACTCTTTTAGATCTGAGAGATCCGCGCCAGCGTGCTCTTGCGCGACCGGGAGCACACTCATATCCAACTCGGTCAAGCTAATCTGTACACCGGTTGCAGCCAACGTATCGATCGCGTAAGCGATCTCTGCCAACGTGGGATGCCCCGTATGCCAGTGTGCTTGCAGGCCCACTCCGTGAATCGGTATGCCCTTGGATTTCAGATGGCGGACCATCATTGCGACAAAATCCACCTTGATCGGATCTGTTAAAGAAAAGTCATTGTAGAGGAGTCGGGTCTCCGGATCTGCCTCGTGGGCAAATTTATAAGCTAGTTCGATATAGTCCGGGCCAATGATTTCCAGCCATTTCGAATCGCGTAAAACTGCCTGATGTGTGACTCGTTTACCGGAGTCATCCACAAGTTGCTCCGCTTCAGGGATGGGCTTGATGTCGACCACTTCGTTGACCACATCCCAATAGAGAATTTTTCCCTTATATCGGCCAACAATCGTATGTATGTGGTGGCGCATCCGCTCGATCAGCGCCTCGCGGTCTAATTGATTTCCTTCCGAATCGCTGAAAAACCACGAAGGCGTCTGATGATGCCAGACCAGTGTATGTCCAACCACCTCCATCTCATTCTCCTGCGCGAATTCCATAAACAGATCCGTACTCTCAAAATAAAACTCTCCAGGTGCGGGGCGCATGTACATCGGCTTCATGCAGTTCTCTGCCGTCAGCACATTGAATTCGCGCTCTATGATTGCCCGTTCTTTCCTGTGATTTCCCAGCGGGTCACCCTTGTTCGTACCCCCGGCCAGAGCCGTCCCAATCAAAAAATCTTCGGCAAAAAATTCTGCCAATGAGGGTATCCTGTCCGCCATGGTAATGCATGAGACACCGAACAAACCGAGCATCAGCGCTAAGCCACGCTTGCTCAAAGTATGGCAATTTATCACAGGGTCTCCTTGTGTTCACGTAAGAGAGTACGCATCGAACGGATGACCTCGGCATTGACCGGATCTTCGGAAACATTTCGGTTTTCTGCGGGGTCGGTTTGGTGATCGTACAACATACGCGCCTGATTACCCCACTCCGAGTATTGGTAACGTTCAGTCTTAACACACTCGCCACGGTGATAGCGTCCAAAAGCGGCTTCCTTACCGGCACTTGCCCCAGCTTCTATCATGGGGACAAGACTACGGCCCTGCAAATGCGTCGGCGCCTCCAGGCCGGCTAACTCGCAGAGGGTCGGATAAATATCCACAAACTCAACAATCCCCTCGACTCTTTGCCCTGCCTGCATTCCCGGAGCACGAACCACCATTGGCGTATGTAGTGAAGTTTTGAAAAGCGAGTGCTTGCACCACAAGGCATGCTCGCCCAACTGCCAACCGTGATCACCGATGAGAAAAACAATTGTGTTTCCATCCATCTCCAGTTCGGCCAGAGCATCGAGTAAACGACCGACCATCGCATCTGTATAGCTTGTGCTGGCATAGTAGCCATGAATGAGATTTTTTGCTATCTCATCGCTAATGGGACCTTCATCAGGTATGCCTCCATAGCCGCGTAATTCATGAAATCCGTGCATTGCATGACTCGGTGAACCGATCGGTTGATACGGGTTATCCGCTAGTTGAATCGAAGACGCATCGTACAAGTCCCAGTACTTCTTCGGCGCATTAAATGGCAAGTGCGGCTTGGTAAAGCCCGCCGTAAGAAAGAAAGGTGTACCCTCCCTCTTGGCGCGCTTCATGTCCTCGATAATCTTATTCGCCAATCGACCGCTGGGATAATCATCATCGCCCACGTCGGCACCCTCCCAGGCAACCTGCTCTTTAAAGGGAAGCCCCTGATTCTCTGGGAGCAGATAGACTCGAAAATCATTCGGCCGGTGAATCTCATCCCAAGAGCCGGCATTATCGTCCCTATCGTGATAAATCTTTCCGTTTGAGATGGTCGTGTATCCATTGTTTTTGAACCATAATGGGATATCAACCACTCCGGGTGCATCCTCATCAGCTCGTGCGAAGTAGCGTACAAAACGCTCGGGAGTCGGGTACAAACCGGTCATGAAACTAGCCCGTGAGGCGCCACAAACCGGAACCTGACAATAAGCGTTTTCGAAGAGGCTCCCCTGACTGGCGAGGCGGTCAATATGGGGCGTTTGAATCGCCTCGCTGCCATAGCATCCTAGTTCCGGACGTAAATCATCTACGACGATGAACAGTACATTTGGTGAGCTGTTTTCCGAAGCGGAAAACAGTGGTGAACCGGCAAATGAAAGAACCGACAGGGCAATACAGAGAGAACGAAAGGTCGTCATAATAAATAGAGGCATTTCAGTTTATAAGATACGATATAGATTCGGCGCAAGCTCTGCTATGCTTGGTCCTGCGTACATTATTCTTTTTTATGAAACTGGTTTGGGCTTTGGTCAATAAAGGTCCATTCTGCGAAAAAATGCTCCGGACATACCAGATGCCCGGAGCCATGTGAAAGCACAGTTTTTTTCGGATTAAATATCCCGCGACCCCTTACTCCGATTGGGAAACCGAAACACGAACGAAGAGATTTGCTGGTACCGTACCGGTTATATTTGCAGTGACGGTTGTCAGCAGAACCTGCAAGTTTTCCGATGGTGTTAAAACAACCGTTGTATCGCCGACCGTAGCTCCACTTGCATGGAAGGACTGCAAGTCGGTCGACCACTCGTAAGTGATGCTGACATCTTCCGAGAGTACGGGGTTCAATGGGTGCGTGAAGCTTCCGGAGTTTCCAACCATGGCGAGCTGTGAGATGCCGGAGGTGTCGCTCACCGATGGATCTGTTGAAAAGGCGTGCTCCAGACCATTTTCTTTTCCATCGCCGTCAGGATCATCATAGAAGTTAACGTTTGAATTGACGGTGTAATCGCTCATCCAGTCGGTAAACAGATAAGGCACAGCAGCAGAAAGTCGCTCTACTGTAATGTAGTCTAATAGAATAAACTCACCGGCTTCCCACTCAGCAGCACTTCCGTCGAGGACTAATTTTACCGTATCCAGTTTATTAAAGCCGGTACCATCTGTAACCAAGTCGCGCCAAGTATTGTTGGCATCATCGATCTTCGTTCTGGAAGACCAAACACCCGTATCCAAATTCGCAGTCAACTGAACAATCACTGCATTGTCCCCATCGAGATCTTCCTGATCACCGAGCTGATTTTGTTTGTTGGAGCCATCCAATGTACCGCTTGTGCTACCATCCGAGCGGACACGTATATCATCGTACAGCCCGGTAGTTCCATTCAATTGAGCCGTTTCAAAGTTCAGATTTGCGAGGCCATCGCTACTACCAAACTGTATGAATATACCATTACCGGTAGTGCCTTCGCCATCATTGTTGCCATCCATATCCCAATCCGCTACACGGAATTCCAAACGATAGGTTCCTGAGGTCAGGGGTCGGTTGAAGTCGGCAGTACGATAAGCAGTTTTATTGGTAAGAGACGTACCCTCGGCACCATCATTCTCATTCCATTTATAGAACGGTGTATCGCCGATATTTAATACGCCATTGAATGTCCTTGGACCATTCTGGGACCAAACAGCACGATCATCACCAGCGTTGACAACATTCGGAAAAGTAGTGCCGTTGGCATCGTCAAACTGCCAATTTTGAATAAAATTACCCACATTACGTACTGTAACATAATCAATAGCGACAAACTCTCCAGCTTGCCATTGGCCGGCAGAACCGTCGGCTACAATTCGGAGGGTATCCAGAGATGTGAAACCCGTACCGTCTTGCACCAAGTCAATCCAGTTAGCGGTATCGATATCCAACTTTGCACGGGTACTCCAAACTCCGGTATCCAGATTTGCCAGAAGTTGCACAATGACCGGAGAGCCCGTTGCCACAGAATCAAGAAAGAGAAGCTCACTTAACTGGCTTTGTGTATCGGTTCCCGATAAGTTACCGCTATTACTGCCCTGAGAACGAACGCGCACGTAATCGTTGTTATTGGAGACTTCAAACTCAATGGTAACGAGACTTGGAGCATCACCGGCCTGAACTTTAAAGCCATTACCGGTCACACCGGTTCCATCATCGTCGGCATCAAAATCCCATTCGTTGACGCGAAACTCAAATAGGTAAGTACCGGAATCACGAGCTTGATTGAAATCAGCCGTACGCGTTACTGACGAGTCCGGGCCGAGGGAATCCAAACTTCCAATCAGAAGGGTACCATCGGATCTTGTATTATATGGATTCGACCCATTCGTGCTAAAGCTAGCATCATCGGATCCTCCATTTTCAACAGCAGAAAGTTCCGCGATCTCATTGTCAAATTCCCAGCTCTGTACAACATTGGCCTCTAACAGCTTCAGTTGAACATAATCCAATTTCACAAAATGGCCGGCTTCCCAACCAGTATCATTTGCTCCTTCAGCAATGAGCTTCACATGATCAATACTGTAAAAGCCGGTGCCATCAGTAACCAAATCGGCCCACGCTGAGCTGCTTGTATCGATTTTGGCACGTGTACTCCATTCACCGGAATACAGATTAGCGGTCAGTTGCACAATAACACCTTGAGTGCCCACTAGGCCTTGAGACCCAACACCGTACTCCTTGTCTGTGCCGGATAAGCTACCGTTATTACTATTCGCAGAACGAACACGTACATCTGTGCCGCTAGCATTTGGCTCAAATTCGAGTGAGGCCAATCCACCAGAACTACCCACCTGAATCTTGATACCGTTATTCGTCGTGCCTTCACCATCTGCATTCGTTCCATCAAAATCCCAGTCCGCTACACGAAACTCCATCCGATAAATACCGCGCTCCAATGCATCACCGAAAGCTGCTGTCTTTGTAATGGTACTGTCGATGTAATTACCTCCATCGACTCCGGGCGTCTGCCATTTGTAACCGGGTGTATCTCCAATGTTTAAGTTCCCGCCCTGCAAACGAGGCCCGTCAGAATCCCAAAGTGCCCCATCAAATCCGCTATTTGTCGTTGTAGTCAAACTGCTTCCATTATCATCTTCAAAATCCCAATTCTGTATATAGTTCGAAGATAACTTTTCAACGGTTATGTAGTCAAAGCGTACATAATTACCTGTGGTCCATCCAGTTCCGCCAGCTGCGTTGGTATTTTTACCTTCGATGAGTAATCCAACCTGATCCAATTTGGTAAAACCTAAACCGTCTGTTACCAGTGGATACCAGTTCTCTCCTTCCCCTTCAACTTTTGCACGTGAACTCCAGATACCAGTGTACAAGTCAGTTGTCACTTCGATGATAACACCGGCTCCATTACTGACCAATCCGGTCGTACCTAACGTGGTTTGTTTGTCTCCATCAGCGGAGTACAAGTCTTCATCATTGCTGGCAGCAGACTGGACGCGAATATCTGTACCATTGTTACTGACTTCAAAGTCCATGCGCATTAACCCTTCATCGCTACCAAATTGTACGCCTACACCATTATTGGTACCCGCACCCACGAGGTTCCAATCTGCCACCCGAAAAGAAAGACGATAAATACCGGAATCAGCAATTACAGATGTGGCCTGAGCTTTTCTAAATATACTGCTACTTATAAAACTATTGAAAGGATATTTGTAACTAGGCGTCTGACCGAAGTTCAAATATCCACCACCCACTTTAGGGCCGCCATTATTAAAAAGAGTTCCGATTGAACCCGTATTGGAGGCAGCATTAATTAGAGTGCCGCCGCTGTCGCTAAACTGCCAGTTGTGAATGTAGGTTTGGGCTGCTAACGAGTTTACGATAGAGAACGTGAACATCACAGCAGAAGCTACAGAAAGGATAAACCTGATCATGTTTTATAGGGTAGGGGTTTAAGAAAGCAAAGAGAGATACTCTGTTAACGAAATTAGTATACGAAACATGTAGCTCCGCACAATTTAGATAATTGAACGT
>DKOA01000029.1 GCA_002469895.1 Opitutia bacterium UBA7374
GTCCCGTAGGCATCAATCCAGCCACTCCATCCGCCATTCCCGCAGCGAAGTACCGGCCGTCGGTTCTCCACTGCTCGCAAAACAGAATGGGCAGCGTGTTGCTCGGCGCACCCTTCTTCGCCATACCAGGCATTATTCGTAGCCACAAAAATCAGCTCGGCACCCACACGCACGCTGTCTCTTGCTAAAGATGGAAAAATATCCTCATAGCAAACCAATGGTCCCACCGACCACTCGCGTCCGCCTGCCTCCAGAGAAAGCAATCCCGGCTCACTCCCCGGGATGCAGTATCCACCGAGCGGGACCACTCGATTCATAAAGCCAAAAGGCACCGGCACATATTCACCAAAGGGCACCAGTTTCCGCTTCGCATAATAATCTTCGAACAATCCCTTGTCCGGATCGACCAGAAATATTCCGTTTTGCCAACTGTCTACTTCCCTTTGATCCAGATAAGCCAGGTTGCCCATCAGGATCGGCTTGGCTAACTCCCGGCTCAGTGTCTCAATGTCTACCCGCATCGCCTCACTGCCGATCACCGGCCACGGAGTCGCCGCCTCCGGCCATAGCAAGACCTCGCATTCTGTCTGCCCGACAAAGCGCGTCATCTGCCGCAGCGTTGCCATATTTTCGCGCGCAAGTGCATCCTCCCACTTTAAATCGCCCGAAATATAGGGCTGCACTACGCCCACGGTAAAGTGCCCCATATCCGAATCCGGCCGCGGCAAGGACTTAAAGAACAATCCGATTGAAGCGATCAACAGACTTAGGGCGAGGTAAAGATCCGGACTAAACCAACCCGTCAGTAATTTGCGGTTCCGCTGAGTCGCGCGTATCCACAAAGTCTGCGCTATGCAGGCATTAAAGATTACCAAGAGAAAGGAAACGCCATAGGCGCCTGTCCAGGCAGCAACTTGCAGGACGACCGGACGTTCCCATTGACTCAGGGCCAGCGGCGCCCAGGGGAACCCCCAGAGAAGCCAACTCCGCACCCACTCCAGCACGACCCAGCCCGCGGCCAGAGCGATGCAGCCAACAGCTCGAAGAACAAATCCGCCACCCCGCAATCTGGGCTGTAGCCATGCCGCCAAGAGAAACCAAGGCAGATGCATGGCTGAAAGAATGGCGGCCAAAAAGACGGTTCCACCCAATGTGACATGCCGTAGCCAGATAAGCATTACCGACCATACTGCCCATCCCATGACCAAAGAAATAACCAGTGCCCAGCGCCGATCCGGCCCCGTGCTGAACCAAAGCAACATAGGAATAAAGGCCACGTAGGCCGCCTCCGCAAAATCAAAGGGTGGGATTGAGAGCACCCAGAGCACGCCGGTCAACAATCCCGCCAAAAACCCCCAGAATAAGGAGTGCTTGGCAACGAATGGTTCGGCATTTCTCATAATAGCTAGACTGCGCCGGAAGGCCTTAAGAAGCTACCAAAAACCAAGCTCCCAAACGGAGACTTGTTCGATAAATCCTCCGCCGAGTGATTCCGCTATTAACTGACCAATTGCCAACCTTCACTCCGAATCAGTGGCTCCGCCTTTTTAAACTTTAATTGCCGCTCCTCATCACCCTTGCGAATGGTCACCGTATCATTGCGCCCAATCTTGGGCAATTCGCGGCGTACCGGTTCCACCTTGGGCAATTCAACCGACTTCTTCCCGGGGGCCGGAGCATTCGGGTCGGCCTGCGCTGCAGCCGCTGCGGCCATCGCACCGGGCTCGGACTGACCTGTACCGGGGCCCGCTACACTGACTTGCCCGGACATTCGACTGAGCATGCTTTCGAATGCCTTCTGCGAAGTCGCGGCGCGGAAGATGGTCTGGCAAATCTCTGTGCGAACGTTGGCCATCAATTCCTCAAAGAATCGAAACGCTTCACTCTTGTACTCGTTCAGTGGATCCTTTTGGCCATATCCACGCAAATTAACCGCACGTCGCAGTTCCTCCATTTCAGTCAGGTGATCCTGCCAACGACGATCCAGTGAGCGAATCACAACATAGCGCTCTAAGCCAACCAAAGCCTCTTTTTCCTCAAAAGCCTCACGCGCTTCGTAAGCCTGACGGATGTCGGCGAGGATCTTCTCATGGCGTGCCTCTATCGTACAATCGGCGATGTCGGCACTCTTCAGGGAGATCGGAAAATACGCGTTCGCCCAAGCAGTAAACTGTTCCAGAGATTCCCCATCTTTACTTTCATCGAGAACAGTGAGCCGCTCCTCCATCTCCTCCTCGATCATTTCAAATACGATGTCGCGGGGCGTATCGGACTGAATTGCATCGTTACGTATCCCATAAACAACCTCGCGCTGCGTGTTCAGGACATCATCAAACTGGAGGAGACGCTTACGGATCGAAAAGTTTTGCTGCTCGACCTTTTTCTGGGCGTTCTCGATCGACCAATTGAGCATACCATGCTCCAGTTCTTCCCCTTCGCTCATCGACTTCTCCAGCACCTTGGAGATCGGGCCTGCATTGGCGAAGAGACGCATCAAGTCATCCTCCAGCGAAACAAAGAACTTGGACATCCCGGGATCCCCCTGACGGGCGCAGCGACCGCGTAACTGACGATCGATCCGGCGCGACTCATGCCGCTCTGTGCCAATGACCAAAAGCCCGCCGGCATCGGGCACTCCATCGCCCAGCTTAATGTCCGTACCACGACCCGCCATATTCGTGGCAATCGTGACCGCTCCTTTTTGCCCTGCCCGGGCGACGATCTCCGCCTCTTTCTCGTGATACTTAGCATTGAGCACACTGTGCACGATCTTCGCCCGCTTCAGTACCTGGCTGAGTGCCTCCGATGCCTCCACTGAGGCCGTACCAATCAGTACCGGTTGGCCCTGATTGTGAGCCTCTTCAATGTCTCGCAAAACAGCGGCAAACTTTTGCCTACGGGTCTTGAAAATCACATCGTTTCGATCTTCCCGCTGACAGGGCTTGTTCGTCGGGATAATCATCACGGATAGACCATAGATCTCATTAAACTCGGCGGCCTCGGTCTCTGCTGTGCCTGTCATCCCGGCAATTTTTTCATACATCCGAAAGTAGTTCTGGATCGTAACCGTCGCGTAAGTCTTGGTCTCTTTCTCTATGGTACAGTTTTCCTTCGCCTCGATCGCCTGGTGGAGGCCGTCGGACCAACGGCGACCCGGCATAACCCGACCCGTATTCTGGTCGACGATGTTCACTTTGTTACTTTGCACAACGTACTCCTTATCGCGCTCAAAAAGACTGTAGGCGCGAAGGAGTTGACTGATACAATGAATGCGCTCACTGGTCTGCTGGAAGTGCGCTTCCGCTTGCTGCTTCTGCGCCTGCTTGGCTTCCGCTTCGGCCTCTGCCTGCTTGTCAATTTCCATGAACTGCGTCGGTAAATCCGGCAGCATAAATGCATCCGGATCATTCGGGCTCAAGAGCGCGCGGCCCTTCTCCGTCAAGTCCGCCTGCTGGTTCTTTTCATCGATCACATAAAAGAGTTCCTCCTTCAATGCGTATCGCTGTACCTTTTGCAGGTCGCTGTTTATCTCCAAATCAAACTTGTCCAACGCACGGCGAATCGCCACCTCCTCATTCATTTGCATGAGATCCGGGTTTTTCGGCATGCCCTGCTTTACCTTCCAGAGTGGTGCCATCGCCTCCTGCTGGGCCAACGCATCATCACCGGCTTCTTCTAAAGCCTTCTTTGTTTCCTTCACCAGTTCCGCACAGTATGACTGCTGACGCGCGACCAGCTTCTGAATGCCCGGCTTGTGCTGAAGAAAGGGCAAAGGATTATCGTCCTGCATCGGGCCGGAAATGATCAACGGGGTACGCGCTTCGTCCACCAGAATGGAGTCGACCTCATCAATAATACAAAAGAAGTGGTCGCGCTGCACCTGATCGGCCTTGCTTGAAGCCATGCCGTTATCCCGGAGGTAATCAAAACCAAACTCGGAAGCGGTACCGTAGGTGATATTGCAACCATACTTCTCACGGCGAGTCGCCGGATCCATGCTGTTTTGAATGCAGCCTACGCTCAGTCCAAGGAAGCGAAAGAGATGGCCCATCCATTCCGAGTCGCGGCGTGCCAGGTAGTCATTGACCGTAACCAGCTGGCAATTACGCCCACTCAAAGCGTTCAAGTACAATGGGCAGGTAGAGACCAGCGTCTTTCCCTCACCCGTCGCCATTTCGGCGATGCGTGTTTGGTGTAGAGCGATGCCCCCGAGAAGCTGTACATCATAATGCACCATGTTCCACGGCAGCGGGTGATCACAAACATCATACGATTGGCCACACATACGGCGCGCTGCGTTCTTCACCGTAGCAAAGGCCTCCGGAAGCAGGTCATCGAGAGTTTCTCCCTTTTGGAAGCGCTCCATGTACTCCCCCGTCTTCGCCTGTAGCTGCGCATCACTAAGTGACTGCAACTCCGTCTCTAGCGAATTGATCCGGGCGATCAGCGGCTCACATTGCTTCTGGTACTTCTTGTAGTGACGACCAGAGAATTTCTTTAGGATCGAAGAGATCATACGATCAGTTAATGGATAAATATACAGTTGGAAATGCCCCCGATAGGCTGGCGGTAAGGACACCAAGGGGAGGAAAAAGTTGGAAAACTGGAGAAACTAGGGCCTACTGGCAAGAGTCTTTCAGGGGCCCTCATTCAGCCAGGCAACCGTTGCCCCCCAACCACCCTCTGTGGCATCGCCCAAACGAAAGGTCTGCACCCGCGGATCTTTTTTCAACAGAGCATGCACCGTTTCACGCAGAGTACCGATTCCCTTGCCGTGAATGATGCGTACCCGGAGGATTTTCTTTTCCAGGCAAAGGCCAATATAATCCGGCACCAATTCACCGACATCCGCAGGACGAAACGTGTGCAAATCCAACTCATCGCTGATGGAAAACTCAACCGGTTCGGGCTCGTCGCTCATGTTTTAATCTCACGCCCCCAATCCATAATTCGTCAAGTCCACAATTCGTCCATCGTTCGTCCAGACATTCGTCCACTGCTTTCCGTCGCTCCACAAAAAGCAATTCGCTAAGAATCTCCCCCGTCCAAAATTGCCGAAGGCCGCGTTTCAATCGACTTCGTCTCGGGCAAAGGGTCGGCCGACGCACTGTCTAATGCCTGGAACTTCCGGGCCGTCACCAGAAGACGGCTATCCATTGAGTTGACCGCTTTATTATAGTGCCCGACCGACTGATCGAGGCTCTTCCCAACCTTATTAAAATGTTCCGCAACCACGCCGATCCGCTCATAAAGTTCCTTGCCCAGCGCACTGATCTCCTTTGCCTCCCGGGTGATGGCTTCTTGTTGCCAACCGTAAGCAATGGCCTTGAGCAGAGCAATCAAAGTGGTCGGCGTAGCGAGGATAACCCGGTTCTCCACACCCAGCTCGATGAGCTGTGGATCTTCCTCCAAAGCCGCGCTGAAGATCGCTTCATTCGGAATAAAGAGCACAACAAACTCCGGTGTGTTCTCAAACTGGCTCCAGTACTTCTTCTGCGAAAGGTTCTTGATGTGATCCCGAATATGACGGGCATGACGCTCCATCTGGACTTCCTTGACTCCGGCTTCCGACGCCTCCAAAGCATCCAGGTAGGCCGCCAAGGGCACCTTTGAATCCACCACCACCTGCCGCTCATTGGGCAAGCGAACCACCATATCGGGACGCAGGCGGTCCCCTTCGTCGCTTTCCACCGTAGCCTGCTCGATGAAATCACAGTAGTTGATCATCCCGGCAAGCTCCACCGTCCGGCGCAGTTGCAACTCACCCCACTGCCCGCGCCCTTCCGGCTTACGCAAGGCACCGACCAGGCTGCTCGTCGTCTGGCTCAGACGCAGCTGCGATTCGCCAAGCTGCTGCAGTTGCTCCTTTAGACTCGCATCCGTGGCTGTCCGCCGTTCTTCGATCGAATCCACCCGCTTGCGGAATTGTTCGAGCGCTTCATTGACCGGCTCCACCGTCTTTTCAATCGCCACCTGACGTTTCTCCAAATCGCCCCGTGCCCGCTCCTGATACTTTTCCAACGCGGTCTTGGCTAAATTGAGGAAGGATTCGTTATTTTTTGAAAGCGCCTCCGAAGAGAGCGCCTGAAAACTCTCCTTCAACTGATCGCGGGCCGACTCCAGCAAAGCCAATTTCTCCTCCGCCGCCTTACTCTCCGCCTCGTGCTGCGCCTCCAGACGGGCGAGCGCCTCGCTCTGCACACGCCGTGCCTCCTGTTCGCGCTGCACGCTTGCCCGCATGAAGAAAAAGCAAACCGTAGCACCGAGCAGGATTCCCAGACCTAAAGCGAAGTAAACATCCATCTGATTCATTCAGCCAAAATCCCTTCTACAGGCAATGGTGGAATTTCTCCAGAGTAAAGCTTGACATCCAAAAAAGCTTAATGAAAGTCACTTTCAAATATAGCGCCCCTGTCAGGCCTTTTGCCAGACAGTCCGATAATCATCATGAAAACAATCCACCACAGCGTCATTTTCTTCCTCACAATGATCGCCAGTCAACTGCATGCGGCACCCTCAACTGAAGTTTACAAACTGGAAGACTTCATCGTTTCTGCTGGCCCCGGCCTACGCAGCATAACCGACTACGCCGCCCCAGTCGATGTGGTCACGGCAGAAGAACTCACCCGCGACAGCGGCGGTACTCTCGGCGCCATTCTCGACTGGCAACCGGGCGTTAGTGCGACCTCCTTCTCCAGCGGTGCCAGTCGCCCCGTCCTGCGCGGCTTCGATGGCCCGCGGGTACGCATCCTTGAATCGGGAATTGAAGCTCTGGATGCCTCCGACACCAGTCCCGACCATGGAGTCGCGGTTGAGCCGCTACTGGTTGAGCGCATCGAAGTTCTCCGCGGCCCCTCTACGCTTCTCTACGGTGGCTCGGCCATCGGCGGCGCAATCAATGTAATCGATAAAAGTATGCCGCATCGTATGCCAAACTCCGGCATTGAGGGCGGACTGGAAGCTCGCTACGACACGGTTTCTGAGGGCCAAACCTACATCGGACACGCCACCGTCGGGAAGGACAACTGGGCTCTGGCCGTGACCGGACTGCACCGGGACGCCGAGGATTATCAGATCCCTGGAGAAGC
Organism: Opitutia bacterium UBA7374; assembly: GCA_002469895.1. Taxonomy (GTDB): domain Bacteria; phylum Verrucomicrobiota; class Verrucomicrobiia; order Opitutales; family Coraliomargaritaceae; genus UBA7374. Next base: position 7,089 of record DKOA01000029.1, read on the forward strand.
AATCGAAGAAGAAGACGCCGAAACCAAGAAACTGGAAAACAGCTTTTATGAAACCGACCTCTACTCCGTTGGTGCCAGCTGGTTCTTCTCCGAAGGTAACCGTATCGGAGTGAGTTACTCCCGTTATGAATCCGGCTATGGCGTGCTGGGCCACGGACACGAAGACGATCACGGCGGTGGTGGCGGAGGCCACGAAGATGAAGAGACAATCACCATCGACCTCAAGCGCGACCGCTACGACCTGGAACTGGAGTTAACCGACCCGGCCACTTGGGTTGAGGCGCTTCGCGTTCGCTTCGGCTATACCGACTACACCCATACCGAACTGGAAAACGGCTCTACGGGTACTATCTTTGAGCGCAAGGGCTGGGAACTGCGAAGCGAAGCCGCCCACACGCCATGGGCTCTGGCCGACGAGGGAGTCATCGGTATGCAGCTTTCAGATACAGACTTTGAAGCGATCGGAGACGAAGCCTTCACGCCACCTTCCAATACGCAGCTGCAATCTCTATTCTTCAGTCAGCATATACACGGCAATCCACTGCATTACGAATTCGGAGGACGCATCGAGCGGGCTGACATCTCGGCGGATGAGCGCGACAGCAACTACGACGAAATCGCTCTCAGTCTGGCCGCTTCTGCAATCTGGGAAATCGACGAGGGGCAAAGCCTGAGCCTATTGCTTCAACGCGCCCAGCGTCACCCCACTTCAACCGAGCTCTACGCCGATGGCGAACACGCGGCCACCCGTCAATACGAGATCGGCGACTCGAATCTGGATCTCGAAACCGCCTATGGCGCCGACCTGACCTACCTTAGGGAAACCGCCCGTTTCGATGCTGAAGTCTCCGTCTTCTACACCTATTTCGAGGACTACATCTTCGCCCAAGATCTAGACTTTGAAACCGAAGAACTCCACACCTACCAATTCGTCGCAGTCGATGCGCAGTTCTATGGACTGGAAGCACAATTCGACTACCGCCTCCTGCAATCCGAGGAAACGGAACTCCTACTCAGCGTGATGGCTGACTGGGTGCGTGCGAGCAACGAGGAAAGCGGCGACGACCTTCCGCGAATTCCGCCTATGCGCATCGGATCACGCCTTGCGCTAGTCCATGAGAATTGGGATGCCGGATTGGAACTGCGCTATGCCTTCGAGCAACAGGACACTGGCCCGGAAGAGACCGGAACGAGCGACTATCTCCTGTTAAATGCCGACTTCAGCCGACGCTTTGACCTGAAAGATGGCAAAACTCTGGCCCTTTTTCTACGAGGAGAAAACCTCCTCAACCAA
>DKOA01000043.1:0-117618 GCA_002469895.1 Opitutia bacterium UBA7374
GCTATCTGTTTTAGACTCGAAGGATACGACTCTCATAAGGCGCTAGCTCTATTGTTCCGCTGTAGGTCGTTTGCGGATCCAAATATGCTGCCATCGCTAGCTTCCCGAATTCGACTTCTCGACTCTGATTACTGTAATTGAACAAAAACCCCACCCGACCCTCGGATGAGTCGCGGCAACGAAAGACAACACCCTCCGGCAAATCAAGATCGATACTCCGGCACAACGAAGCCTTTTCCAGCAAGCGGCGATAAAAGGCTAACAAAGCAGGCATTTCAAAACGTGCCGCAAGGTACGAGGCAACCCCGTTCCCATAGTCGTTCTCCGTGATCAGTGCCTCTCCTGCATAAAACTCTGATCCGGCTTGAGCGAGGCTGACAGCCCCGTCCAAATGGATGCGCTCAACCACATCCTTTGCGCTACCCTCAACGGCACCGCGCACCTCTACCCGGGTATCCGCAGGCAGATTGTCCAGCTCCTCATTCCAAATACCAAAAACCGCACGCAGGCTAGCCCCCGGGAACCCGCCCAGATAGCACTTGTTCGACGACTCTACATAAGCCGTTAAGCAAGTCGCTACGACCTGTCCACCCGACTGAACAAAAGCGCGTATTCGTTCGCCCAATTCCTCACTCAATAAATAAAGAGCAGGCAGCACTAAAACCTTATAGCCACTGAAATCCGAACGGGTAGAGAGCAGATCCACGGCAATACCACAGCGGGTCAATGCTTCATAGTGATCAAAACAAGTTTCGGTATACAGATCGCTGGGAAAGGGTCCGGTACCCGCCAGTTCTTTCGGTCCGCAGGATGTATTGAGCGCCCATCGGCTCTCCCAGTCATAGATCATGGCCACCTCTGCGACAGGACAATCTCCCTGCACTAAAGATCGGAGTGATGCGAGTTCCGCACCGATCGCCGCACAATCCTGAAAGACCCTTGTACGGTTGCTACCATCGTGGTCTACGACTGCACCGTGGTATTTTTCAAAGCCACCCCGACCCTTGCGCCATTGGAAATAATGAACCGTACTGGCTCCATTAGCCACTGCCTGTAAAACTTCCTGCCGATGAGCTCCCGGTCGTTTCAATTTGTTAATACCGCCCCAGTTGACCGAACTGGGTGAACACTCGAGTAACATCCACGGCTTCCCGCCGCTCATCCCCCGCATCAGACTATGAATAAAATCGGCGCGTATGGCATGTTGCCAAGTATTTGCACGATCATCCGGTAAAGGATACAAATCATTTGCGATCTGGTCTACATGCTCCGCCCACTGCCAATAGTTTGTCCCCTCATGAGTACCCATGAAATTTGTCGTACAGGGTATATCCGGAGTCAGTTCGCGCAGAGGCACCATTTCTTCGCGCATAAAGGATACATGCTGGTCATTGACAAAGCGTAGCCAGTCCAACTGCAAACCATCCATGCTTAGGTCATTGGTCTGAATCTGCGACCAATCAGTGAAGGTATGATTCCAAAAGGCAGACCACCACGCCTCATTTAAGGCATCCAGAGTGCCATAGCGTGCCTTCAGCCAAGCCTGAAATGCGGCCCGGCAGCTCTGACAATGACACTCGCCGCTATATTCATTACTGACATGCCAAAGCGCTAGGGCCGGATGCTTCTGATAGCGTTGAGCCAAGCGGGTATTGATGGCACGGGCCTTTTCGCGATAGACCGGAGAACTTAAGCAATGGTTATGCCGCCAACCGGAAGGCTCTCGTTTACCCGCTTTATCGACCCGGCGCACTTCCGGATATTTCTCCGAAAGCCACATCGGCTTGCTCCCGCTCGGGGTAGCCAGAAAAACAAACATTCCCGCCTCGGCAAAACGATCCATCACCCGGTCCAACCAGGCAAACTCGTAAATGCCCTCTTCGGGCTCCAAGGAAGTCCAGGAAAATATGCCAACAGATGCCGAAGTAACACCGGCCTCCTTCATCAGTTCGATATCACGCTCCAGTACATCCGGGCATGCCTGCCACTGGTCGGGATTATAATCCGCCCCGTAGAAAAGACGCTCTTGTCGAGGGATCGCTGTCTTGACGTAGTCCATGTTCAGACAAATAGACAACCCAGCTTATAATGCAGACTCGAGTTCAGACCAGTAGCGTGAGCCCATGAGGAATTGATGCATCTTGTCGAAATTGTTCCGAATCTCCGGATAGGGGTCAAAGCGCTTAATCAGCGAGCGCAGTGTCTCCTCTTCATCCAGCATTTGCATGCCGGGCTCTACATGTGGTTGGTCCTTGTAACCGGCGACCTTCGAGTACCCATTGCCCCGAAAGGTAAATGTGTCTCGGTTGATTGCTTTCATCGCTTTCCAGAGACCTACACTGCTGCTATCCCAAGTGCCCTGGTAGATCCGGGCTACTCCGGTTGTGTAGAAGAGATTCCCCGTCACTTCAACCGACTGGGCGTGACGTCCGGCATCCCAAGGCGTATCAACGATCAACTGTAATTCATCCTCAATCGTATTATAGATGATATTGCCCTGAATCTTCACATTCTCGATCGGCCCATTGAAAACAAATCCACGAACGTGATCATTAAAACTGATATTATGGCGAATGATCGTGTTCAGGTTACCGATCGACTGCCCCGAGTCCTGATGCTTGGACCAATTGCAAATGAGAAAAAAGCCACCGGCGTTGTTCCCACTTAGATTGTACTCAAAGAGCGTTCCATCGCAGTTGAAATCCGAATCAAAACCCTGACCGTCAAAGACCCCCGCGTAGCCCCATACCTCATTAAAGCGAACGTGGGTATTTTTACTGCTCCATGGCCAAATGCCGACACTTGGACCGGCATACTCCGCCACTACCCGTTCCCCAATATTATTAATGCGCTGCCGGGCACGGTAGAGGCGATTAAACTCGACCAAGGCTCCGTCTGTACCAATTGGGACAATCCCATCGCCACCAATATCTTCGAGCAGATTTCCCCGAATCACCACGTTGGTGCTTAAATTAGATAAGTCATCCCATGGATCCATCATACCCTTAATGGCATCTCGGTCACACCGCAGTATGTGGCAGTTTTCGATCAATAAACCGTCAATCCGTGTGGCCTGGTTTTTCCCAATAACTTCCCAACGAATGCCGGATCCGCCGCCTTTTGCTTTGCTTACCGATCCATTGACGTCGCGCACGGTCAGATTGCGTAAGACGATGTTTCCGTAGACGCCACCGCCATTTGCCCGTACGAGCACGCCTCGCCGCTTAGCTTCCGGCTCGACTCCTGTGTTGGTAATTTCGATACCATCGACAATCCAGTGAGAAACATTCTCCAGGAAAAAAGCGGACTTATGCTGGCCTTGGGCGGCAATTTGCGGCTTTGGGCCTTCCCCATAACGAGTCACTTGAATCGGGTTACCTTTGTCACCGGAAGCGGAAGAATAAAATTGCCCGCGAAAAGTCTCACCCGCCCGTAAATAAATTGTATCGCCCGGCTCTAAAACAGCCTTTTTTAAACGTTGCAGGCTTTTCCAGGCAGTTGCCTCACTCAAGCCATTGGCCTTATCTGAACCATTAGATGCATCCAGATAATAATCCGCAGCAGGCAGGGCTGCTAACGAAAGAAAGAATAGAAAAAATAGTCGCAATTTCATCATACCTAAAAATTTCCTAGCGCTGCACCCGTCCCGATGCGTTGCCACGCATCAATGCCTCGACCTCCTTGCCTGAGTTGTAATTAAAATCACCTTTGATCGAGTGTGCCAAACAGGAGGCTGCCACCGCAAAATCCACTTGTTCTTGTCGACTCTTATAATCGCCGCAGCTCATTGCATAAATCAGACCGGCGGCAAACGAATCCCCACCACCGACACGGTCCACAATGTTGCGAATTTCATAGGGTTGATACTGCTCGCCATTCATCGGTGCAAAAACAGCCGCATCCTGGTTCCCATCATATAGCATGGCACCCCAGTTATTATGACTGGCGGAAAGACTCTCGCGAAGCGTAATAGCCACCGTGTCCACCTTACTGAAACGGGAAGCAATCTGCCGGGCCACTTCGGGATAGCGATCGACCTGCAGGCTGCCTGCATGGACGTCCGTTTCTCCGGCATGAATATCGAGAACATCCGCAGCATCCTCCTCATTACCGATGACAACATTCACCTGTTCCAGAAAGCTCGGCATAACACTGCGAGCTAAGCTTTGGGCATCTGTGCCCGGGCGCCAGCGCCAGAGATTCTTTCGAAAGTTTAGATCGCAGGAAACTTTTACCCCTGCCGCTTGTGCTTTCTCTGCAGCCATCTGGGCAGCCGCTGCTGCTGCCTCCGATATGGCCAAAGTAATGCCGGAAATATGCAGCCACTGTGCATCTGCAATAATAGCATCCCAATCGTAGGCATCGCCGGGGCAAATCGATACCGCGCTATGCTCCCGGTCATAAATCACCCGACTGGGACGTTGGTTTGCCCCGGTCTCTACGTAATAGACCCCAAAGCGCCCTTCAGGTCGACGCAGTACACTGCTCACATCCACCTGAAAGCCCCGCATCTGCCGGAGGAAAGCTTCTGTTAAAGCGTTCTCCGGTAGGGCCGTAACATAGCGCGAGGCGCCGCCAAACATAGCGACCGATGCAGCCACAGAGCTTTCGGCTCCTCCAAAAGTCAGATCCATCCCACCCGGACAAACTTGCTCGAAGCGATAATTTCCTGAGGGTGCCAAGCGCACCATAACTTCACCAAAAGTAACAACCTTTTTCATAGATAAACTCTTCCGTTACACGCCCATCACGGCGGCAGCGCGTTGCTTGATTCCCGACCAGTCGCCGGTAGAAATTGCATCGGCTTTGGCGATCCATGATCCACCAACTGCCAGAATACAGGATTCTTTCAAATAGTTTTCGGCATTATCCGCATGCAACCCGCCCAATGGAATAAACTGCAGACCCAAATGTGCGTACGGCGCCTGCATGCTCTTGAGATAACCAATGCCACCCATCGGCTCGGCCGGGAAAAATTTGAGGATATCACAATCGTACTCAAGCGCTGCTTCAATCTCACTGGGGGTAGCGACCCCCGGAGCAAAAGGCATCTTCGCAGTCAGTGCAGCCTCGATCACGCGTCGATTTAGCCCCGGAGCGACGGCACAGACCGCACCCACATCTTGCACCTGCTTCACTTGCTCCGGAGTAATTACGGTGCCAGCCATAATCATGAGCTGCGGGTAGCTATTGGCGATTGCCTTCATCGCATCGAGTGCTGCCGGTGTGCGCAGTGTGATTTCAACACACTCAATGCCCCCGGCAATCAATGCTTCGGCCAAAGGCTTGGCCTGATCGACCTCTTCAATCGTGACCGTTGCGACGGCACGACTGGCTGTTAATCGACTGCGTATTTCGCCTGTAAATAGTGACTTCATAATGGATCTATAGTTGGATTTCCCCTTTATCCGTCTCCTCGCAGGATAAAAGGATCCATTGCTGCTTCATCGACGCTGACTCCCAGACCGGGTAAATCGTTGAAGTGCAATTTGCCGTCCCTGACTTCGTGCGCCTCAGAGAAAATGCTATCCCGCACAGGATGTTCCGTTTGATCCATCTCCAGATAAATCGATCGGCGCTCAAATCGGCCGGGATTCTGCGGCAGCATGGATATTGCCGAAGCTGCCACGGCCTGGTTCACCTTTAAGCCCCAACAATGGGGCACGACATCCGCATGTGCGGCAGATGCAAGTGCGACAATCTTCTGGAATTCGCTAAGCCCTCCACAATAGGCAATATCCGGCTGGAAAATGTCCAGACTCTTTGTCTGGGCCAATCGTTGGAAACCGAACCGAGTCTGTTCACACTCTCCGGACGCGATGGGCACAGCTGTGGAAGCACGCAAAGCAGCCATATCGTCATAATTGTCCGGCGCCAACGGTTCTTCAAACCAACTGTAATTAAGCGACTCCAACAAACGGGCCATAGCAAAGGCTTCTTTAAAGTTGTAGGCATGATTGGCATCAGCGGCGATAAAGGTATCGGGGAAACGAGCCCGGAACTGTTTCACCAAAGCCCGGTCGAATTCCGGATTTTTGCCGATCTTGACCTTTAAAAAAGTGTAACCGGCAGCGACATAACCAGCCGCCTCTTCGAGCAACTCTTTGAGCATTTCAATTTCCGGCTTATCGTCTCGGTAGTACATGCCCGTAGCATAACACGGTATCGGTTCGTCGGTGCCACCCAAAAGAATCCGTACCGGAACTTGCAGAGCTTTGCCTTTAATGTCCCACAAAGCGATATCCAGGCCGGAGATCGCCGCCATAAAAATACCGCTGCGGTTAAAATCGAGGTAAGCCCGCCATAATACATCCCAAACATACTCGTTCTGTAGTGGGTTCGCCCCTAGGAGCCGTGGTGCAAAGTGCTGTTCAATGGCCGTCGCGATGGCCTCGTTAGGCCCATAACATTCTCCCCAACCAACGGTGCCGTCTTCACAGGTAATTTTGACCAGACAGTTATTCTTGGCAGTGTAATACCATTGAGAGAAACCGATAGAACGATGCAAATCAGTGCGCAATGGAAAGCATTGGATGTCGGCAATCTTCATCTGAATCATCGTTTGATAGAGATGCGCTTGGTATCGAAGTAATCTTCCAGCGCGAGACGGCTAACGTCCTTACCAAAGCCACTCTGCTTCAGTCCACCATGGGGCAACTGTAGCGAATAATAAACTTCATTAATCAGAATATTACCGAAGAGCAGACGCTTTTCAGCCTCCATCGCACGGCGAATACTTTCTGTGTATAAGTAGGCGGAAAGCCCGTACTGCGTATCATTGGCTAAGGCAAAGATATCGTCCGCATCAGTAAACGGTATAACCGGCATAATAGGGCCGAATATTTCTTCGCAGGTCAGCTTTGAGCCCCTCGCAACATCCTTAATCAGTGTGGGCTGTAAAAAATACCCCGGACGATCCGCTGCTTGACCACCCGTAACAATGGTACCGCCATGCATTTCCGGGCGACAGAAAGCAACCATCTGCTCCAGACTTGCTTCAGTACAGAGTGGACTGAGTTCCGGCCCATCACCGGGATCACCAAGATAGCGATAGCTCTCCATTAACGATGTAGCCTTTTCAATGAAAACATCATAGATTGACTGGTGCACGAATACACGGTTTGGAGCGACACAGATCTGCCCTGCGTTCGCTAATTTGAGTCCCACGATATCCGCTACAGCAGCATCCAAATCGGCATCAGGAAAAACCAGAACCGGTGCGTCGCCCCCCAATTCTAAGGAAAATCGCTTCACACTGGACGGTGAATGTTCAATCAGTTTTTTCCCTGCCAGAGTCGAGCCAATCATTGTCAATAAGCGGGGAATCCGACTTTGCGCCATCGCTGGAATGACCACTCTACCCGAACCACAGACAAAATGAACAGTACCATCCGGAAAACCCACTTCATCGATTAACTCGGCCACCCGCATCGAAGACATGGGGGTCCGTTCGCTGATCTTAAATACCGAAGCACAGCCACTGGCCAAGGCTGGCCCCAACTTGTAGCCGAGGTTGAGAAGTGGGAAATTCCAAGTCAGCACGCCGGCGACTACCCCGATGGGCTGAAAAGAAAGAAAATTGAAGTGGCCATCATCGTAATCCGGGATCGTTTCCCCGTAGTGGCGCTTTACCTCCTCAACGTAATATCCCAGACAATCCACCAACATGTTGAAATCATAGCTGGCGATGTCCTGAGTCTTACCCGTTTCAGCAACCAGAAGAGCGACGATTTCCTCCTCCGCTGCTTTGAGTTTTGCGATCAGGCAATCAATCAGAGACTTTCGCTGGTTGATCGTCAGCGCACCGTAGACCGATGCGGCCGCCTCTGCGCTTTCCAGAGCACGGGTGACGTCTCCTTCACTCGCCATGGCTACACGAGCAATAGACTCGCCCGTAGCCGGATTGAACACAGCAGACGAAGATTCACTATCCAGCCATTGGTTGGCAACGTAGTTACGTATATTCATATACAGATCTTATTAAAGGTAGTCGGGCAACGGTCACAATAAAGGATTCGCAGAATGTTGTTATTTAAACAGTAAACGGAAATAGAAGCGTTCGCTAATAAGTCAGATTCATTCGCATCCGAATAACAAAAAGACGGACAGGATCTCTCGCCGAGCAGTCGATAACACGCAAATCCTGTTATTGTAGTCATTTCGCCGATTCATCAATCCCAGAAGGACGGACTTTCATTTTGTAGAACACCGGCCGCCAATAACAGAAGAAAAATATTCGACGATAGATGAGACGGCCTGAAAAACCCGTAGAAAAACAAATCACAAGCTTGTAAGAACGCAATATTCGCCAAATCGTATAAGATGATTGTTTAGTACGCTTACATGCACTTGTCTTTTGATCTCTACCCCAGTTACCTGCGTGACTTTACAGAGTCTATGCAAGCAACTGCTGCCTACAGCCTGCACTACGATATACATGCCATGCGCAACTACGAATATCGAAATGAAGGTGGTAAACGAGTCGGCCCGTTTCCTCAGGTACGAAAAGAAGGCAGCCTCCAGCTTTCCTGTCAAAAACCCGCATCCGGCAGTTCAATCCGCTCGATGAATGTCTCTCACATTCGATCCTGGGCGACCTGGACGAATCAGGAGCACGCTTCCAAGCAGACGATAGAAGGATCTATCGACTATGCAGCCAACTCGGTAGGTAGTCCCGGCAACTGGATTTTCAGTTATCGCTCTGATCCGATACTTCCAGTTAAATCCTTCCGCCTTAATAAACTTGATCCGATTGAACACAGTGGTACCCGCAGCGGTGATCAAATCCGTATCCAAACCGGCGCTAACTTTACCACCCGGAAATATACAGCGAATCATCCTGCCACCACGCTCTACACGCTGATCGAACGTTTGCACGCGGGTGCCGTTAATGCCGGGCTTGTCGATTATCTCGATGATCTGTCGATGTTCCGGCCAGGTCTGGAGATCACCCCTTTGCCCAAGCAAAAGATGGAAATAGAAAACCGGGTACAAGAGTTACACGGCTTCGCTCTAGTCGGTCCGGCGCTGTTGCCACTCTATTTTTGGCAAAACGAACACAATCATGTGCTTGCGGTGATCGGGCGCAATGTGGCGTACACCCTGACCGCAATTCAAAACGAGGCTGTCTCATGATTTCGGATAGCCCAGCAAACCTCTTCAGCCGGCGTGATTTTCTCAAAGCGGGCAGCGCACTTTCACTCAGTGCATTCTTCCAACAGTCGTCTGCTGCGCCCAAAGGACCACTGTCCGGCGGCCTCCATCCGCCAAACCTTCTGTTTCTAAATCTCGATCAACTCAGCCACATGGCATTGAGCTGTCACGGAAATCCCTATGTCAAGACGCCTCATATCGATCGACTGGCAAAACGAAGCATCGATTTTTCAAAGAGTTATACGCCCGACCCGATCTGCTGCCCGGCACGTGCCAGCTGGTGCACCGGAAGATTTCCCAGCGAGAATAACGTGGCCGCCAATAATCGCAGATTGCGTCAAGACTTGCCGGATTATGGTCAATGGCTGGGTCAAAACGGCTATCAAACCGTACACATTGGTAAATGGCATGTACCGGGGCGCCCCCTGCACCAGTCTTTTCAATTAGTACCGCACAATTCGCACCCTCAGGGAGAGTACAGCGACAACCTCGTTGCCCTCTCCTTTGAAGCCTTCCTCGAAAACCGCGATCGATCGCGTCCCTTCTTTGCTCAAGTCGGCCTGATGAACCCGCACGACATTGGTAATGCCACCCGTACTGCGGAGCATCCTTTCCCCTTCCCTCATTTGCAGGATCAGTTGCCACCCTACCCGCCAAATTTTGACTACGATCCTCGTGAGCCGGAGCAGATCGCTTCTTTCCATGAAGGTTTAGTTGATTGGCTAAAGCCATGGACCGAAGAAAACTGGGGCCATTATCAATGGCTCTACTACCGCATGGTTGAGATGGTCGATATCAATGTCGGCTACATACTTGATACACTCGAACAATCACCCGATTACGAAAATACAGTTCTTATCTTTACCTCTGACCACGGAGAAGCGAACGGGTATCACCGTATGCTCTTCAAGGATAACTTTTATGATACTTCCTCGCGCGTGCCGACGATGGTCAGTTTCCCGGGTCACATTCCCGAAGGGATAGAGGACGTTGAGCACCTAGTATCCGGTCTCGATTTCTTCCCCACCTTCTGCGACTACGCCGGAATTGATTCCCCTTCCGGGCTGAAAGGCTTGAGCTTACGTCCTCTCCTTGAGGGCGACCGAAAGCCGGCAACATGGCGTCGCTATCTGCATGCCCAAAGCAAGGCCAGCGGACGGATGGTCGTCGACCAACAGTATAAATTCATCCGTTATTACGGCTCCGAAACAACCCAGTTGTTCGATCTGGAAAATGACCCGATGGAGACAAAGAACCTCGCTTTCGACGCCGCCTATCAATCGATCTGCCAAAGACTAGCCGCGGAAATAGACCGTCACGAAGCGACCTTGGACAATGTCGATTTACCAGCAAATTTAACCAAGCGCACTTAACCAAAGCTCACTCTTATGCCCATTGATCTACCAGAAGGTGTCTACTCCGGATTCAGTATCTACGGTGACGATGTAATTGTACCAGGTGTCAGTTCACTGGGCGAGCACTGGTCTTCCCCACGCCTCAAGCCCGTCTCCAAAAAACTGACCAATTATACCTTTATGCTCCAACTTGAGGGTGAATGCAGTTTCCGGATCAATGGCATTGAAGAGGATCTAACCAATGGCAGCTTATTGCTTATTTCGACCGGCTCGATCATGGAGCGACTCGATCAAAAATTCTCCTATAATCACAGCCTATGGATCGGATTTTCCATGCGTCATGCGCTACAGGACGAACCCGAACTACTCGAAGCTTGGGAGGATTTTACCTATGCCAAGCAACAGTTCATGCCCAAGCATAAATCCCTCCTTAAAACGATTGTTAATGAGCACGCATCTCCGGGGCGCTTCAGCGAAAAAATTGCCAGCGCTGCCTTTCAGGCATTTATTTATTCGATTCAGGAACTTGTACATGAGTCACCGACAGTGTCTGCTATTCCATTGGAACTGACACAAAACCCGACCGTTTTGCTGGCCATTGACCTCTTTGAACGCGAGTACGGCGACCACTGGGATTTAAAGAAGCTGGCCGAACGTCTGGCCGTATCAGAAAGTAAGCTGACCAAAGCCTTCCGCACGGCCACTGGAGAAAGTCCCATGGCCAGCCTCTGGAAAATACGTCTGATTAAGGGCTATGAGCTATTAGTCAGTTCATCGATGAATATTACCCAAATCGCGATGCTGGTTGGCTTTCAGAGCAGCCAAAGTTTCGCCACCGCCTTTAAGCGATCTTTTAGAGCCACCCCGCGCGATGTAAAAACCGGAAACGTTCAACAGGTGGAGCCGCGTGAATTCCTCAAAAGCCATATAGAAAAAGATTCCATTCATTCTCATGTCTAAACTGATTATACGCATCGTTGCATTGCTGCTTACGCTTCAACCCTTCCTGCGGGCTGCAGAAACGCCGAATCTGGTGCTTATCCTGACAGATGATCAGGGCTACCAGGATGTCGGCTTCAACGGCTGTACCGACATCCCCACCCCAAACCTCGATAGTCTCGCCACCAACGGCGTCGTCTTTACCGATGGCTACGTCTCCTTCCCCGTATGTGGCCCCAGTCGGGCAGGACTGCTGACGGGGCGCTACCAAGACCGTTTCGGTTTCACGACAAATCCATCGATCGACCCCGGCAACCCGGTTGCTGGACTTCCTCTGGAGGAAGAAACTCTCGCCCAAGTACTGCAAAAAGTTGGTTATAAAAGCGCTGTAATCGGAAAATGGCACATGGGTACACACCCGCATTTTCATCCCCACAAACGCGGCTTTGATCACTTCTTTGGTTTTCTCGCCGGTGGTCTCAATTACTTACCTGAACTACTCACTCTGAACGATTTTTCTGAGGTTACACGTAAATGGCACTGGTATAAAATGAAGATCGAGCGCGACGGAGAAAAAATCGAAATTGATGATTATGTAACCGATGAATTATCCGATGCGGCGGTCGCCTTTATACGTAAAGAAGCGAGAGCCAGAAATCCCTTTTTTGTGTACCTCGCTTACAACGCACCTCATGCCCCGCTTCAGGCAACAGAGAAATACCTGAGTCGATTTACGCACATTGAAGATAAAGATCGCCGTACTTACGCAGCCATGGTGAGTGCAGTGGACGACGGGGTCGGTAAAATTTTAGAGACATTGCGTGAGGAGGGCTTGGAAGAGAATACCCTTGTTGTTTTTCTCTCCGACAACGGTGGTGCGATAACCAAGAATGCCTCGAACAATGCCCCCCTGCGGGGTGCCAAGTCTGATTTATTTGAAGGGGGCATCCGTGTGCCCTTTGCCATGCAGTGGAAAGGCACCCTGCCCCCAGGTCTAACCTATGAAGAGCCGATTATATCACTTGATATTTTTGGTACAATGGCCGCTCTTACGAATGTGCCCATCTCCGAGGATCGACCACTCGATGGCGTCAATCTAATCCCTTATCTGACCGGGGAAAAAACCGGCACGCCCCATGATCACCTTTTCTGGCGTAAATGGGAGCAAAACGGGATGGGCGTGCGCGGTGGAACAATGAAACTTGTAGCCACTACCCAGAGACAAAAAGCCTTCGCGCTGCATAATCTCGCTAACGATATTCACGAAGACGAAAATCTCCGCTGGAAACAACCGAAGAAAGCAAATGAACTGACTCAGCTCTGGGAGTCTTGGAATGCGGAACTGAAAGACCGGGTATTTCCCACGTTGGGGAACGATACATGGTGGAAAGCGACGAACTAAGATAACTCTAGAAGTCGGCAGCGAACATTCTGTAAGTCAGGCTTCTTAGAAGTCGATCTTGGTACGAAAAAAACAGGCATCCGGTTTGCTTCCCAGTGTGCTTGCTGCCTTCCAGTAATTCCCATCAAATTCTTCAGTTGGGCTTTGCGTGCTCAGTCCAACCGTCGACCAGTTTGCAGCGCTTAAATCTGTGGTGAACTCTAATTGATACTGTAAAGCCGAGCCTTTACGTTGCGGATAATAGAAGCTCACACTACTTGCTCCGACAGCAAGCTCCGGCTTATAGCCAACCGATAGAGCATCCTGCGGATTGCCCCCAAAAGCGTATTCTTCCAGCGCCGAGAGACTGTCTCCGTCAAGATCATACGCATACCCGGCTGGATTGAGTCCTTCTTCGTAAGCCCACTGACTGAAAGAATTCTGCTCGTACGCATCCAAAACAAAATCATCGAGGTAGATCTTCCGATTCACCGCAGAATTTCGCTTGATTCGGAGCTGCATATAATCCCCATCGTAAGCAGCCAGAGTCGATGCATCAATCTGCCCGCTGAATTGTTCCCAGGTGTCTGCTATGGTATTCTCCACATCGGTAACCCAGTTCGCACGGTACTGGTAGGTGCCCTCCACTGTCGGTGAAGTCCACAATTCTACGCTAATTGAAGGATTGTTAGAACCGGCTAGATTTTCACTAGACTTTTTATGCATCCAGAAAGAAAGTTCATAGGTCTGGTTTGAATCCAATGGATAGGCAAGCGTCTGGGTAACGAATCGGACTTCCCACGCATACCTGTATTCCAATGAATATTTACCATCTTGCGTTTTATTGACCTGTCCGCGTGTGACTTCCCATGGATTGCCCGACTCCTCGCTGGCCCACATTTCGCCTCCCGGGTTTGGCGAAGAAGACGGACTGGGCAACCATTCGAAGCCCGGATTAACCAGCAGGTTGCGCTTGTCTGTCGCGAGCGCAGGTACCATCGTTAGGAGTTGATTAACTAAGTAAGCGTACATCCTGACGACAACTGGATCTGTTGGATCAGATATAAGTAGATTTACCTCTTCATGTGGATCCCCATTTGCATACCTAGCATCGGTGAAGGCATAGAGCGGATCCGAATGATTATACAATTCTTCCATGCCGTTTTCGTAGCGGATGTAACGCCAGTGCTTGGAGCGTACCGCATAATTTTTATCTCCGGGATTGTCACTAGGTATAGCACTAACCATGGAGAGCGCCACCGGGGGACCCGTCCAAATGCCCGCTTCCGGGTTCTCTAACAAAGGACGCAGACTGTGGCCGTCTAAGTCATGCCCTGCTGGTGTCTTTTTAGTGTCGGCTTCGAGTCCGCACAGGTCGCGGATTGTCGGATACAAGTCGATCAGAGAAACCGGTACATCCACTTGCTTTCCGTTATTTGCTTCCAGCCCGGGCACACGGATCAACAGTGGCACACGAGTACTGTTCTCCCAAAGTGTATTCTTGGATAAGGCCTCCTTCTCGCCCCACTCATAGCCGTGGTCGCTGGTCAATATAACTAAGGTATTGTCGGCGTAAGGACTCGCATCAAGTGCATCAATTAAGGCGCCTACCTGGGTATCCACAAAACTCACGCAGGCTAAATAAGCCTGCAAATAGGCCTTCAGAAACGCTTCCTCCGTTTGATAAACCGTACCATCCAACGAAGCCTCTCCAACTGAATTAAGTAACGACTGGTAGACATGCAAAGTTGACTGATCGAGTTTAACATTTTTATCAAAGAAAGTGTCTTCGACATCGTTGGCGATTCGCGTTGGCAATTGTAAAGTTTCTATTGGATATAGATCAAAATACGACTGCGGAGCAACGAATGGGGTGTGCGGGTTGTGAAAACCAATAGACATGATGAAGCGATTGTTCTCTCCCGTCGGATCGGCCGACGTCATTTCATCGATTTTTCCGGTCGCCCATTTGCGGACGCGCTCATCCTGCATGTCGTCACGATCATTGTCATTAACGTATCGATAGGCTCCGGAGGCTTCCCATGTAGCATTCCACCAGCCAGTACTGCCATTATCGTTGGGAACATCTGCCAAAGAGCCAAATAAACTGTTGTAGCTGCCGGCCCCCTTATCCTCGGCATCTACCCCCTGATAAAACGTATTCGGAATTTTTGGGTGATTCACCACACTCTGCGTATTTTGGTTGTAGGCAAACGGGCCTGCCCAAGCAGGATCTCCATATGCATCCCAGTATTCCTGTGGATTACCTGCCTCCGGATGCCCACTCGGGTAGACGTAATCATCCCTTAAATCGTGGTGCAACAACTTACCTGACCCATACGAAATAAAACCATTATCACGCAGGTAATGCTGCAAGGTCTTGGAATTCTGCATGATCGTGTTGACAGAAAAACCAGTCTTGCCCGGATTATACCAATTATTAAAACCAAACACATTGGAATTGTGCGGATAAATGCCGGTCATGAAGGAAGAACGACTGGGACCACATATCGGAGCATTGGTGTGTGCATTGACAAACTGAACCGCATCCGCAGCAAGCGCGTCCATATGTGGCGTCTGTGCCTGTGGGTGCCCACCGAATACGCCCTCAAAATCATTCAGGTCATCACAAACAATAAATAATACATTCATCCCATCCGGTATTTCGCTCGTTGAAGCAGCCTCTTTCAACCCAGAGTAAGTATCTGCTTCAGCTTTTAGAGGCGGAACAACGAGACAAAACATTAACAGGGGTAAAGAAAAACTTAAGAAAGCATTCATCATTAGGCGAGGTAGAAGATAAATCAGATATATGAAAGGTTACATATCAATATGTTCGATAGTAGCAAAATAGACAACATCGATATGGCGTTAAGTGCTAAAGGATAACATTATAAACGAGTCTAATGACATTGCAGTCTGCTTGCCCACACTTAGAACTTAAAATAAGTAAAAAGCCCTCAGGAATTCCTGAGGGCTTCCTATAAATGACTTAAAAATTTGTTACTCTGAGTATGGCACAAATCGATAGAAACGAATATCCTGACCATCCGGTATAGTCAGTTGAATAGTTTTCGTTGTCGTTGATCCACTAGCCCAATCATCCAGATCGCTCGTCTCTTCAACAACGAATTGAATAGCAGCTTGATTGGTATTAGGATCGACCGAAATAAGCATAGAATCCTCTCCAATTCTTGCGTTTCTTGCATCTCGTTCCGCAACAACAGCATCGTAAGCGCTTTGCGTTGGCAGGGCATCTCGCTGAGAAGTTACGGTAGCGAGCTGACTCTGCAGATCAGCAACAAGAGCTTGCAAATCTCCAGCGTCGTATAAAGTGGAGATCTCACCAAAATCGTCTCCGAGGGCTATTCGATTGATCGTAAAAGTACCCCCACCTGGATCAAAAGTCAGCGCGTTCACTTGGGTAAAATCTGTATTATTACTTATCTGCAGCGGTTGGTCAGTGTCATTTAGCTCTGCTGTGTAATTACCCGTTAGTCCAGGATCTGTCCATATCGTATAAGTGTTTGCAGTTGTATTCACTTCAATGATAATACTAAATCCATCATTACTACTTAGACCACCTTTAATGTAATGAAAGTCTGCTCTCGCAGCATTTTTGTTTGATTTAAGAGCCGCAGCAGATGCTGATGTTCCCGTATCAAGGTTTACCAGCATGATATTATTCGTTTGTGGTGTTATACCTTCAGGATCTGGAGCTGAACGCAAGCGCGGACCAAAAGCGAATACCTTTTTGGTGAAGCTCTCAGTACTGGTGCTGGTATCCCATGTAGCAAAATCTAAGCGGTAATAAGATGTGCCGCTTATAACATGACTGCCTAACGAAACATTCGAACGATCTTGATTTCCGGTAACAACAAGCTGACCGCTACCATTGATCGTGCCCCAAGAATTATCTAGCGCTACATCAGTACCACTTGTTCCAGTGTTGACTGCGTTACTAGCAGTTGTGCTGGCATCTTCATCAAACTCAAAACGCACGACAACCTCAGCAGAGAGGCTTGAAACAATTGAAAATGCAGCTAGCAAAGCTGCAACGTATTTAAGGGTAGTATTCATTTAGTAAAAGTTGGTTAAGGTTAACTAATGATTTATATAGAATAATTTAAGCTAAATATTTTAAGTCAACTAGTCACACAACCAAAGATGTACCCAAAAACAATTTAGACGATCCGAGATACATTATCGCTCTGTTCTCATTGTGCATACGCTAAATATGCCTAAACTGTTATTATTTCAGATACAAATTGGGACGTTGCGCTCGGCCTGATATCGATTGACTGTGACCAAGAGATTTGCCCTTTTCCACTGTTTGTAGGATTCAATAACGCTTACCGCATGGCCGCAACAAATGATCGCGTGCCATCATTCTTTACCTGTTTTCGGTACGGATACAGAAACGACACCGATATTATCCAATTTAAGACCAAATCCAGGACCAGCCAATCCATTTGAATCGACGGCCTCTATGCGGAAAGCAGCTGTTTCACCATTAGAGAGAGTATTATCGGCCATATGTGCAGTTTCTATATTAAACTGATAAAAAGTGAAATCACCCTCAGGTATATACAGTATGCCAGTAGTCGCCGAACTCGTCAGATCTCTACCGGAAAATGTATCCTGAAGATCGCTGGAGCCACTCAGGTGCGCGACACGAATCTGATCCGATGTATTTCCCTGCTTCGAGCTGAACACCAGTTGCACGTCAAAGAGTATAGAATCAATCGTAATATCAGATCCGCTGTTGTTCGTGATCTTGATAATCAGACGAGCATTCGGATTAGAAAATGTATTTAATAGTACGCCACGATCGGTCGCACCCGGAGTAATTGATAAATGAGAATTTCCGTAGGTATTGTTATTAATGTTTCGACCCACTGTTTCCTCAAAGCCTCCTTCAATGGTGCCGGCTACTCCCGGTATGGATTCGTCAGCTGCACTCGAGCTGACAAGACCATCAAAGCAATGCCAACCGACTAATATTTGCTGCGCGTATACAGTAGAAAAAAGGAAACTCGTGACCGCCGTTAATAACAATGCTTTGCCAATTATATGTATCATGATTGAGGGATAAGGACGACTCTCGCAGATCAGCTGAATAGAACCATGTGACTGAATTGAAAATACATTCCTACGAAATCCGTCGGCGCTGCACCATCACGGCAACCAATACAATTGCCCCGACAATCAAACCGTAGGCATGCGGTTCGGGAACCGTACCAAGAACGCCAATGTTATCAAGTTTCACACCGAGTGCAGCACCGGTTGTTTGAAACTCAAAACGAAAGGCTGCCTTTTCACCAACTGCTAACTCAACATCCGTCATGGCACTGGTGGTTATGGTTGATTGGTAAACCGTACTAAATACTCCACCTGTGAAACTAATAGTCCCCAAAAGGCGTCCACCGAATGCATCGCTCAAATCGCTCGATCCAGTCAAATGGGAAATGCGAACACTACCGCTATCGGCACCAAATGCCAACTGATTATCAAATACGATCTCATCAATCGTTATAACATCGGTCGTTCCATTGGTTATCGTAATGTCAATTCGCTTGTTATTGTTACTGTATGTATTTGCCAGAACACCCGTGGAATTGCTTTCAGAGGTAAATGTAAATGCTGAATCACCGTAGGTATTATTGTTGATATTACGGTTTGCTGCCTCACTTGCACCACCGGTAATTATAGCAGTAATTCCTGCATGTTGATCACTGGTCATTTCCGTACCCGTATCGCCATTAAAAGTATGCCAGCCAGCCAGTAGATCCTGTGCGCTCACGCTCGTGCTCGAAATGAAACAAACAGCAAAAAGGACGGAAAATGTATAAAATAGGTTTTTCGTATTCATGTTTAATTGTATTTTTTGTTTACCCAGTTTCTTGAATATAGGTCTTATAATTCATACAAAATGACTTATTAAGCCCATTTAAGTCAATTAATTAACCCTATTTTGGAAGACTGCCAACATTTTTGATCATTAAACGAACATACTCGCTCCAATTACTATGATTGTGGTCTGCTTGAAGCGATTACGCACTAACTAAGCGATTCGAAAATTCGGTTTAATCACTACCTGAGCATTCAAGATATCCACCCTTGTTGAGACACTTTATTTGAATATTTTTTACTGCCTATGAGGATGCTAAACCTTGTACAATTTTGCCTAGATTGAATGCCGAAAGCGTAAAAATTACCCGATTCGAAAGCTGAATGTTACTGAGGCAATAAAATGACGCATCGATAAGCACTTCCGGATATTTTTATTGTCCACAACATTTACATGAATTCTGATGGGAATATCGGAATACCTGAGAATTCAACACACATGAAACAGCCAAACTTCATCATCATCTACGCAGACGATCTCGGATTTGGCGATCTTGCCTGCTATGGAGCTTCCGGCATCCCCACCCCGCACCTCGACCGAATGGCGAATGAGGGGCTTCGCTTTACTCAGAGCTATGCCACTGCGGCTACCTGCACGCCCTCCCGTTACAGTCTCTTAACCGGTGCTTACCCATGGCGAAACCCAAAAGCTCAGATTCTTGAGGGTGATGCGCCTATGATCATCGGACAAGAGGAACGAACATTGCCTGGCACTCTGCGAGATGCTGGTTATGCCACTGCGGTCATCGGAAAGTGGCATATTGGGCTCGGCCAAGGATCGATCGACTGGAACCAGGAAATACGCCCTTCTCCACTGGATGTAGGATTCAATGACGCTTACGTCATGGCCGCCACAAATGATCGCGTGCCCTGCGTTTATTTAGATGGTTGCCGGGTCGACAACCTAGATCCAGCGGATCCAATCAATGTGGTTTATGGCGGCGCCAATCCTTTTCCCGAAGTACCCACTGGAAAAACTCACCCGGAACTGCTTCGCATCCAACACAGTGACCAGCAGCATTTTGATACGATCGTCAACGGAGTCGGCCGAATTGGCTTTTGCCGAGGCGGGAAAAGCGCCACATGGGAGGATGAGACGATGAGTGAGGTATTCCTCAATCGAGCGAAGGATTACATCAGCGAACATAAGGAATCGCCGTTTTTTCTCTACTATGCTCTTCACCAGCCACATGTGCCACGCATCCCGAGTCCACGCTTTGCCGGTTCTACAAACAAGGGACCACGGGGTGATGTTATCGCCGAACTGGACTGGTGCGTCGGCGAAATTTTAGAGCATCTCAAAGCGGAGGGCTTGGATGAAGATACCGTTGTTGTATTTTCCAGCGACAACGGGCCGGTACTCGACGACGGCTATGAAGATGCCGCCTCCGAGAAGTGCGGAGCTCATCTACCGGCAGGGCCCTTACGCGGAGGAAAGTACAGTATGTTTGACGGCGGTGCCCGCGTGCCCATGATCGTTCACGCTCCCGGGCGAGTCGACCCCGGCGAAAGCCCGGCCCTCTTCAGCCATGCCGACTTCCTCGCCAGCTTCGCACAAATGGCCGGCTGCAAACTGCCGAAAAGCGAGCGGGCCGACAGTGAAGAAATGAGTGCTGTGTTATTGGGTAGCGATTCAATCGGGAGGGACCATCTTGTAACTGAAGGTATTGGAGCGAAGACGGTCGTCCGCCAAGAGAACTGGGTCTATATACCGCCACATGACGGACCCGCTCTATTTGCTGAAAAAGGTATCGAAACCGGTAACGATTTGAATCCACAATTGTATGATCTTAGTGCTGACATCGGGCAGCAACAAAACCTTGCCATGGAGCATCCTGATAAAGTTGAAAAACTGGACGCGTTGTTGCTCGCCATTCACGGAAACGATGAAAATTGATAACTCGCCTCCGACAGCGATGTATATTTGACATTACGTGCAGAAGAGCCAAAACGCCTGACTGATAAATACCATACTGCGAACAGTTTAAGCGTTCTGAATACAGCA
Source organism: Opitutia bacterium UBA7374 (assembly GCA_002469895.1). Taxonomy (GTDB): domain Bacteria; phylum Verrucomicrobiota; class Verrucomicrobiia; order Opitutales; family Coraliomargaritaceae; genus UBA7374. The sequence continues at coordinate 20,744 of DKOA01000043.1, forward strand.
GCATCCGAGTCTACATGATAGTATGATTAGTTGCTATGTTAACCATACTCCGATGCACACTATTGACCTCAACAACACATGGCGTTTTACGCTAGACACGGGTAACCGTGGTCTGGAGGAGGCGTGGTACCAATCAGCTGAATCGCTGTCGGAAAATAGTACAGAAATAACAGTCCCTTCCTGCTGGGAAGAGCAGATTGAAGATTACGAGGGAGTCGCCTGGTACAGTAAAGAAGTCGAAATACCGATCGAAGAGAAGGGGGCCGTTTGCCGCCTCTGTTTTGCCGCCGCCAACTACCGAACCAGCCTGTGGATCAATGGCAAAGCAGTGGACAGTCACGAAGGCGGTTACACACCCTTTGAATTCCAAATTGAGGATTTCCTGCGTTTTGGGGAAGCCAATCACTTTGCCATCCGCGTGGTCGGGCCCATCGTAACAAAGAACATTCATATCGATGACTTAGGGCCAAATGACATGCCACACTGGCGCGGTGGTTTAACTGCGGGTATCTGGCAACCGCTTCATCTCGAATTTAATGCACATGCATGGATCGACCAATCCTTCTATCAGCCGAATAGAAAAACAGATGGTTTTGAGGTCGAGACCACACTGCACTGCAATGCGTCCGATCAGATCGAAGCGGTTCTGGAATTACAACTTTTTGATGCCGCCGATGTGCCCGTATTCGAGAAAAAAGAACCGCTCGTAATCGAACCCGGAAAGAACACGGTACAACAGTTCCTGCAGTTAGAAAACCCGCAATTGTGGAGTTGCCAAAATCCACATCTTTACCGAGCTGAAATGAGTCTGCTGATCGACGGTCAGTTGGTCAGCCAAAGTAAACAACGAATCGGGCTTCGTCATTTCACCTTTCGAGAGGGACGCTTCTACCTGAATGGGGAAGCGATTTACCTGCGTGGCGGTTTTTGGGAAGGGGTCTACGCAAAACACCAGTCCTACCCGGAGGATCGCGCTGTTGTTCGCAAGGAAATCGCACTCGCGCAGAAGGCGGGCTTGAATTTGCTCCGCCCCTGGCGGCGTCCTGTCCCCCCTATCATACTGGAAGAAGCCGATGCCGCGGGCATGCTAATTATCACCTCACCCGCCGTTGAATGTATGAGTTGCTGGCCAACCGCTAAGCCGGAAACTCCCCAGCGCATAGAAAATGAAATCCGGCAGCTAATCCTGCGTGACCGCAACCATGCTTGCATCATCTGGTGGGAAATGTTTAACGAGGTCACCCGCGTAGAACTCGCCCGGATGATACCGGCAATGGCACTGATGGCGCGCGAACTCGATCCCACCCGTCTCGTTCTGGACGAGTCCGGAGGTTGGGCTGAAGGCGCCCATTTCTATCTTCCCCATTCGCGTAAACGACAACGGCTTTGTGAGCTGCACAGCTATGTGCGCGCTCCACTCGACCAGAATCACTGGGAGCTCTATCAAAACATCGGCAGTGTGGATACAGTGGAAGGAAATACCCAAATTAACGCCGGAACGCCTATCTTCATGTCAGAGTTTGGCTTCGGTGGATGGCCGGAAATCGAGACCAACTACAGGCTCTTTCAAGAGCAGAGCAACCCAAAGCTCCCGGCCTATCGACACCACGAGAAATTAACTAAAGATATGAGTGAGGCACTCATCGCCTGCGAACTACAGTCGGTTTTTCCTGACGTAGACTCCATTTGCCGGGCGACTCAGGAAGTGCAAGCGCGGGGCAACCGTCGACAACTGGATGCACTACTGGCAAACCCCGCTGTTTCCGGATACTGCATCCACGCCTTTACCGATGGTGACTGGATTCTCGGTGCCGGTTTGATTGATCATTGGCAGCGCCCCAAAAGCGCGTACCACGCCATTGCCGACGGCAACCAATACCCGCACCTACTCTGCTTTGTTGAAGAACGAAATCTGGAGAAAGTGAAAGATGTCGCGATGCGAATTGTATTTCGTGATCCCGACAAATCGGTTCCCGCACGCATCGAATTATCCGCTGGCGAGCAAACGGTCACCGCTGTCCTCGGAAACTGGGATGATTCCAGCGGCCTTATCCAACAAACAGTGAACCTGCCGGCTAAGCTCCTTTCGGAAGGCCGGAACACCGTCAGTGTCGGCGCCTACACTGCAGACGACGCCCTGCTGCGCTCCTCGACTGTTGAACTTTTTGTGCTGGATCCCAGACCAATGAATGAAGCACCAGAACTTCCCACGGTTGTTTATGATCCTCACAACAACTTAGCGGGTTGGCGAAAAAAACAACCCTTCGAAACTATTCAACTCGAATCGTGGAATTTCAACGGAGAACGCTGCATCTACGTATTTGCCAGCGAAGATGTCGCTAAGCCAGAAGACCTCGACTCTGTCCGCCGCGCCTTGCAAGAAGTTCACGCCGGCACGGCCACTGCTATCTTCCTGGAACCACCCTCCACCCATGAAGCGGCTGCGATGATTCGCGAGTACGACGGTTGTCCGGTGACCGACGAAGCAGAGAACCGCCTTCTGCAATCCGGCATTTTCCCATTCGATCTTATCGCCCGCCCCTCTTTCTCCTTTTGGGAAGGGACCGCGCACAGCGTCAAGGCACATCCGATTTTCAAGGGATTGCCGACAGATTGTCTGATGGACGAACCGTATCAGGAAGTCGCGCCTGCAGAAAGCTTCTACGAACTCAATGCGGAAGAAGCCCCGGCCCACTCGATTACCTGGTACCGACCCGAAGACATCGCCACAAAGACGGAAAAACGCACCTACCTCGGCGGTGAGGATCTTTGGCATGGAACCAACCTTGCTGTCAAATACCACGGTTTAGGTAAGATTCTACTGAGCACCTTGATCATCCGAAGCAAAGCTTCGAAAGACCCCGTGGCCGCCCGCATTTTAGAGAATATGGTCCATTACGCCGACCAGCTCAACATCGGCACCCTGAATGCCAAAGAGACCGGATTCGAGACATCTGGCGTGCGCGCCTAGACCAACACCATTCAACTGATGCACCAAACAGATACACCCCAAAATACTCCAGAAAATGGCACGGCAAAGGTACCTGCAGGAAAACTCAATTTTGGCGAAAAAGTCGCCTTCGGTATAGGCGAGGTCGCCAACCGCTACGGGGAAAACGGGATCAACGATGTAGCCACGCCGATCTACAACACCATCCTAAAACTGCCACCGGATACGATCGGCTGGATACTCGGACTGATGCGGATTTGGGATGCCGTGACCGATCCCATCATGGGATATATCTCCGATAACTGGAAAGGCCAGCGAGGTCGGCGTAAGCCCTTTATTCTTCTTGGGGCTATCCTCATGGCAATCGCCTACCCTCTGGTTTGGATGGCATCACCCGATTGGACGCAAAACGCCAAGACAATCTACCTATTCTGCTTCGCCATCATTTTCTTCACAACGTATACAATATACTCGGTACCCTTTCGTGCGCTGGCCACGGAAATGACTCCGGATTACGGTGAACGAACCACTATACGTGTCTACTCCGCTTTCTTTACCCAAACCATCCTGCTCTTCATCCCCTGGATCTATCCGCTCACACAAATGGAAAGGATCCAGATCGGCAGTCTGGTAAATTTTGAATTACCCTGGGCCGATCCAGTCACCGGCATCCGTTTCCTTATGGGCATTGCCAGTGTAACCATACTGATTTCCGGAATTGTCTGCTCCATTTTCCCTAAAGAACGTTACAATAAGATAGCCGCGAAACAGGAAAAAGTACCCTTTTTACCAAGCTTTCTCTCCCTCGTTACTGATAAGCCCTTCCTCATGCTGCACGGCATTGGCATCGGACTGCTCTCCAGCATATTGTTGGTCGGCGCACTCGGTCTCTACGTCAATATGTACTACATCTGGCAAGGTGACACCGCTACCGGCTCCACCTATCAGGCATTCGTCCAGAATATCCTGCAAGTTCTTGGATATATTATGCTTTTTGTCATCTCTATCTTCCTCGCAAAGATGGAGAAACGGACACTCTTGTCCCTTGCGCTTATGCTCGCTCTAGTTGGTTCGCTCGCCCGCTGGTTCACCTATAATCAGGCCATCCCCCAACTCGTGTTCCTGGATCCCTTCTTTTTTGCACCGGCCTACACTACCTTCTGGGCAATCTTTCTCTCCATGCTCTCCGACTACTGTGATTATGATGAGTATAAAAACGGAAAACGCCGTGAAGGTGTTTTCAGTGCAATCAGTGGGTGGATGATCAAGGCAGGCGCTTCTATCGCACTGATTGCCGCTGGTGTTGTCCTCCAAAAGACCGGCTTTAATGCCGAACTTGAGGGCGCGCAATCCGAAGCCACCCTGCACAATATGCGTCTCGCACTGGTTTCTCTGCCGGTTGCTTGTCTTTTAATCGCTCTTTTACTCAGTACGGCCTACCCGCTGACAAAAAAGCGCATGGAAGCAATTCGCACAGAACTGGAAGCGCGTCGCGGAACGGTTTAAGAACAGGCCTGAAAGCGAATGAAACAAATCCGCTAGGTTTCAACATGGTACAGCAGTTGGACGAATCGCCAAGTAGCGTGTCTACTACAGTAGTCGCTGCTTTCCCACCATATGGTCTGCTTTAAACCAATTCGGGTAAAACCCGGGACGGCTACTTACGGATCTTACGACGAACAATAACGTAGCTGAAACCCAAAACTCCGAATAGCAGCGCATAAGTTGATGGCTCAGGAACCGCTGCAGGGGTTAGCACTTGAATTTCAGAAAGGCTGTCACCCACTGCCAAGAAATCTAACGCAAAATAATCCGATGTGCTGTTTCCGACAGTATCTAGAGTGATTGCATTTACCTGTTCCCAACCATCCACTAAATCAGTAGCTGCAGAGACTGCGATGGCGCTGCTGTTAATCCCTTGGGTGTAAGTACCATTCCTTGTAGTGTCATACCAGACAGAGTACGTTGTGTTATCTAAGTCGTAGCCTAAAATCACGGAAAAGCCATTCGGATCATCCGAAGGTTGGTTAAATGCAGTAGCTTTGTAGCTGCCATTATTTAAATTCGTAGCGAGCAGATTATTTTTATTATTGGTCGATCCGTTAACTCTAAATTGAGCCGATACATTACCCGCACCATTCGTATCTGTATCACGAAGACGTAGTGAAAAATCAAAATTGTTACCACTACCTGAAGTATTCCAAGAAGAAAAGTCGAGGCGTATATAAGCGCTACCGCCAAAAATCGCACCAGCGGTAAGATTTTTCTTATCGACATTACCGGTAAAAACCAAGTTGCCGTTTCCATCATGCAGGGCAGTAGCATTGGCGCTCGTATTCGAAAAATCACTGAACGCTGCTGTGCCAGTGATTGTATCTTTCGAAGCCGAAGCCAGCGTGTTAGCGGCTCCGTTAAATTCGAATTGTGCGGTAATTGCAGACATACCCACGTTACAAATCGTAGACAGCAAAAGTAGAGATAGAGAATTAGGTAGAAATCTTTTCATAAGGTAGATTTTGTAATGTTGCTCTTTTACCTCGGTATACAAGACGAGAATGCTTAAAAACGCTTTAGATGACTGATCTTATTAATTTACAAACAAATCACTTGCGGTGACACCTTGTCAGTATGTCGACCATGCAAAAATTTAATCCTACCCATGGGGTCAGGAGTTGCATATTTACGCAGCGAACAACATTAAGAACGTTTCCGCTAAAGCTAATAATCAGTCAGCAGATTATGCTAGTTATTGTACCCTTCATCCCCTCGATAAGGTCGGCATTTTCGATCATCTATAACCCTTGACCGAAAATGCCGTAGACCACTTAGCTTACTATATGAATATGTGCTAAAGATAAAAAAGCTCTGCCTATTGATTCCTTCATAAAAAAAAGAATGCCTCGGCTGACCGAACAGACCTTTACGATTATGCCAATAAATCGCCAATTTAACTATCTCATCAAAATATCCACTCGGATCACGGCACTCATTTTACTGTGTGCCATAGATGCATTGGCTGAACTACCTGATTGGTCGAACCCGGAGGTCATTCAGATAAACACCGAGGCACCGCACGCGACTTTCTTTAGTTACCCGTCTCAGGCTGCCGCGGATTCCAACGATGCATCGATCTCCGGTCACTACCATTTGCTCAATGGAGATTGGAAGTTCCACTGGGCAGCCAAACCGACCGATCGGCCAATGGATTTTTTTGAGACTGACTTTGACGACACCGAGTGGGATTCCATCACAGTGCCTTCAAATTGGGAGATCGAGGGCTATGGCACCGCTATCTACACCAATATTCGTTACCCCTTTCCAAAAGACGAACCGAACATCCCGGCAGAAGATAACCCGGTCGGTTCCTATCGGCGCGACTTTACGCTTCCCGACGAGTGGCAAGACAAACAGGTCAGCATCACCTTTGATGGAGTCAACAGTGCCTTCTATCTTTGGGTAAACGGAGAACAAGTCGGCTACAGTCAGGGCAGCCGTACACCGGCAGAATTTAACATCACCGAATTCCTCAAGCCCGGCCAAAACATGATCGCTGTCGAAGTCTACCGCTGGTGCGATGGCTCCTATCTGGAAGATCAGGACTTTTGGCGCCTCTCGGGCATCTTCCGCGATGTCTACCTGCACGCCCGTCCGGAAACCTATCTCCGCGATATTCGAATCGTTACCGATCTGGATGCGGCATACATTGACTCTGAACTGATCATTGATCTGGAAATGGCAGGCAGACAAAGCGGTTCAGTCGAGGTCACCCTAAAGGATGCCTCAGGTCAGTTAATCTATGCCGATAAAGCTGGTGTCTCCGAGAAGGTTGCATTTCAAACAATGATCAACAGCCCCTATAAATGGACCAATGAGACGCCTTATCTCTACACCCTCTACGTCCGAATCAAAGACAAGAAGGGTAAGCTGCTGGAAATCGTGCCACAGCGTGTGGGCTTTCGGGAAGTCGAGGTCGAAAAAAACATCTTCCGGATCAATGGCGTCGCCCTAAAGCTCAAGGGCGTCAATCGTCACGAACACCATCCCGAGCTCGGCCAAATCGTCACCCGCGAGTCCATCTTACGGGATATCCAGCTCTTTAAAGAAAACAACATCAACGCTGTTCGCACCGCTCACTATCCTAATATACCCTTATTTTATGATCTCTGTGATGCTCACGGAATCTGGGTTCTGGATGAGGCCAATGTCGAGTCACATGCCTACAGTACACCCAACTGGTATAATTATGACCACGGAAAGAACCCTATATCGAATAAACCGATCTGGATGGCGTCCCATGTCAACCGCGTCCGGCGCATGGCCGCCCGCGATAAAAACCATCCTTCCGTCATTATGTGGTCGCTCGGTAACGAAGCCGGAACCGGACCCAACCATGATGCGGGTTACGCACTGCTCAAGGCCGAGTACCCGACCCGACCGGTTCAATACCAGGGGGAGTACCGCAAAGGACTTCCGGCAACCGATATACAATCGCAAATGTATGCTCCACCGGGGACAAGTAGTGAAAAACACAAACATTTGAGCGGTGTACTGAAACCGTATGTCCTCTGCGAATACTCACACGCCATGGGGAACAGCAACGGCAACTTAAAAGAGTATTGGGATCACATCTACGCCACCCCGTCCCATCTCGGTGGCTTTGTCTGGGACTGGATGGACCAGGGCCTGAAGAAACCCGTGCCGGATGCCTTTAAGAAGAATATCGGGGTAGGCCCGGTTAAAGACTACGCCCTGGCATACGGCGGATGGGAAAAACACAACTATCCTACTGACCGTAATTTTTGCATGAATGGGCTGATTTCAAGCGATTGGCAAACCCGCCCCGGACTCCACGCTCTAAAAAAAGTTCTTGAGTACGTTACTGTAGACAGCGTCTCGCTCGAAGAGGGGCGATTTAACATCCATAATCGCTATGACTATGAGAACCTCATGAATATGGTCAGTGGTCAATGGTCACTTATTTGTAATGGCGAGACAATCGCAGAAGGTCGTTTGAATAAACTCGATATTCCGGCGAAACAATCCGCCGAAGTGCACATTCCGTTACCACAAGTTGATCCATCGCCCGGTGATGAGTTTTTCCTCACGATCACCTTTCATGCTACGCCGGAGTACAGCCCTCTGGTACAGGCGGGGCATGAACTAGCCTTCAGTCAATTTGCCCTAACACACCTGAATCGCGAATCCATGCCTGCTGAAACAGAAGATAACAGACCTCTGACCTTAGAGGAAAACGAAGAGAGCCTAACGATCCGCGGAGCCAACGGACTGGAGATCCTTTTGAATAAGCGCAGCGGGCATATCGAGAAATACATCCTGCAGGGAAACACCCTGATCGACCAACCCGTACAATTGGAATTCTGGAGGGCAATTATCGATAATGAACGTGTCCTGAAAAAACACCCCCTGATTCCGACCGACTGGCGAGAGGCCCAAAAGAACAGTCAGGCAACCAATTATAAAAGTACCCAAACCGATGGCGGCGGTCTGCACATTGCTGTTACCATCGAGCTGCCCCAAGTCACTTCGACAGCCAGGCTCAAATATGTCTTCTACCCGAATGGTGAAATTGATATTGAGATGGCTTTGGAAATGCCACCGACCACGAAGATCAAAACGGATGGCCGCCCCTGCGATCGCTTTGATAACAGAAGCCGACCACGCCGTATAGGCATGGAGTTTCGCTTACCGAAAAGCTTACAAAACATGCGCTGGTATGGGCAAGGCCCCCATGCCACTTACATCGATCGCAATTATGAGCGTATCGGTCTTTTCTCCGGAACCGTAGATGAGCAGTGGGTCGAATATTCGAAACCACAGGACAACAGCAACAAGAGCGATGTGCGCTGGGTCGAGTTTACCGATGAGGCAGCCAATGGTCTACGGTTTAAGGCGATCTCGGAACCGATGAGCGTGACCGCCAAAAACTACAGCATCACCACCATGGAAGCTGCCGATTATTCTTTTGAAATGGATCGATCGGAGCATGTCCATGTACACATCGACCATACTCAGTTCGGGCTGGCAGGTGTTGACAGTTGGGGCTACGGTCCGCTCGAAGACTATCTACTGACGGATCACAACTATCAATACAGCTACCGCATCCAACCACTGACCTCCGGGGAATAAACCGCACACAGATAAAACGGGCAATCCAGTCCCCACTCAATTACACTCTAAGCCATGAACCGATTACCAATCGCGCTCCTTCTACTACTTCTCTCTCAGCTCTCGCTCAACGGGCAACGCTCACCCAACATCATCTTCATCATGGCCGACGACCTTGGCTATGGGCAAGTCGGTGCCTATGGGCAGACCGAGATTCAGACTCCCTGCATCGACAAGATGGCTGAACAGGGGCTCTTACTCACCGATTACTACGCCGGCACCGCAGTCTGCGCTCCCTCACGCTGCGCCTTGATGACCGGTCAGCATGTCGGGCACACATACATCCGCGGCAACTATGAGATCAAAGCTACGGAGCAACACGAATCCGGCCAATTACCGATCCCCGATGAAACCATAACAGTCGCTGAAAAGCTCAAAGAAGCCGATTATGCCACAGCCTGTATCGGCAAGTGGGGCCTTGGCTACCCCCTCAGCGAGGGCGATCCACTCAATCAGGGATTCGATTTTTTCTACGGCTACAACTGTCAGCGTCATGCCCACTCTTACTACCCGAAATGGTTGTGGAGAAACCATGATAAAGTGGATTTGGGCGAACGTAATACCGTCGAAGGGTACAGCCATTACCGGCTCACCACGGAGGCTAGAAAGTTCATTGTACAAAATAAAAACCAGCCCTTCTTCCTCTATCTCGCCTACACCATACCGCATTCACACATTCAAATTCCTGCGACAGATCCCAACTTCACACAATATCTGAGCAAGGATTGGCCGGCCGTACAAAAGCGCTTGGCCGGCATGATCAGCCTAATGGATCAGGATGTCGGGGGCATCCTCGACCTGCTCAAGGACCTTCAAATCGATGAGAACACGCTCGTCATTTTCACCAGTGATAATGGAGCCGCCACCGCCGGTGGAGTGATCAAAGACTTTTTTAATGACAGCGGTCCCCTGCGTGGAATTAAGCGAAATATTTATGACGGAGGCACCCGAGTGCCCTTCATCGCACATTGGCCCGGTGTTATCGAAGCGGGACGACGCAGTAACCATATCGGCGCGCACTGGGATCTTATGGCCACCGCCTGCGAGATAGCCGGCGTGGATCTTCAGCCCGGAACAGATAGCGTTAGCTATCTCCCACTCTTGCGCGGCGACCTGGAAAAACAGACACAGCACGACTACCTTTACTTTGAGCTGCACTGGCCAACAAAACGCGCGGTGCGCCAAGGTGATTGGGTGGCCCTTCAGGAAAACACCTCTTCTGTGAATCCGGATATAAATAAAATCGAGCTCTACAATTTGAAGGCGGACCTCGGGCAAGAAAATGATTTGGCCGCCAATTACCCGGAGAAGATAAAGCACTTCAAAAAACTGCTTCTCGAAGCGCACACCCCGAACAAACATTTCGCCTTCGGGCAGGGACGCCCGAAAAAGTAACCCCGCCTTTTTTTAAATTCCATGGGATATCGAATCGGACAGCGACTCTATCGTTTGGCAGTGTTAAGTGCCTTCGCTGCCTGCACTGTCTCGGTTTACGGATCAGAACGCCCGAACTTTCTCGTATTCCTAATTGATGATATGGGGCCGATGGATACATCGGTTCCATTCCTAAGCGAGGCAGGCGAAACGAAGGCCTACCCCCTGAATGAGCGTTATCGTACACCGACCATGCAGCAACTTGCCAGGCAAGGCCTTCGTTTTGAAAGGTTCTATGCCAACAATGTTTGCTCGCCCTCACGCATCTCGCTACTGACGGGGCAAAGCTCCGCTCGCCACCGAACTACACAGTGGATCAATCCATACGGTCTCAATGCCGATAACTGCGCTCCCAGGCAATGGAACTGGGAAGGATTGGGGGCAGGGTCAGTGACTTTGCCCGGCCTCTTGTCAGCAGCTGGCTATCATACACTGCATGTCGGAAAAGGCCACTGGGGGCCCCACGGGCAAGCCGTTGCAGACCCACGGAAAATCGGCTTTCATCGCAATGTTGCCGGCGCCGCCTATGGGCGTCCGGGCAGCTACTTTGGAGACCGTAATTACACCAACGCAGAGAAGAAAAGACAGCCTCCCCACCTCGAAGAATATCACGGGCAATCCATTCACCTGACCGAAGCATTGACCGAGGAAATGCTGAAGCAACTGACCTTGGCAAAGGCCACCGGAAAACCTATCTTTGCCCACATGGCCTTTTATGCCGTACATAGCCCTTTTGAGGCGGATCCTGCCTTCTTAAAAAATTACCCGGAAAAGCTACCCGGCCGTGACTTTGCCGCCATGATTGAAGGCATGGATCATGCCGTCGGGCGTATCTTGCAACACTTGGCAACACTCGACATGGCAGAAAAAACGCTCGTCATCTTCCTTGGCGACAATGGCTCGGTACACAGCAGCCTACCCTTGCGCGGCATAAAGGCGGAGCGCTTTGAGGGGGGCGTGCGCGTGCCTTTTATCGTCGGCTGGGCGAAGCCGGCTGACAATACGATACAAGCACTCTGGCCGATCCAGCCGGGCAGTCATCATACGGAAAACTTCGGCACTATACTCGACCTGATGCCGACTATTTTAAATCTCTCCGGCACCAAAACACCGGAAGGATACCTTCTCGATGGACATGATTTACGCGAGGTTTATGCCGGACAAACTAAAGAAACTTTCCTCATGCACTTCCCGCATCAGCATCGTAATTCCTATTTCACAACTTGGCACCACAATCATTGGAAATTGATCTACCAGTACCACAATGAGCCACGCGTTCAATTGTTTGACCTGTCAAACGACCCGACCGAGAGCAATGATCTGTCAGGCAAAGATAGAAAAAAACTCGAGAGCATGTTTCAGGAGATGAAGACAGCGTTGATTGAAGCGGAAGCAGTATACCCCTTAGATCCAGGCAGCAAAGAACCAACCCCACCCCGGCTCAACTAATACAGTCGATTGAACTGAATGAAAAAAATCTCACTCGCCCTTTATGGATTGCTTAGCGCGGCGTCTCTCTGCGCCAACATCGAAGACCGGCCTAATGTCATCATCATCTACGGTGACGATGTCGGATATGGTGACGTTGGCGCCTATGGGTCTGAAAAAATCCCGACGCCCCATATCGACAAACTAGCTGCTCGAGCCCTCCGCTTTACCGATGGGCATTGCTCGGCAGCGACCTGCAGCCCTTCACGATTTTCCATGCTCACCGGGATTCATGGCTTCCGGGCAGATATACGGATCCTTGCACCCAACGCACCACTGACCATACCGGTCGATACCTACACACTTGCCGACCTCTTTAAAGAAGCCAACTACCAGACCGCTGTGATTGGCAAGTGGCACCTCGGTCTCGGAACGGAGAAACAACCGGCCGACTGGAATGCCGAAGTAAAGCCCGGCCCCCTTGAAATCGGATTCGATTACAGTTTTCTTTTACCCTCAACCAACGACCGGGTACCCTGCGTCTATCTGGAAAATTACAAAGTGGTCAACTATGACCCCAACGATCCCATCTTCATTGGCTTCAACCCGAAAGAAGTAAATCGCCCCGGCAGTACCGAGTATCCCAACGGCAAAACAAACCGCGAAGCCATGACCTACTACCCCAGCAGCCACGGTCATAACCACAGCATCATCAATGGCATCGGCCGCATCGGTTTTATGGCAGGCGGTAGAGCCGCCCTTTGGGAGGACGAGACCATGGCCGATATCTTTGTCGAGAAAGCGCGCGACTACATCAAGACCCACCGAGAAGACCCTTTCTTTCTCTTCTTCTCATCGCAGGACATCCATGTGCCTCGAGCACCGCATCCGCGCTTTCAGGGAAAAACCGGGCTCAGCTATCGCGGCGATGCCATGGTTCAATTCGACTGGAGCGTCGGGCAAATCATTCAGGCCCTCAAAGAAAATAACCTCTTGGAAAATACCATTGTCATCGTTTCGAGTGACAACGGGCCGGTCTATGATGACGGCTATGTCGATGGCTGTAGCGTCAAAACCTCGCAGGCGGACAACGATCATGGGCATTACGCCGCAGGGCCCTATCGCGGGGGCAAATACCAAATCTACGAAGGGGGCACCCGGGTGCCTTTTATTATCAGTTGGCCGGCTAAAATACGTCCCGGGATTTCATCTGCCTTAGTCAATCAAATCGACTTCCTTCATTCTTTTTCCACCCTGCTCGACCGTAAACTACCGGAAGGCGCGGCGATCGATAGCCGCGATACACTCCAGGCCCTACTCGGTGATTCGACTACAGGACTCCCCTACATGATTGAAGAGGCCGCTAATGCACTTGCCCTGCGTCAGGGCGATTGGAAATACATAGAGTTTTATCCCAGTAAATATCGACCCAAACCGCCCTCCCCGGAGCTCTACAAGCTGAGTAATGACAGCGCTGAGACGAACAACCGAATCAACGATCACCCGGAGATTGCCGAATCCATGCGGAAGCAACTCCACGACCTGAAAAAATCCGACGGTCTGCGCAAATACAGCGGGCAAGACTAAGAAAACAGAAGTGCCGCTTACCAAGGTGCAGATCCCGAAAAGATGTGTTCTTCAACAAACAAATCCTGTATCCTGAAAAGCAATGGCTTGCCATTCTGAACGACAAGCGAGTCATATAAGTAGTCCTACTCCCATGCAATCACTGTCCTCTTTCTACGTCCCGATTCGTTCCTTCTGTCTAGCACTTTCGGCTACTCTGGCTTGTATTGTTCCAGTGCTGGCGGCACAGGCCTACAAACCTGCATTCTCCACTGCCGGATTTTATCAGACAGATGCATCCGTCCGTGAAGCGATCAATTTCAATGTGGGATGGCGCTTCATTAAACAGGATGTACCGGGTGCTGAAGCTTCGGGCTATCCCGACGCAGACTGGTCGCTGGTTAACCTGCCCAATGGCATGGAGCTACTGCCCCTCACGGCAAGTGGCGGGGTCAACTATCAGGGTCCCTCCTGGTACCGGAAACAGTTCACCGCGGACCCCGCGCTGAAAGGACGCAAGGTCATGCTGCACTTCGAAGGCATCATGGGGAAATCCAGGATCTGGCTCAATGGCACTCTCCTGAAAGAACATTTCGGAGGCTACTTTCCCATCCATATCGACTTGAGCGAACACCTCCGCTACGGAGAGGTGAATGTGGTCGCGGTCCGTGCGGACAACAGCAACGACCCTGACTACCCACCGGGCAAAATACAGGAAGCTCTGGACTTTACCTACTTTGGCGGGATTTATCGCGATGCATGGCTGATCACCCATAATAAGACCTATGTGACCAATCCATTAGCCGTGGATAAGGTCGCCGGCGGTGGCGTCTTCGTCCACTATGCAGACTTATCTGAAGAATCGGCACGGGTAATCGTACAAACCGACATCGCCAACGAGGGTGCTTCTCGGGCAGTCCGCCTAGAACTGCAGTTGAAGGACAAAGACGGTCAACTTGCCGCCAATCGCTTTACCTCCCTGACGCTGCCTTCCGGCGGGTCCGAAACCGCATCCCTCGAAATGACGGTCGAACAGCCCAAACTCTGGCACCCGGACAATCCCCATCTCTACGACCTCTTTATCACCCTGCTGGATGACTCCGGTCAGACAGTTGACACCTTCCGCAAACGAATCGGTCTGCGCACCATTGAAATGCGTGGAAAAGACGGCTTCTTTCTCAACGGAAAGCCCTATCCGCAGGTCCTTATCGGCGCCAACCGCCATCAGGACTTTGCCCATATTGGACATGCCCTGCCCAATAACCTGCATTACCGCGACGCATTAAAACTGCGACAAGTCGGCATGCGTGTCATCCGCTCCGCGCACTACATTCAGGACCCCGCTTTTATGGATGCCTGTGATGAACTCGGGCTCTTTATCGTCACGACGATTCCCGGATGGCAGTTTTGGAATGACAAACCAATCTTTATGCAGCGAATGTTGCAAGACGTGCGCAAGATGGTTCGTCTCGAACGAAACCGCCCGTCGGTGTTGATCTGGGAAGTGATCCCCAACGAGACCCACTTCCCGATCGAATTTGCCGAGCAGTCGGTCAAAGCGGCAAAAGAAGAATATCCCTTTCCTGGCTGCTATACCGCAACCGATTCACGCACCAAGCGCGGCAAGAACCAACACCTCTTTGATGTCCTCTATGCCGATGATGCCGTCTTGGGAGAGCATGCAGACAAGAGCGTGTTTAAACGTGAATGGGGCGACTTTGTTGATAACTGGGTCGATCACAACTCGGCCAGTCGCGTCGCCAAACAATGGGGCGAAGCAGCCCAGCTTCGCCAAGCCATGCACTACTTCATCGAAGAGTGGACGGATGACGGCGTTCCCAAAGAGTGGCCCTCCATGACCAAAGTTTTCAAAGCGAGCAAATCCCTCGTCGGTGCAACGCTTTGGCACCCCTTCGATCATCAACGCGGCTATCACCCCGACCCGTTCTGGGGAGGCATTATGGATGCCTACAGACAACCCAAATTTTCCTACTATCTATTCAAAAGCCTGCTCCCGACAAATGGACTTGAACACGTACCCGGGGTCGAAGCACGGCCTTTCGTTTACATCGCACACTTGCTCACCCCCTTCTCTTCGCAGGATATGGTGGTCTTTACCAACTGCGAAGAGGTCAGACTAACCCTCTATGGAAAAGAGGTCGGCAGGCAAAGCGCCATCGATCTCAACAGCCCGGTGCCACGCGTGCCGGTCGTCTTCGAAGATGTCTTTCGCTATGTCGACGCGCGCAATAAAAACAAAAAGAGCTACGGAAAGATCGATCAGGAATACGTTGAAGCAGCTCTCGCAAAAGCCGAAGGCATGATCGACGGAAAAGTAGTCACTCAACACCAACGTTGGCCGGTGGGTCGTAAACGAAGACTGCTCCTGAAAGTGGATGACTCGACTCTCCAGCCACTCGCCGATGGCAGTGATATCACACCCGTGGTCGCCTATCTGGTGGATGCCGGTGGCGCTGTCAAACGCTTGAGCGATGAGTATGTCCGCTTCACTGTGAGCGGCCAAGGCGAGCTCATCGGCGGAGTCGAAAATGAAATAAACCCACAGAAACTCCTCTGGGGCGAAGCGGTTGCACTGGTGCGCTCAGGCCTCCAGCCCGGTACAGTGACTGTACGTGCGGAGGTTCTGAAAGACGGGAGTAATGGCCCGGAAAGTGCAGAAATTGAATTTTGTACGATGGCTCCCACACATGCATTTCTCTACCAGGAGGCACCCGATCTAGGACAAGTCCAAACAAGCGCGACAGTTCACCAGGATCCGGACGAGACCGAGCAAAAACTCCGTGACGAACTGCGCAAGACCCGCAAGCAACTCCAGGAATACCGGCTCAATGAAGTGGGTCGTCAGCAACAGGAGTTTATTCAATAATTTATAAACCAATTTTATGGTGAAGCGTCCTTTGAAAATCTTACTTGCCTCGGCACTGGCATTAAGCGCACAGCTACAAGCAGAAATTGCACTCGCGCCCATCTTCTCGGACAACATGATATTGCAGCGCGAGGTGATCATTCCTTTGCGTGGTACGGCTGATGTGGAAAAGCAGGTTACTGTTCGCTTCAATGATAGAAAGTATGAAGCACCGGTTACAGAGAATCGTTGGAAAGTTGACTTGCCGCCAATGCCCGCCGGCGGGGATTTTGATATTACAGTAACCGGCTCGTCCAATACCCTGACCCTAAAAAATGTGACATTTGGCGACATCTGGCTCTGTGCCGGGCAGTCAAATATGGATAGCTCAATTGAAGTCTATAAAAAGAAATTCCCGGAGCTCTATGCCGGCCACCCGATCGAAGAACATAATCAGATCCGCATATTCCGTGCCGAACGGGTGCCGATCGATACACCTCAGGAATTTATTACCCGTGAACACCGGTTTCCCGAGGGATGGTATCCTATAAAAAAGCAAACACGGACTAAGCTGTTTTCGGCTACCGGTTATTTCTTCGGCCTTTATCTTGCTCAACACATCGATGTGCCGATTGGCTTAATTCAGTCCTGCCGTGGTGGCACACCCATTTCTGCTTGGATGCCCCCCGGACTACTAGAGGCGCAGAAAGAGTATGCGCCCATTCTCGAAGAATACGAGCAAGCGGTGCGCGACTGGCCGCTAAATAAAGTCGATTACCTGCGCACTGTTGAAGAATGGGAGGCCAAAAAAGCCAGCGGTGCAAAAGTCGGATGGAGACCTGAACCGCCGCTCGGACCGGAAAGCAACAAACGCCCCTACGCGCTCCATAATGGAATGATCGCACCCCTCTACAAACTGCCGATCAAAGGAGTACTTTGGTACCAGGGGGAAGGCAATTCGAGGACCCGACAAGGATCTGTTCAATATGAAAGCCTGCTCAAAAATTTAGTTCTTTATTGGAGAGCCAATTGGGGAAACGAGACCATGCCCTTCCTCGTCGTACAACTTCCCGGTTTTGGTAAAGTGACGGCTCACCCGCAGAGCCGCCACAATTGGCCATGGATGCGTGAATCCCAGAAAAAGATCGAGCAAATCGATAACTGCCGGGCCGTCTGCACGATCGACAGCGGAATGCAGGACGACATACACCCGCCCTACAAAGAGAATGTCGGCAAGCGGTTGGCTTACGCCGCCCGCCGGATGGTCTACGGGCAACAAACAGCTCCGGTCTCCCCCGAATACAGCACCTTTACCCGGGAGGAAGAGACCACCATCATCTCCTTCAAAAATTGCGGTGACGGCTTACGGACCGGAACCCCGCTGCTCGAAGAAACCAACTGCGAACCCGGAGAAGTACTTGGTTTTATGGTAATGGATGCGGACGGAACCTATCAACGGGCAAGTGCGCGCATCATTTCGCCTGATCAAGTTCGGGTGCATCACACCGGCATGAGCGAACCAGAATCTATTCGCTACGCCTGGGAGAACTTTCCCAATATCAATCTTATGGGGAATGACCGAATGCCGGTATTTCCATTCCGCACGGATTCTCTTTCCCCCAAGTCCGAATAATGCAACGCCTTACCCTTTGTCTGCTCCTTCTCTCCAGCTCGCTCAGCTTCGCCATACTCCCCGGGGCGCGTGCCCCTGCCAAAGCACCCAAAGTTCCGGATAGTCTGACCTATACAGTCCACCAATATAGAGAATCCGAACCGCTGCGTGCCGGGCAACTGGGCATCGCGATTCCAAAAGATGCGGAGAAGCCACTCCCTATGGTCGTCTGTATTCATGGCGGCGGCTGGTCAAAGGGTGACAAAGACCAAATGGCATGGATGGCGATGCGCTATGCTCTTCGCGGATACATCGGCGTAACCATTGCCTATCGGCTAAACCATGAAGCGCCGATACCAGCCTGCATACTGGATGTGAAAGAAGCCATTCGCTACCTCAAAAGTATCAGTCCGGAGATTCATGCGGATCCGGAACGCATTGCCGTGCTTGGCTATAGTGCAGGTGCCCATCTCGCATTAATGGCCGGCCTCAGTCCTCATGCGAAAAAGTTTACCAGCGAGGCCTACCGGGAAGAGGATTCCTCGGTCGATTGCGTCGTTGCAATCGCTGCACCAGCCGACCTAGAAGAGCGCCGCAAGCGGAGGAATGAAATGGGGTTTTTATCAGAGGATCGATTGAACGATGTATCTTTCATCCGCTCTATTTCACCTTTGCATTGGATGGATCCGCAACAAATTCCCATACTCATGCTTCATGGCGATCAGGATCCCATCGTGCCATCCTACAACTACGAGCACTTTGCAGCGAAGTGCGCAGATCTGGAAATCGACAACTTTGAGCTATACGTACACGAAGGCGGCAAGCACATGTTTTTCTTCAAAGAACAGAGGCGCCTGCATCCCGTCATCGATCGTTTCCTTGCCAAGCATTTACGATTATAAGTCGGCTTCACCCAGCATACCGTCATGGTTTCGTCGTCATGGCTACACCACGGTGGCCATCGGCAAAGTAGCCCACCACCCGGGTGGCCTGAATGGGAAAAACTGGGATGATCCAACCCAACTGGAATTACCCGAAACTTGGGACAAGTCCCAGCAACCCATCGGCACTTGGCTGCACCCTCGTGGAGTGATGCATGCACTCGAAGAAGGTAACATCCGAACAGACCCTTCAGAAACATGACCTCTTTGAGGCTTTTGCGGGAGACGACAACAGCTATCCGGATGGATGAATCACTCAGTCAGCACTCGTGGAACACCTAACCCGGCAAATAGAACAACGGCTCCCTCCATAACTGAATCGAAGCTGGCTGTAGTTCCTCTAATTTACGGACAACAAGTGTACTGCTCAATCAGATGCAATGAGCCCAGCAGATCACTCGGCGTAGTGTCTGCCGGCAAATCACCGCAGGCAAATTGTATGCCGGCCAGATAATGTTTTAAAATTAGAGGATTCCAGTAGATGTGTTTGTTATGTCCAAGACTGCTGTAAAAGATGCGTCCTGCACCCACCTTTTGCACCCAGCAGACTGGATAATCATTATCCTCACGCCGAAGATCACCCTTCGGCGCGTCCGAGCGGGAAACATCCAACCGTAATAACACCCGAAGACGCTCGCGTGAGTAGGGCTCGTCACGAAATTGGTAAATTTCATCCTGTATGGCAAAGTCTTGCATACCTTCAAATACAGGACGAACCACGGCATGCGTTGGATCTTCGATATGGATAGTCACATTCTGCCCCGCCATCCAGGGATGCCCGTTAAAGACGCCACCCATTGTCTCCGCATACTCGGGATTTCCGTAGCAGGCATCCGTTGCCGCATGGATGCCGACCAGACCACCTCCCTGCTCGACGAAACGTATCAAATTATCTACCAGGCGATCATGTCTTCCTTTCAACCACTTCCATTCAGCAGCCGTAAATTGCTCACGGAGTCGACCGTTCGGCATGAAAAAATCCTGGGTTGGGCTCAGTAGAATGACCGTATCAAAAGCTTTAAGCGCATCCGGTTCAAAGTTCGATGGATCATCACTCACCACAGTCGTATACGCGCCCGTTGATTCGCCCAATTGAGACAATGCGACCTTTCCCACGGGGATTGATTTGTGACGGAATCCGGCAGTCGCGCTGTAAATCAGGACACGGCGTTTCTCCTGCGGAGTGACCACTGAGACCTCCGGCAGGGCGGAATCGATCAGGGAAGATTCTTCCGGCGTAACCGGCTGATCATCAAAAACCGGTATCCAATCCGTTTTTGCAGCGCTTGCAAGACAGAGAAAAAGGCCTATCAAAATAGAAAACTTCATATCTACTAACAAGATATGAAAGTGAGTTGCCCTATTTCAACGAGAAAAGATACCCGTAATTAAGGACCTTTTTCAGTAGATTCATCGATATGTAAGAAGCTGGAGATACGACAAAAAGAGCGTAAAAGTATATTTATTTTGTCTTGGATAGGACACTTTAAAGACTTACTTAAAATAATCCCTTACCCCGATACTATTTCATGATCGATCAAAATGATTCCCCGCAGAACAAATTAGGGTGCATCTTAGCCACCCTTTTGGTCAGGGTCTGGCTGGCCATGCGAGCGATTCAAACTGGGCTGGAAAAGTATGCAGGCTCCAAAGTGGCCGGAAGCGAAGTACTGATCGACGGATCGCCGAATACTTACGGCCTGACAGAACAGACAGCAACCAAAGTGTATGCATTGGCTAACTATCAGGGTATTCCGGATTCACTATATAAAAAACTTGCTCAGGAACCTTTTATCCCGATCTGGGCGCTCGATTTATTCAGCACTCTGCTTGGGCCAGCATTCCTACTACTCGGGCTGGCTCTACTTCTCGGCATCGCTTCACGACTGGCACTCTTTGGGATGGGTCTGCTCTACTCCGCTTTGACCTTTGGGCTCATCCTGATCAATCAGAGTGATGGCATTGCATGGCTGGCGATCCATATTATGATGGTGGTTGCCGCACTGCTTCTAGCAAAATACAATCGATTGATGATCCTGAAAAAGTGGTAATACCCGCGCCTCATAAAATTTAATGGAGAAAAATTTACTATCCCTGACCCGTAGAGACTTTCTCGCAAAATCCGGTATCGGTGCCGGATTAGCTCTGGGCAGTCCCTCCATTCTTAAAGGAAGCCAAAAGAGTGAACGGGCGGATGAAATCCGTGTTGGCTTCATTGGTTGCGGCAAACAACAGGAAGTCCTGCTCAATGCCATGGTCAACATTCCGGGCATTCACTATGCAGCGGCAGTCGACATTATGCCGGACCGCCTTGGTCGAGCCTTCGGCACCATCCGGGCACGTTTTGGCAACAATATCGCGCGGTATGTCGATGTTGAAGAAATGCTCGAAAAAGAATCTCTCGATGCGGTCTTCATCGCTACCCCGGACTTCTGGCATGCTCCGCATACAGTTATGGCTCTTGAAGCGGGCTGTCATGTTTACTGTGAAAAAATGATGTCCAACTCGATTGAAGGTGCCCGAAACATTGTCGAAGCGATGGAGCGAACGGGCAAGCTCTGCCAGATCGGGCATCAGCGAAGAAGTAACCCGCGCTACCGCTTTACCCAACAAGAACTGCTCCATAAACATCAGATCTGCGGACAGATCACGAACATCAATGGCCAGTGGAATCGTGCCTTGAGTGCGTCACAAGACATTGTCTCCAAGCCTTCGATTCTCCCTGATGCGGCAACGCTAAGACGGGCTGGCTTTGATCAGGGCTCAGAAAAAGCGCTAACTGAAGAACAATTGCGCCACCGTTTTTTAAACTGGCGATTCTACAAAAGTCTATCCGGCGGACCGATCTCTGATCTGGGCGCACATCAAATTGATATTTTCAATTGGTATCTGGGCGCACCGCCGAAATCAGTCATGGCTTCCGGGGGGCGCAGTTACTTTAAAGAGCGGGAGCACTTTGATAACGTCATGTGTGTCTTTGAATACGATACCCCGCACGGGAATGCTCGCGCCTTTTATCAGGTGCTCACTACAACGAGTGCTGGCGGCGGCTATTATGAGTCCTTCATGGGGACTGATGGAACGATACAAATTTCCGAACGCGCGACCTACACCAACATATACAAAGAATCCAGCGCAGACAGCGCTCCATGGGACGAATTGGTACGACGCGGCATTCTCAAGAAAGAAGGGGTGGCACAAACCAGCACTGATAAAAATGTCATTGCCTCCTACGCATCTGCGCCACCCGATAAATATGCCTTGCCGGGAGACCTTAACAAACCGCCTCATCAACCGCACATCGAAAACTTTTTCCAGGCGATCCGCGGGGAAGCATCTTTAACCTGCGATGCACGTCATGCGTTGGAATCGGAAGCACCGATCTACTGGGTCAACCAAGCGGCAGAAAATAAAGAAATCATTACATTTACCGAAGAACATCTACATGCCTGAAACCATCAAAAGCACCCCTCTTTTGTGCATGCTGATAAGCCTGCTCTTACTCACTGCCTGCAGTGATACGAAAAAGCCAGACAACAAAAGCAGCGACGTGGCGAAGCCTGAAAATGATAGTCAGGGCCTACCTTTGACTACCGAGATCCCAGAAGAATTATTGGAAGGCACACCACAACCGATTAAAGTGGCGAATCTGGAACCGGTATTGAATACCGCACCATCACTCATTGTTGATAAAGACACCCGTCTGCTATCCCGGAACAAACCAGTCTCCGGCAGTGACGACTTTCCCATCATCGGTGATCTCAGCTATATCACCGATGGCGATAAGGAAGCGGGCGAAGGCTATTTTGTGGAGTTAATCGACGGGCCGCAATGGGTGCAAATCGACCTCGGTCAAACTGCCCGCCTATCGGCTGTTTGGATATGGCACTACCACTCCCAAAAACGGGCTTATCACGATGTCATTGTTCAGGTATCGAACAATGCAGATTTCAACGACTCAGTCATTACCCTCTTCAATAACGATTACGACAATACATCCGGGCAAGGAAAAGGAACCGATCAGCCCTACGTGGAAACCCGCTTTGGCAAACTAATCGATGCCCGAAGTAGCGAAGCCCGCTATGTGCGCCTATGGAGCTGCGGGAACACATCCAACGATATGAATCATTACATTGAAGTGGAAGTGTTTGGATCGGCAGAATAGGGCTCGCTGAATGCGCCTGATCGGCGAGGTAGCAAAAGCACAGATGCATTCAAATAAGAAAGTTCAAAATCGAAACCGAGAAGCCTGTGGGATCGTCCAGCAGCTAAGATAAAGATGCGACGTAAAAGCCTCACATGGGTCGGGTGGATTGCTCTCTTCTTCCTCGCTGCATGGCTCCGTTTAAACAATCTCGAGTCAACCCCGATCCACGCCGACGAAGCAACCGGCGCAAAAATCCTCTCCCAGCGAATCGAAGGTACTGGCTATAATTTTGATCCAAAACACTACCATGGCCCGTTCCCCAGCCTGGTCGCTGAATCGATCGCCCGCTTAAGCGGCGAAACGTCCTGGGTGGATCTATCATTGTTCACTCTCCGATTGGGTTCTGTTATCGCCGGTCTCCTCACGGTCATGTCTCCTCTGCTCTGGGCTAAAACAGTAGGGGTCGTTCCTGCTCTGGCGGCGGCGGCGTGCCTCGCCTCTTCTCCCCTATTGGTTTACTACAATCGTATTTATATCCATGAGAGTTGGCTGCTCTTGTTTGGTATTATAACACTGGCAGCACTTCACCGGCTGTATGCCCGTAAGAACCTGCCCATGGCGATCATTAGCGGAATCAGTATCGGCCTGTTGTTTGCCATTAAAGAAAGCTTTGTTCTATCGATCCTCGCATGGGCGGGATCGGCCACCCTCTTACTCGTCATCCATCGCCCAAAACTGCGTTTACACAGGCTCAGGCCACAGAGCCTGACTCTGGTTTTTCTCCTTGTACTGGCATCGTTCTGTACGAGCAGTTACCTTTACAGCGACGGGTTCCGTAATTTACAGGGTATCATCGATTCATGCAAAACCTATATCGATTACGAGACGGCCCCCGGACATGAAAAAAAATTCTCTTATTACCTTCATTTCCTTCTTTGGCCGAAAAAAACGGTCGGTACTTTGTGGACAGAGATTACCGTCTTCGCCCTTGCTGCCATCGGGCTCTGGCGAACCGGCAAAGAACGAAAGAGTGGATCCATCGGAATCTTTCTCGCTACAGCCACTCTACTCCACTGGATCCTATATAGCTGCATTGCCTACAAAACACCCTGGCTTATGCTCTTACCCTGGGGTCACGTCTGTCTTCTCGCCGGGTTGGCTTTTTATAACTACCAGACCTTATCACTCACTCAACGACGCAGCCTGCTGCTGCTCTTCATCGGATCGATTGGATGGCAAATAGTGCAAAGTAGAGAAGCCACGGGGACTTACGCCAATGATGAGCGCAATCCATATGCTTATGTAGCCACGAGTCGCGATGCCCGAAAAATCCCCGAATGGATACAGCAGATTCAAGCCCTCCCGGAAGCTTCAATTCGCCAAAACAATCGGATTGCGGTTATCGGAAAGCAGTACTGGCCCTTGCCCTGGTTCTTGAGGGACTTCCGAGAAGTCGAGTATCACCCTATACCCAACAAATCTTTGGCTGATTACTCGATCGTATTTGCTCTGCCCGAACAAAACACGGCATGCGATGCCCGACTGGATAAGAGTCACGATAAATTCCTCAAATCCCTGCGTTCAAACGTTCCCGTAAGCATTTATTTGCAGAAGGACTTGGCGAAAGCATGGTACCAAACAAATCCTCAATGAAGCACGCACAGATCTATGAGCATCAGGCGATGAACACGGTGTTTACATTGTGCCTGCTTGAGCCGGACCCTGCTCTGGCTGACAAATCCGCACTCGCTGCAATTCAACTATTAGATGAAATAGAGAATAAGCTGAGTCGTTATATCGAGAGTAGCGATATCAGCCAAATTAACCACATGAAAGCAGGAGAAAGCCTGTTTATTAGTCAATACGCGTATGATTGCTTACGGCTTGCCTTCGATGCCAATAGAGTAACCGGAGGTCTCTTCGATAGTACCCTTGGCAAACAGATCGATCACTTGAAAAACAAAACGGAGGGTATCGCACCAACACCCTTCGGAAAACTGTTGATCGATCCTTCACGTCCAGCAGTTCATTGCGAGCAAGCCGGTCGTCAAATTGACTTAGGTGGTATCGGCAAAGGCTTTGCTCTCGATCGTATGAAAAAGTGCCTACGGGATTGGGGTATATCCGCGGCACTCCTTTCTGCCGGGGCTAGTACCCGTTTAGCCTTTGGAGATACCGGCTGGGACATTCATCTGGAAGAACACCCAAACCGGAAAACTGTACATATAAAAGAAGAGGCAATCAGCGCATCTGGCACAAACAGACAGAGAGCTCATATTTTCTCGCCTCAATTGGGAACAGCACTACCCGAAAACCAAAAAATATGGCTGGTACACGAATCCGCTGCACTCGCGGATGCTCTATCAACAGCTTGTATTCTAATGAATAAAGAAGAAATTAAAATATTTACCCGAAATTATAGGGTTTTTTCTATTTTATAATTAGTGCTTAATACTTATTATATTAAGCTTATTAACTTAGTGTATTAAAATTATAAATCTATCTTTTTTAAGTAAGAATTGTGATGTCTATTTAAAATTAGTCGTAATTAGACATAAGTATTTATTTGTCTAAGTAGTCAGATGGTAGTTAGTATAGTAAATCATTAATTACCCTAAGTAGTGAATACTAAATGCAAAGGTTTTGCTCTTGTTCTAGCACTAAGCTTGATGTCATTCCTGCTGCTGCTTGTTTTGGCCATTTTGAGTTTTGCCACATTAGAGAGCAAAAACTCTCTTCTTAGTCGCGAGCGTCTTATTGCAAAACAAAATGCCATTACCGGACTTTATCTGGCAATCGGAGACTTACAAAAATATCTGGGCCCCGACCAACGAGCCACTGCTACGGCTGACATCCTGGAAAAAGATAACGCACCCTACACATTAGTGTGGAACTCAAACACACTCAAAAAATGGGATGATTTAACCTTTAACTGGACAAAAAATGGACAAGATGCAAACAGTGCTCCGATAGCTTTAACTTCTCTTAAAAGGACTAACTTTCTAAATTTCATTCAAAACAACGGTAAAATTAACAGTGAGCTAATAGAGCAATCTGTACCTCTTTTTAAACATATTGATCAAACCACTAACCAGGAATTATTGATTAGCGGTGAAAAGCTAGAATTAGCTGAAAAAAATAGCACTCGTATTGCGGGACATTATGCATGGGCAATTCAAGACCAATCATTAAAAGCATCCCTAAGCTATGAGCATACCAATAATGCTTCTTTAGACAATAATGATAAAGTTATCAATAAGGATCATCCACTAGCTCTACCCGAGAGTAGTAGGTTATTATCAATATTTCCATACGCTGATCCTAGTGGAATTTTGAGTAATGACGATAAACTAGAGCCTTTGTTTAGCAACTTAAGTATGCTAAATATTGAGCAAACTAATAGCATCAAGAACTGTACAAGTATAAATGATATTTCACTAGTAAAAAGTATAGCTGATGCAGAAAAGCTCATCATAGACTATGGTGACTACATAAAAAGTAATTTTTGTATTTATTCTAGAGGTATACTAGCGGATTCTAGAAATGGAGGATTAAGAAAAGATTTAACTAGGGGCTTAGATGATTCTTATTTTAATAAGCTTCACGGTAAGCCTGTATTTGGATTAGACGAATATAACAATCGTGAAATTATTAACGGTTCACCATCGCCTATTGGTGATCAGTGGAAGTTCTTTAGGGACTTTTATAATGCCTATAAAAAAGTAGATGATGGTCTAGTGCAGAAAATAGATGCTAAAAATATTTTCCTCGGACTAGATGACGTTACAGAACCAAATCCTTCAACTCCTATTCGTATAACAAATAAAGATGTTGGTAAACACATAAACTATCTTTACCCCTCCCAATTTTTCATGAACGGTAGACCTGAAACTACTTACAATCATAGTATTACACCAAGAGTTGCAAGGTCAGTACATAAAGAGCCACAAGCTACTTCAACAAGCAATGCATGGTACCTCTTCACTACAGCAATAAGACCAATTGTTTTAAGAAACACATTTAAGATTGGTCTTAAAAGTACACTCGACTCTACCACCGGTAAGTATGTTTTACAGTTTGAGGTTTTCCCATCAATGGTAATCTGGAATCCTTTTAATTTCACACTAGATTTATCAGAAAAGTCTATTGAAAACCCTATGTGTGTTGGAAATTCATTAGAAACACACATTCATGGAAACGATAGATTTGTAATATCAGTAAATAATGATCAGCGAATATACGCCGTTAGAAATGGGTCTTGGGCGCCAAAAGTGATAGGGCTTTACAAAGACCTACTAACAAAATCAAATATGCCAAACTCTATGCCTCCTGGTGAAGTCTGGGTACTAGGTCTGGATAAATCATACACTGCTGACATAGTTCCCATATATGGTAGTGAACCTGCGAGTCTTTATCCGCCATCGGTAACAAACGCAACAGAGCTAGCAAATTACAGCGGTGATAAGCTAAAGACAGCTAGTTATGGGAATGAAGCAATAAACCTTCGTCCTAGCACAGGTTATGGAAGAGATAATGCTAATTTGTTTCCTTTGTATTTAGCAAAGTCAAGTAATAATGTAAGCGAGAATAACTCAATTACATATACATGCCGCGAGCTTATGACTCACGATAGAACTTCTCTTATATCAGGGTTTAGGACAGTTGGAAGAGGAGCCCGTAAAAGATTTATTCCGGAAGTCACTATTAGTGCTGTATGGGAAGAAGCCTTATTTGACCCAACTGACACAATAAAAATTCTTAATTTTAATAAAACAAGCAAAGGTATAACACAGAGAGTCACTGGCGAATATGATTGGACAGGAAAGATTACTAAATCACCTAATTCGGCAAGAGTAGAGGCCTTTCATCACTACGAAAATGCAGATTTAAGAGTACCGCCATATGCTCAAAACGTTGATATTGAAATAGGTCAAATTGGAGCGCTCTCTAGTGGCAATTCATTTCCATTCTATCAAATCGATTTCATCGCTAGGACTAGTGGTGAAGAAAATAACTCAGGGATCAATAATGCTGCATTTCCCGCCTTTGCTAATGTTAATTTTTTAGGTACACAACCACTAGTCGTTACATCAAGGGATACTACAGGTGATATTAAAAGTATGTATATTCCACAAAAAGTTGCTGGCAATCACTCTTTTGATGCGATACCACCTAGAGATAATAACACTGGAAAAGGATTTTTTGGTAGTAGTTTTGACGTTAGTAATACAAGCAGTAGCAAAATTACCCTTTATGACTTACCTAGACACCCTCAGATTTCAGTTGCAGATTTTAAGCATCTAGCTCTCAGTTGGTTTGAAGACTCTCCTCCTAGACCAATAGGTGCATCTTGGCCTAATCCAACTCTAAGGAGATTGAGTGATACTTTTATTCCAGTAAGGTTTGGAAGCTTCGAAATTGGCGCTGGGTGTGATGTAAGTTACTTTTATAATTCTAAATTATTCGATAGCTACTTCTTTTCGGGTATAAATGTAGACGAAAACTACAAAGAGTCTGTATTCCCATATGGTAAAGTAGTAGATCAAGCCTACCTTGATTCTAGGCTTCCATTAGCAAATACAAGACTAGTTAACTACCAAAGCCCTATTTTAGATGATGTTCTATCTAATAGTGATGTAAAGAATGATGGCTATGATAAAACAAGTGCAAATTTCTTAATTGATTCTCCATTCAATGTAAATTCAACTTCTAAATTGGCATGGCAAGCTGTTCTTTCTGGTTTTAGAAATACAGCTATAGTAGGTGTGAATAATTCACACTCTAGTAAAAAAGAATATTTAGCAGAAGGCTCTGCTTTTGTAGACAACTTCATTCCTTCTAATGATGAAAACGATTTATTTAGTGGATTTAGAAGACTAAATGATACGGAATTGGCTAGTTTATCTTATCAAATTACGGAAGTAATAAAAACACGAGGTATATCAAAAAATTTAGGAGATTTTACAAACCGTAATCCTTACAGTAGTAATATTCTTTTTCAGAAAGTCGGTCGATTAGATCAAGCTATCGAATTAGCTGGAATTAACAGTACTAACCACAAGATCGCTCCTACAACAAGCGATCAATCAGAAGTACAAACTTTGTCTGCCGGAAATGCGCAAGCCCAACTGGAAGTCGAAAATCTAGCTCCTGATTCTGGAGCTGGCTTACCCGGGTATTTCAAACAACAAGACATCTTACGTCCTCTTGCTCCGATCATGACGACGCGTGGTGATACCTTTGTTGTCAGAGCCTATGGTGATTCTTCAGGCGCAACAAATGACCTAAGCACGGTACGCGTTGTTTGCGAAGCCACTGTTCAACGAATCCCTGAATATGTCGATGGCAGCATCGATCCATGGGAAAAACCGTTGAAAAATTCCTCCAATGATCTGTTTGGCCGGAAGTTTAAAATAATCAGCTTCAAATGGATCGATTTGGATGATGTTTAAAACCGCTGTTCAATCCCTACAGGTCGCTGCATTACTCGCATTCAGTACCCTGTCTAGCCATGCTCTAGAGAGTGGTCGCTATTTTCAGGCAATAACAACCCAAGGCGTTATTGGCAAAAACCTTTGGTATGAGCTGGATGGAGAAAAAGTAGAAATTTACGCAAACAACACCCTCCGTAGTCTCGATTACGAGTACGAATTAGTGCCGAATATAGTTTTCTACGGCGACCGAGTAAATTCAGAAGGTGAACCGATCCCCGAAGCAGTGGCCAGTTTGCCCTACAGTATTGAAGATTTGGCGACCAAAGCAGACCGATTACTGCTGATTTTCCACAAGCTTGATAACTCTGGGCAAAGAGGACCCAGCTATCAGATACTGGTAATGGAAGACCAACTCGACTCATTCCCGTTAGGCAGTTTCAAATTCGTCAATTTCACAGATGCACAGATCGCGGTAATTTTGGGGAACGAAAATTTTCTGTTGAAAACAAGAGATCAAAAAATAATTGTCGTGAGCCCTCCGGAAAAAGGAGACCTAACCATCCAGCTAGCCGCAAACAAAGAAGATGGCGAGTGGGAGAGGTTCTATTCCAATGGATGGGGACATTCTGCTGATTTGAGAACCATCGTTTTCTTAACTAAATTAGGAAACACCATAAAGCCCTTACGCTACCGACAATACGACCGATAAGTATTATTCAATACCGGGTTTTATCCATGAATTGGAGTTTTTGTTTAGGACAACTTCTTCTCGGTTACGCTTAAAGCGTGCGAGTTCTTTTTCCAGTTTGTTGAGGCTGACTGCTTTTGTAGCTGAGCCCTTTCTCTGTTCCTGTTGAAAGACTTCATGTGCTCTGCGTTCAAACTCATCTAACTGTAAGTACCTCGCCGCATAAACCTCTGCTACCCCATAAGCGTTAACTTGATCCAGATAATCTTCCAGTAATCCATCGAATTCCTTCACCAGACCATCATTTAATTCGCTAATATCTGTGCTTTCCCGGTAGTCAGTGGACATATCGAACAACTTCGCTTCTCCGCTATTCAGGTGTTTCATGTACTTGTAATCACCAATCCGCAAGACACTGATCGGAGCTGCAAAATATGTGGGGTAGTGAAAGACCATTCCGGGGAACGGCCTCTCCACGGAACCTGCATTTCCTTGCTCAAATACATTCCGCAGGGAACCGCCGTCCAAATCCTCCGGCAGCTCGATCAAAGATTTAGATAAATCATGAAAAGTCGGTAGAAAATCCCACTGCACAACCGGAGTGGCACATCTGGCGCCTTTCAATACGCCGGGGCCACGAACAACCATAGGCACCCTTAGCCCACCTTCAAAGAGCGTTGCCTTGCCATAACGCAAGGGACCATTGGGACCCAGGCCGCCGCCATTATCGGAGGTGTAAATAATGTACGTATTCTCGTACTGACCCTTACTTTTCAACTGGGCAATCACCTGACCCAAGTGCTGATCTATCTGATCGACCATAGCCGCGAATTGCAGTCGTCGATAAACACCTGCGTCAGTGTTTTTCGGCTGATCTGCAGCCAGGTAGCCGTTCAAGTTGAAATCACCGGGTTCTAGTCGCTCTGCATATTCTTTAATCAGTTCCGGATCGGCCGCATAAGGCACATGAACTGCGTAGTGCGATATCATCATAAAGAAGGGCTTCGTACCGGCGTATTCATCGAGGAACTCTCGACTTTCTTTAATCAAACTGTTGATCCGTTTAGGATCCGATTCGGGAAGAGGCTTTCTCGAGCGAATGTCGACATAATCCCCATGGTAATTTCCATTTGGAGCCGAGTCATATTCATCGGAAATAGAATAGCCAAAATCTGACATACGATCCTTCCCCATGCCCTTACCAAAGTGGGCGCTGACGTACCCCTGTTTTGTCGCATTCAAAACGTCGGCTAATGAAATTTCATCTTCCCATGACAGATGCTCCTTAAATGCCATAACGTCATTAACGATAGTACAGCGTAAGCGTGCCGGCGTTTTACCTGTTTGAATACTCAAACGCGAAGGCGTACAAGTCGGTGCGGGAGCATAGGCGTTGGAGAAAACCATACCATCCTTAGCTAAGAGTTCTAAGTTTGGGGTCCTGTAAAAATTACTCTTTGAATCCTTTTCAGCCTCCATCATCTGTACCGATGTGTCTGCCCAACCTAAATCATCGATATAAAATAGTATGAAATTAGGTGCTACTTCGCCATTTCCTTGGTTGGCGCACAAAACACCTGAAAGGTAGAAAGGAAAAAAGATG
Source organism: Opitutia bacterium UBA7374 (assembly GCA_002469895.1). Lineage (GTDB taxonomy): Bacteria > Verrucomicrobiota > Verrucomicrobiia > Opitutales > Coraliomargaritaceae > UBA7374. Next base: position 52,599 of record DKOA01000043.1, read on the forward strand.
AGTATAAGGGTCCTATGTATATTCATATATTTGCCTAAATTATTTCGTGTTCACTTTAATTCTGTAAAAGCTGTTGACGTTTGGATCGTCATCGTAAACCGAAAAACTGTTTAGGTTATTAATAGAATGAATGGTGTCAGAAATATGACTGATTTCGCCATATTCCGACAATCTCAATACCTCACTAAAAGATCCCTCCAAAGAAGCCGCCTTTTCCAAGGACAAATTTTGAAGATCAAATGCGATTGGTAAAGTGAACTCGAGATTTACTTTACCTAATGTTTGATTCGCATCGTAATGAATTGACAAACCTGACGCAAAAAAATCAGACAGGGGTTCTTCGGTTAAGTCGAACTCTACTGTAGCCGCTTCGACCCCGGTATAGGCATACTGCAGATGCCCTAAATCCGTGCTGTTATACAAATAGCCGGCAGGCGGTTGGATGAGCGCCTTATTCTCTAACCAGGGATTTATGTTTGTCGTCGTCAGCGGATTATTCTCAACCGTAATTTTTTTTCTGACATTTTGACCGGCTTCATTCCTTTTCACGAAAACCCTGACCCACTCGACTTCGTTACCGTCCTCCTTAATAGGTACAAAGCTTTCCATGTACTGCCATTGCGTCGGAAGATTATCTGCAACCGTAAATTGACTATCAATGACCGAGTAAGATAAGCCAAATATTCCTTCTAAAATGACGAGGATCTTTCCCGCATTAAAATTGGAATACTGATCTCCAAAAAACTCATAATCATCGCCAATACCTTCCGGAGCACAAGGCACTCCCCATTCTTCATTATAATTGTATTTCTTTAAATGATCGATGGCAAAGGTGTTGGCATATTCTTCCAAGTCAGTTGCATACATCCCCATCAGGCTAAAGTAGTTCGTATCCGGCGTAATGAAAAAAGACTGTGGTATCTCAATTAGATCCCAATCATCCCTTGAAGCGACTGCGATTAATCCATTAGTCAAAAATCCTGCAGGACCATCCACTGCATGTGTTTCGACGATATCTCTGGCAACATCCTTGGGAAAATCCCTTGTCCGCATGTAACCGAAGGTAGTCCACGATTTTCTCTCCGCATTATTTCCAAAGGTGAAGAAATTCTCATGGCCGTGTCTTCCTTCATCCAAAGCATAATTATACCAATTATGAATATTTGAATAGTTAACTTTAGTATCCCAGCTATTAATCTCTGACTGATCGTAATCCAGTTCTTGAGCCATTTTACTCAAACAAAGCGCTGCATTATACTGCTGACCCCAGAAACCGGGAACTGCGTTTTGCATCAGTACCCGATAAAAATCGTAAGCTTCAGCGAGGAAGTTGATATCCCCTGAGTGCTCGTAAATTTGCCAAGCACCAACAGCATGCCCGGTGACAGTGCCGCTAAGACCTGACCACCATTCTTTACCAATGTTATCCGCAGGAATCCGACCAGTGTTCAGGTTAGCAATACCGAGCAAAGATTTCCAACGAAGTGCGTTTCCATTTGCATATTTCACTTTATCAACGGCCCATGAACCAACCGGAATTTGTATATTCGCATCAAAACGATGGAGCCCCATGAAGTTGTTCACCGCAGTCTGAGTATGTGGATAAAAATCAGGGGATTCGTCACTCAAATCGATGTTATACATTAAATAGATCGCCCAGAGAAAATAATAAACCTCGATGATTGTCTTATCAGAACAACGGAAATAAGGAATCTGTTCGTTCAAAATCGAATTCATATGGTTCGTCTTTGCTGTCCGCTCACTCGAGGCATTTTCTAAGGTCTGCAACGCCCTCTCCGCAGCGACTCCATAATCATCATTCATATACCAGACTAGGCTAAGGCCCGACTCGTCACAGGATGCCTTGAATGAGTATTTTTTCTGTCCGGTACTCTCCGTCACTACAGAGAAATTCTGGATCGGATTAGACGCAGCTAGAATGGTGCTCATGCCGTCATACATCATTACGCCGGGTACGCTATTTCTTGATTGATCAGGCACGACTAGATTAACCCCACCCTCATCTATACGAACCAGATTCTGAGAGGCTACAAAGTTGCAGCTGGCTGTCGTACTTACAGTAACCCCGTCTTTATAAAAGCTTTGGCCGCTAAACTCAATTTCTACCGGTTCACTTGCCGTAATCATGGTGCACGCTACATCATTTAGGGCGATAAACTTATCCTCTCTTATTTGAACTCCGTTTACAGAATACTCACAAATCATCCTGTCTGGCCGCCAGTACATTTTTACCGGCACCGGATTCTCAAATCTTTGGTTGCCGATGATCACTGTTCCGTAGGCAATCTTCGTGTATTTGTAGAACTCCCAACCAGTGTAATCATGGCCGTAACCGGTTTCACTATTCTGCACCATACCATATCCACGACTCCTCAGATCATGATGATACGGATGTGTAAATCCGATTGTCTCGTGCTCCTGCACCTGCCAGGAAGGATGGAATCCACCGACATAATAAGTACGGTTACCCGCGAGAAATCCGTGCTTTTTTCCCTGAATCTCCTGACTTAAATAGGCACAGTAATCCGTAAATGGGGGCTTCATTGGATCATTCGTCAGATCGCCCACTGTAAACTCCCAAAGTGGTCCCGTATTGACTTCGTTACCTCGTATCGCTTCGACTTTCCAGTAGTATTTTTGATTCGCTACAATCGCTGGAAGGCTGTGATTGGTCACCGATGAATCATAGGTAGCGACAAGACTTGGATTATCGGACACGCCAAAGTAAACCTTATAAGAATCGGCTCCTTCGACAGCACTCCAGTATAAATCCTCTATCTGATTGGAGTATGTCCCGGTGTCATCCGGATAGGGATTATCAGGTATTCCGCTGAAGGAGGATACCGTACTAACTGTTGTCAGATTTGTCGAAGCGTTATAAGCATACGATAAAGAGCGAAACGCTTTGGTATAGATGTAGCCTTGGTTAATATAATCGATTATCTGAAATACGCGGTTACCTTCGAGATTAAGTACACCATCAGTAATATAAACGATACCGGTTCCACCACCTATACCGGTCTGACCATTCCCGATTAAAAGGTTTTTTGCATTTATTACGCCACCCAGCAGTTCCAGTCGACCATTACCCAGATTCTCCGGATCTATCTGCGTATTGAATTGGTTGGGTATGGATAGATCTTCATTAATCGATACGATACCACCGCTGATTGTCAGTGTGCCACTGCCGCCGTTAGAATCCGACCTTCCAATATCTAACCATTGACAGGATAAACTCCCGCCTAGGATCTCAGCTGTATTGGTCGCCCCATACATCCCCAACATGAAACCTCTGCACTTTGCATCAATCCCCTGATTGATGATGACCTTCAATCCATCATTGAGGAATTCTGCACCGGTCAAATATGAATCAGGAATTTGCTGGCTCATCCAATTTTCGGGATTGCTCCACAAGTCATCCAAGCCTATGCCTGTGAATTCAATATCCACAAGATTGCCGACGATCTCTGTCCTTAGCTCTGTAAAATTGCTCGATGCATCATACTCTAAGATAAAATCCCGGTACGAATCAGTCATGATGTATCCTGCATCCAAATATCCTTGGAGTTTATTCACCTGATTGTTTTGCAGGCGTAAAATACCTTCTGTTATGAATAGCTCACCGATGCCGCCATCTTTCCCGGCAGACCGGCTGCCCATATGCAAATTTTGAGCACGTAAGTTGCCTCCGATCAAATCGAGTCGACCTCGGCCCAAATTATTGCTGTCAGTCAAAGTATTAAATTGATTAGGGATGCTCAAAAGCCCATTCACTATAACGGAACCGCCACTTACGGTAAGCGTACCATTACCACCGTTTTGATTTGCCCGGCCAATATCCAGCCATTGGCAATCAAGACTGCCTCCTGATACGGTAGCTGAATTTGTACTTCCATACATGCCCAACATAAAACCACGGCAGCTAGCGGCTATGTTGGTCTCGATCTGTAAATCTAATCCATCGCTCCAAAGCGAAGCACCATTACCGTCTTGCTGACTGTTAGGGATGAATCCATTAAGCCAATTGGTTGGATTACTCCATAAATGATCGTCACCTGCATCAGTGAATACCGCGTCAGCAAGCAATGTTGTATAATTGGCAAATAAAAGCCATAAATAGATGGGCACCACTTTCATAAATTCATACAAGGATTAGTACTGCAGAGGTCAATTTAGATAAAATATCTTTACATCTAATTTACATCTTTCCCAAAATTTCTTCTAAACAAAAAAATGCCGACGAATAATAATTCGCCGGCATTGTTTGGAAAGCAAGTTAGTCTAAATTACTGAGCACTAGTTCTAAAGAATGCTTTATCAGATGAACCATCGATTGAAATAGTAACTGTATCGCTTGCAGTGTCTACAGTCACGTTGCTATCAGTAATATCCATAGTTGAGAATGTGGTCAAATCTGATGACTCTTTGATTGAGAAAACCAAATCAAAATTGTCTCCATTAGCAGAAAGTGAAACTGAACCCTCTGGAACTGCGACAGGATCAGTACCACCGCCACCGATAACTCCTTCGAGATATTCAATTAATGCGGTATCGGCAACTGTTGGATCAGAACCAATTATATCAATTTCAGCAAGGTCTCCAAGAGAATCGCCATCAGAATCTTCTAGATTTGGATCAGTACCGATGGTTAGTTCATCAATATCAGTTAGTCCATCACCGTCAGTGTCAGTAGTATCTAGAGTGGCCCCTAATGAAGCAGAAATAATTGTAATTTCAGGGAGAGCTTCTATTGGATTACTTCCCCACTTGAACAGACTAAGTTCTGCAAAATTGGAAATAACATCCCCAATCATACCACCATTACCTGCACCACCAAAGTAGGCGACTGGAGTACCTCCATCTACGCTGTACTCTACGCCAATGACATCATAATCAACTTGGTAATATATATTCCAAGTGATTACTGCACCGTCCACAAAGGCATCAATTCTGGTATTTGGTACAATGTTACCATTAATACCCATACCACTATTTGCATGCCATAGGCGCACATCACCAAAGCTATTATGAACTAACTGTAAGAATCCATCGTTACCAAAAATAGATATTTTAACATCAGTTCCAGACTGTGGATCACGATGTTCGTCTAAGCGATAGGTGATGGAATACTTGAAATCACCAATATATTCAGTACGCACTTCAGCTTGAGATACATACTCATGATCTGCTGATTCGACAGCTTCTAGTGGATCACCAGCAACCGCATTATCGGGAACTACATATGTTACAGCTGCATCACCTTCGCCAATGGTTACCGTACCAGTAGAAATGTCGATATCTTCAATGACATAATCAACTCCTTCAACTTGAACTGGACCTGTAGTATCCGGGTTATCACCAGTGCCCATAACAAGCGGAGTACTAATTATTTCAGTAACTTGTATTGGTTGAAACCACTTCGGCTCTGTCGTGCCAGCGGGAAATTCAGTGAATGTAATTCCAGCAGTATCTGCAGTAGTACTATTATGTAGATCTGTGAGCTTCATTTCTCCAGCAACAGCATCTTGTGTGTAGTTACCAGACATAGTGTAAGTAATATCAGAATTTACATCACCATTTTCGTCAGCGTATGCAGCTGTGAAATCTTCAGAAAATTCGATAACTGCTGCATCGGCAGGATCTGTAATCAACCAAGGGTCAGCAGGCGCAACGTATGGAACACCTCCGTAAACCAGATCTGCTGGCTCTAAGCTATATGAATAAAACTGAACCTCGGGTCTCTGCGTTAGATCGCCACCGTTTGCCGCATCGCGCTGAGTGTCACCATACTGGAATAGTTCGAATTTTGCCCAGCCAGTAATTATATCATCACCAAATCCATTCTGCCCTTTGGTGCCTGCGACAACACCGGCGTCTTGACTATCCGTAGTCGCGCCTCTGAAGGCTAGAACTGGTTCAGCATCATCGACTGAGTACTCGATTGTAATAGTTGAACTGTCGCTATCGAAAGAAACAATAAGTTCCATCATATACCCATCAGTTGTTGATGGTCTTGCATCGCCCCCTAAGTTAAAGAGGTTATAGTTATTGCCAGTCCCTCCGCTGTGCCAACAACGGAAAGATCCACTTGTGTTGTGTACAAACTCCAAGCGTCCAGTGGTACCACCGAATGAAACCTTCATATCAGCCCCAGTGTTCGTATCATGGAGATTTTCGACATAGTATTTTGCCCTAAGTATAAAATCGCCGGCGTTTGCAGATCCTGTGCCTCGCCATAACTTAGGTACTGAAGTGTCTTTAATGTGAGTGGCTGTTACATAATCAGCTTCAACAACAACGTTATCTCCTTGAACAGAAACACCAGAATCTGTTGAAGAAGTATTCCAAGTCCATGTATCGACTTGCGCATAAGTATTCGTAAGCAAGGACAATGACATAGCCAAGCCAAGAAAGTACTTTAATTTATTGTGTAGGGTCATGGTAGTTTTTGGGGTTAGCGCTTTAACAAATGTAAAGCTGAAGGTTAACAATTAAAATGTAACAAAAATTTACATTTCTGACAATGTCTCAAACCGAACAATCTATGCTGCATTACGACATAGATTTTAATCTTAATATTTCCGCAACTTATACACTTTAGCACCGGATAACCGAATAATACTGCCAGTAGCACGGTCACCTTTCTGCCCTTTCGCGACGATCCTTACCGTATGCTCTCCCATTGAGAGACCATCGATCGACCATCTGAAAGGCACCGATGACTGATCATAGCGGGGCATTCTCGCACGCGTGTATGCAAATTGATCCATTGTATCCTTGTGTTCACTGTCTATGTAAATATCGGCCATGCCCCCGTCTTCCCCACGAATACCTTCGAGGCAAATGGCCGCCCCTTCAAATTTTATTTCGCAGGTAGCATTGGCGGAAGCAGTGTACCGGCAAAAACTGTTCGTTTTCCAATCACCGGAATATTCAAAACTGTCCGCGCACAATGACTCTTCACCATGACGTGTATGATACAGCTGATAAAATTCTCCCCTCCTAATGTCATACAGGGGCCGTAATTCCTGATCATAATGTAATTGCCGAAAGCGATTGAGCCTAACTTCTGATTCAATATCCAACCAGTCTGCGGGGTAGCGTAAGGCACTTTCGACCGGTATGCCTCCATGGTGACCTGATCGCACACTGGCCTTGGCCAAGACGACCGGCCCACTGAGAACAGCAACAGGTGATAAATAGCTGGTTAATGGTTCGCCGCGAATCGACATATCAAACTGTAATTCAACCACACTAGTTGTATCCCAATTCCTTTGTAACGTGGCCCATTGGCCTGCGACCGTATCGACCGAGTAAGCCTCTCCGTTTATCTGCACCTGAACAACCCCGTTACTCCACCCCGGCACGCGGAAGCGTAACCCAAAATATTGGCTCGATGCACACTGTATTTTCAGCCGGACGGTACTCTCTTCCGGGAATGAAGTTTCCTGCTCAACAATAACCTCTCCCTGGGAATGTTTCCAGTGAACTTTCGCCGGTAAAAAAAGATTAACGTACAAATTTTCTTCATCTTTGAAAAAGATCAGGCTGGAATAATCTCCGATGTTTTGGAGGAGTGAGCCCTGACAGCAGAACCAGACTGTGCTCCGCATTTTTTGGGCACCAAAGACACTGTAATTGGAGCCGTATTGGATCATGCCGTACTCATTCATCGGGCTCAAGGCACCGACTCCATTATACATTAGACGCTCGATCCAATCTCCATAATGCGCCTGACCGGTGAACCGCATAAGGTACTTTGCCATCTTAAAGGCTGCCCATGACCCACAGGATGTCTCGAAGTGAAACCGCAGATCCACATCCGAATGGTTACGCTTAATATCGATCAAAGAATCGGGAAGACCATCGGGAACCACCAGATTTTCTTCCGGACCGTAACCTCCGGTAGCATACAACTGTGTCTCCTTCAGCCAATTGTAGGCGTTGACCACCGTATCGAGGTATTTTCTCTCTCCCGTAGCGGCATAGGCCATCGCAGCCGAACTGAAAGTGTTGACATGACTGTAGGCATGAAAGCCTTCGCGTTTCTCCGGTGGCGGTAAAATGCCGAATGGATCTTCCTCATTGGCGAAAGCATCCCAGTACTCGGTGTACTCAAAGCGTTTGGCAAAATCGAAGTATCGTTTATCCCCGGTGAGCAAATATGCGCGGTAAAGGTTTTCCGGCAGTGTGTACCATTCATGATTTCTGTCTGTAGTTTCACCATCGAAACACTTTCTCTCCATATACCCTGTAATCCGCGCTAATACTTCAAGAGCCTCAGCGCACTCCATGAACTCGTAAATGTCGACCAGTCCGCAGACATACTTATCAAAGAGGTACTGATTATCGCCTCCGCGATCGGTGTAACCAAAGTACCCGTCTTGATCAATTGTCTTGGCCCACTCTCGCATCAAATAAAGAGCGCGCTCACCGACCTGCGGATCACCGGTTGATTTGTAGAGTCTGGCAAAACCGCTAAGCCACTGACCAAAGCAAAGCCCGCTTTCACTGTAAGCACCACCCAGTTCCTTACCCGGGGCCCAGTCTCCCTTGCGGGCACGAAAGCCCCGCAAAATATCATTGGGATGCAGGCCCATGTAATATGCTTTTACCGATGCTACCTGATCAGCGATCCGGCTCGGCAACAACGTAACCCCAGCGCATTGAAACGGCTGAAGGACGTCTTCAACTACAGTGATCTTATCTTTCATATAGCTAAGCGGTGGCATCGTTGTTCCCAAAGTGCATCTTAATTCTCCGACGCTGCTTCGGGCAGAACCACATCCAACGGACAACCGCTGACCTCGACTGATTCGGCCGAGTAGCGAATCTTCGTCCATTGACCCTTGATCGGCAGTCGGATCTCCATCCAGTCCCAGGTTGTCGGCATGGCCGGACGAATCGTTAATTGATTCTCAGGTATGGAATATCGCAGACCGCCAAAGCCCTCGAGATAAAACAAGATCTTGCCAGCGTTAAAATTCGAATATTGATCACCAAATAAATCGAGATTCCGCTTATATGCTTCCGGCGCCACGGGAATCCCCCACGCCTCCCGATAATTATAATTTTCCAAATGATTGACCGCCAGTTCCGGTGCGACATCCAATCCCTGCTGAAACATGCCATCGATGGTAAAATATGCTGTATCCGGAGTATAACCGAAAGAGTGATCAACCGGCGTAGCAAAGGTTTGCATAGACTGCTTCGCCATAGCCAGGGGGAAGAAGACCCCGTAATAGCCCTTTTCTTTGTCCAGTGCCCAGTGTTCGACAAAGCGCTCTGCATATTCTCTGGGGAAATAGGGTGAACGCATACACCAAAAACTATTTGTCATGTACATCCCATTGGCTGCCGCTCCAAAGAAATTTTCGACTCCATTTGCCTCCCATCGACGATCATAATCCCGCCGTATTACTTCCGGATCACGCACAAAGCTCTCCCAATGAGGAACGTCCGCATGATTGCCCGTAAGTGATGCAATTTGCACCAAAGTCTCGGCAACTTGATCCGTGTTCATAGCAAAACCGCCGATTCTTTGATAAAATAACTTCTTAAAATGATCCTCATAGCAGTCCTTGAGAAACGCTACATCGCCGGTGTGCTGGTAAATTTGCCACGCACCCAAAACATGTTCCGGAGTTTCGCCACCGTAGGCTCCACTGTGCCAGGAAATTCCCTTATTATCCGAGATCAATCGAGAACCATTTCCCAATTGTCGGTAACGATCATTCTTAGTCAGATGCTTCCAGGTCAGCACGTTACCATACGCATATCGGGCTTTGTCCTGCGTCCATGCCCCTACCTTGATTTGAAAAGTTGCATCATAACGGTGCATACCAAGAAAATTATTCACCGCTGTCTGGGTGTGATTTTCCATTTCCCAGCCCTTTTGGACGTCAATATAATACATCAGGTAGATTGACCATAGATAGTAATAAATATCGACGAACTTAGCCTCTGAACAGCGGAAGTACGGAACCTCTTCATTCAATTGACGATTCATTTCCCTGGTTTTTGCGAGCAATGCAGACTCGGTATGCCGGAGCAGATCACTGGCATCCTTTAGAGCCTGACGACGACTGTCATTCATCGCCCAAACAACCGTGGTTCCCTGATCGTCACAGGGCACAGATAATGTGTACTGTACCACGTTCCGATCATCTCTACGAATGGTGTGCGACTTTGCGAAACTACGTGAGGCGCTGAGAACCGTAGACATACCTTCGTAAACACAAGGGCCTTCCCTCGCCGGGGCATTCGGATCGGGTCGTGATTCTACGGTGCCGCCTTCACGAATAACCAGAGCATTACTCGACCGGTCATAGCGAGCTGTGGCCGTCGAACGAACACTCTTTCGGTGATAGAAGCTATGCCCTGAAAACTCCAGAGTTACCGGCTCTGTGGAGCGGATAACGCTGGCAGCTGCGTCATTTGGGGCAATGAACTTTTCTTCATAAATCGTCACTCCCCCAACTGCATACTGACAGATCATTTTGTCGGGGCGCCACTGCATGCTTTGGGGCACCGGATTTTTAAAGGTTTCGCCATTGATGATGACACTACCGTAAAGAACCCGGGTATCTTTATAAAATTCCCATCCACTGTAATCATTACCGACACCAGTGTGTTCAGTCCCTTCTATTGAACTTTCGACGAGGCCGATACCTCGACTACGCAAGTCATGATGAAAGGGGTGCGTCAGCCCAATCGTCTCTTCCTGACCGCGGTTCCAACTGGGCATAAATCCACCGATATAATAGGTAATATTGCCAGCCATAAATCCGTGCTTACGACCCTGCACCGCCTGTTCCAACCGTTCACAATAATTATAGGCCGGCGGCTTCTCGCCAGCGAGGAGAGCTGCCGGAAAAAGGCTGCTAAGCAATAAAATGTGTACAATGCATTTTTGTATAGTTCGGGATATTCGCATCATATTCTGGGGGCGGTAGTGCGTGCTTGAGCACGAGTGAAAGTTAAAGTTTCCTGCGTTCTTTTAATTCCGGAATGGTTGCCAGCACTGCGGCCACTTCCTGAGCAACAACCGGATCATTCAAATAGGGCTGGAATGCGTCGTGCAGGTAATGCTGGATGTAACTGCTAGGTTCCAGATAGCAGGTAATCATTGCCCTCTTAAACGTATCATTAGGAGCACTCTTCAATGCCTTCACGATCAATTCCAGCTTAAGCTTTTCCCACCCGATGACCTTCTTGTTTTTCACTATGCGGGTCAGACCGGCCTGCGCTGCCGTCAAGTCACTCGGACTCGCTTCCGGATCCGTGGCAACTTGGATCCATAATTCGCCGGCGTACAAGTCAGGCCAACGAGAGAGTATTTTCATCGAAGCAGACCGTAAGCTCGAATCTTTATCCTCAATTTGCTTCCTGATGTAGGATAGGAGCGCCTCACCGGCTACCCCGTCAGCAATCGCCAGCAGATCTCTACGCAAATCATCGCTGGGGGCGGCATTGAGCGCCGGCATAAAAACTTCCGCCCATAGAAGGTCCGGATCCCCATAATTCAGACACAGTCGCTTGAGACTTCTCTGGACATCACGCTTCAACGGATCCTCCTCAATGATAAATCCGGCAAACGTCTGACAAGTCTGCAGTGTGCCCAATGATTCAAGCGCCCGGATGCACTCCCTGCGAAGGACTTCCGATGATCCGGGCTGAATCCTTTGCGTAAATATCTCCGCCGCACCCTGGGCATTCCGCCGGGCAAGCAAGCGCACAGCGGCAGTTCGTTTGTCCGGATCTTCTCCGTGCTCCAGCAATTGAAACAAGCGCTCGTTTAGGCTGAGTAAAGTTAACATGGCAAGAGCCTCTTCAGCATCCTTGTCGGCATCCTCCATAAATAAAGTAAAGAGGGAGTCGTAACTGGCCACACCTCCGACCACACCCAATGTGCGGATGGCTTCTCTTTTCACCTCTTTATCCGATACCGCGAGTAGTGAAAGGACGGCGTCTTCATACGCTGACAAGGCATGTTCAGTAATGGCCTGAAGGATCAGTTTCTGATCTGCGGCAGAACTATTCGCCAAGTGGGCAATACAAATGTCCCGAAGTGATTCACTCTCAAATGAGACTCGTAGCAGCTTACTGCGTAAATGACTGCCGGGTTCCGCGAGAAAGAGTTGCAGCATCTCTTCTGCCGCCGATTGATCCAAGCTTAACAAACGACGGTAGGCAGCCATGACAACTCCACTATCAACGCCCTCACGGATCAGGCGCTCGCAGGTTCCCGCATCAGCACCGAGTAGAACTTGGGCGCGTTGCAAAAGGTTTTTATTCTCGGCCCCTGAGCGCTTATAGGCATCGACTACCCAATCCATGGCATCCTCCTCACCCAATTGGATAAGTGCTTGCGTGGCCTCGGCAACCAAGCCGGGCGTGTCCGACTGCATATACGCCTCTATGGCTTTAATCGAACGCTTATCGTCACGATAGACAAAGGCATCAAGAAAAGGACCCTTATTCAGATCCGTTGCCTGGAAGAGCGACTGTGCTAATATATGAGCCGCCTGATCAGACGGATTTGCCATCAGTGCACGGCGCGCAGTTTCCTGCAGATCCTTATTCGTACTTTTCAAGTAGACAGCCAAGACAGGAACCGAGGCTTCGCTTCCGAACCATTGTAAGACTCGCAATAGGTAGATTTTGGCTTTTGGGTTACTGACTTCCGGAAGTTGCTCGATGACAATCTGCTCAAGCGCTTCTACGGTCGGCGCATCGGAATCACCAAACGTACTGGCGAAAGTTTTCAGGATCTCTACGCGCAGCGCATACGCATCTGCGTAGGATTTGGTGTCCAGCTGCTGGATCAATGCCTCCAGACTTTGACCACTGAGTGACAAAGCCAAAAACAACGGCGCAATAAAAAACAATCTCGGTAGTGGAAGAAACATTTTAAAAAAAAACAAAGTTTTATACGGGGAGTGTATAACCTGCCCTTCTGGGACGATCCTGCCACCGTCGCGCGTGCTCATCGCCAACAATTTGCTGAGAAACCGGATCCCACCGGATGGGACGCTGGAGACGATCCGCTATTTCCGCCAGATGGCATATGGTTGCTGTACGGTGACCTATCTCCACGTTACTGATCGGCTGTTTACGCGTCTGGATACAGTCCAACCAATTCGTTTTATGATTCTTCGATACATACAGGCGCTGATCCCCGGGCCTAAGTGGCCGATTCGCCATAAAAGAAGGCGTTGTCTCGATTTCCCCACCACGAGAGACACAGACCTCTCCCTCTGTGCCGATAAATCGAATCTGATATCCTTTCCGGTCAGGGTGATCACGAACCACTCGTACCCCATCCTCATAAACAAAATAAGAGCGCTCCGCCCCCTCCCATCCTTTCGGGAAAAAGGAGACGGGGCCAGAGTCATCACGACCTAGTGCCCACTGAACAATATCATAATGATGGGCTCCCCAGTCCCCATTTTTTCGGGATCCATAATCCCAGAAACGTCGCCAGCCTCCCCCATAACTACCACTCACTCGGCCGCGAGAATAGGGCTCAACAGGAGCGGGGCCCAACCATCGGTCATAGTCAAAGCCCTCAGGAATCGCTTCAGGGGCATCCAGCACGGGTGGAGGAAAGCTTCCTAGAGCCACGCGGACCTCGGTCACTTGGCCAATGTATCCGTTTGCCACCAGTTCAGCAGCCCGCCGGAAAGTACTACTGGAGCGTTGCTGAGCGCCCACCTGAAGAACACTGCCATGGCGCTGACAACTTTCGACCATAGCCTTGCCTTCCTCAATCGTCAAAGTCATTGGCTTCTCCACATATACGTCCTTCCCATGAGCCATCGCTGAAATTGAAATAGCGGCATGCCAGTGATCCGGAGTAGAGACGACAACCGCATCGACAGAAGAATCCTGCACAACATCTTCAAAGTAGTTGGTCAGCTGACAATCCTTGGCCCCGCGGTTTTGTAATTCCTTTAGCCCGCGGATGCGCGCAACCGGATTAACATCACAGGCCCAAATAGCTTCGACTTGCGATAGACCGGCCATCCCGTAATGTGCGTTCATCTGGTTGCCTAAACCAACGTAGCCAATTTGAATCCGGCTATTGGGACCAATACGACCGTTTAATCCAAGCACCTGAGCACTCAAAATCATCGGAGCGGAGGAGGCTCCAAGACAAAACCCAGCGCCTTTTTGAAGAAATCTACGCCGACCAATACCATTATTTTTCATCAATTAAAACTTCCTCATCGTAGGCTAAAAGTAATCAGAAGACTTCTTCTGGCTCTGGTTTGGTTTGGAAAATGTCTTCTATTTTTTCCATCACCTCACCGGTCAACAAGGCCGTATCGGTTGTGGCCCGCAGGTTTTCCTGCAAATGCGAAACACTGGAAGCGCCGAGTATCGCTGTCGTTACATTCGGATTTTTCAAGACCCAGGCCAAAGCTAAGCGGGCAGGCGTAATGTCGAGCTCTCCAGCTAGTTTCGACATGGAGATAACCTGATCAATGACCGATTCATACCCACCTTCCGGATATACCTCCTGTAACCAAACTTTCCCGGAATCACTGATCGAGTAAGCATCCCCTTTTTTCTCCAAAAAGTGCCCGACCAGCTTTCCACGAGCTAAAGGCGACCAGATCGTGGTTCCCAGGCCAACCTCCTGATAGAGCCTCGAATAATCCACTTCTACACGCTGACGTTCGTAGAGGTTATACTGTGGTTGCTCCATAACTGGGGCAATCAGGTTCTCCTTTGCCGCAAAAGCATGCGCCAGGGCTATATCTCGTGACGTCCACTCGCTCGTTCCCCAGTAGAGAATCTTGCCCTGACGGACGAGATCGGACATGGCCGAAACCGTTTCCCGAATCGGCGTATTTAAGTCCGGACGATGGCAGAAATATAAGTCCAGATAATCCACCTGCAGTCGTCTTAAAGCAGCATCGCATGCTTCAATAACATGCTTCCTGAACAAACCCTTTGATGTCCGACTCCCCATGGGTGGCCTCGAGGGGTGGGTGCCGCCCCAGAATACTTTACTGGATACACACCAGGTATCGCGCGGCCAATCCATAGCCTTTAAAATACGCCCCATTACACGCTCGGATTCACCGGTCGCATAGGCTTCAGCATTATCAAAAAAATTAATCCCCGACTCGTAGGCGATCGACATCAAATCACTGGCGAGATCCTCTGTGATCGATTCACCAAACGTACGCCATGAGCCAAAAGACAACTCACTTAAGGGAAGACCTGTACTACCTAAAACGCGATAATTCATATCTCTAATCGGCTTGCTCTATTTATTCCGCTAAATTGCCGGATGCAGAGCCATCCGCTCTTTGGTGAAGATGATCTGTTCCTTCATCCACTCGATATGCTTCTCCAACCGCTGAAGCTGCTTCGCCGCTGCGGCATCGCCGGTGGCCGCCTGCTTCCGAAGAGTCTCCGCCTTGCTCTCACCCTGGGGAATCCAATTAGCAAGATTCTTCAGGAAAATCTCTCTCAACTGATTTACTTTTTCTGCGCCGACTTCACTCAGGTAATCACTCAATTGGTCTTCCAGAGAAGCCGCTATCTCCGGATAAATCTCCGAGAGATCATTCGACTCTGAAAGATCATCGACAACGTTATACAAAGCACTTTCACGCGTGTCCAAATTCTTCAGTAATTTATATTCCCCACGACGAATGCATGATTCCGGCTCCCCGTTATACCAGGGGAAATGAAATACCAGCGCCCCATCTCCAGAACGGCGAAGCTTAGCCGCATCTCCTTTGACAAATGCGGATGCCAGACTCACTCCGTCTAACTCCTTGGGCAGGCGCTTTATACCTCCCGCCAAGTCATAAAGCGTTGGCAATAAGTCCCAACCAGCAGTTGGCGTAGCGCAGTAACTGTTCTTCGGAATCCCCGGACCCCGCACAATAAAGGGCACGCGAATTCCCCCTTCAGTCAGATCTGCCTTGGCCCCGCGGAGAGGCTTGTTTCCCCGAAGCCCGCCCCCATTATCAGAAGTAAAGATAACATAAGTATTCTCCCTGATTCCCAAGGTATCCAAATGAGCTAACAGATCGCCAAACGCACGATCTGTATCGTCAACCATGGCCGCATAGTTCAACAACCAGTTGTGCTTAAAGGCACTTTCAGAAATTTCATCCTCAGGCAAATAGTCTTCATCCGTCGCCTTTTCCGGACGAGGCAAAGCGCGATACTTCGCCCGTGTTTCTTTTAAAGAATCATGCCAAATATGAACTGAATAATGAGACAGCTGGAGGTAGAAAGGACGATCCGCCTCGACTTGTTCAGTCATAAATTTTTTACTCATCTCGGTCAGCGAAAAAATTCGCTTGGGATCCTCTTCCGGCAAAAACGTCTTCATGTCATCCATGAAGTCACCTTCTCCGTTACCCGTACCTTTCATGTTTTCAGTCACATCATAGCCGGCCTTTTCCGGAGAGATGGATCCAATGTGCCACTTCCCGTAATGTGCTGTTACATATTCCGGATTGGCTCGTTTGATCGCTTGTGGAATAGTAATCAGACCACGGTAATTTTCCTTCGAAAAAGTCGTATTCAATGTCGTATTTAACATTCTCGCCGGTGTCATCCCGTGCAAAATAGAATTCCGTGAGGGCGTGCATACCGGAGCCGGCGCATAGGCATCTGAAAAGACCATCCCCTCTTCCGCCAATTGCTCCAAATTGGGCGTCTCGTAAAAATCGCTGCGTGTCTCTGACTGGTCACGAACCATTTCCACCGAAGTGTCGGCCCAACCTAAATCGTCCATGTAAACGACAATAAAATTGGGCGCAGCAAAAGAGAATTTCGTGAGGCAGCAGACGCTTAGCAACAAGAGAATATTTTTCATAGAGGGGTGTAGTACTGGGGGGGATATGAACCGAGAAAACGAATTAAAGTAGAGCATAAAGGACAAGCGCAGCACAACCCATAAGTCGCCTTAAGCACCAATTAAACGAGCAAAAAAAGGAATTGGAAAAGCAAGAATGTCAGCGGGCGAATAGGGGCTGTCAGATAGCGACAAAGAGGGTTGAGCTAACTCTTTCCGGATGGAACAGGACGAACAAAATCAATGTGCTAGAAGAGGGTGCGCCCACCATTAACGGACAACGATTGGCCGGTTAAGAATCCAGCATCTTGGTCCGCAAAAAACCGGACAGCATGCGCTACATCTTCACGTGTGCCCCAACGGCCAAGCGGTATGGTTTCCAGGTACTTTTCTTTTTGCTCCGGAGCGACTGATTCATGCCGCTCTACCGGAATCCAACCGGGGGCCACTGCGTTAACTGTGATCCCAAAGGAAGCAAGTTCCATCGCAGTACTGCGTAGATAGCCCATTTGCCCACCCTTCCCGGCGACATATGCAGAAAATGGAGAAGAGGCACATTGAAAGACTTCACTGGTAACATGAATAATGCGCCCAAACTGCTTTGCTTTCATACCCGGAGTCACCGCACGGGTCAGATAATGCGGGCTCATGACAAAAGCGCGAAACATCGATGCAAAGTCGGCCTCCGAATAATCTTCAATCGATTTCTCATATTGTGCCGGGGTCGCATTCAGAACTAAAGTATCTATTGCACCCCAGCGATCGGTCACATCCTCAACCAATGCATCAACCCCGTTTTCTGAAAGTGCATCTGCTTTAAATAGCTCTGCCGTTCCGCAAGCGGAAACCTGTTCTTTGGCTTTCTTTGCCGCTGTATCATCGTGTGCATAATTCATCGCAACACGCGCTCCCGCCTGCGCAAAAAGCTCTGCTATGGCAATGCCCAGACCACGCGTCGCACCGGTAATTAATACAATTCGATCTTTCATCAGCACATACCCGATCTCATGTTAGGCAATAATCTCATGGATCGGCTCTGCACCCTCTACGCCTACTAACTTTTCATCCAGACCAGAGTGGAAATAAGACAGGTAGTTTGGATCCATACCCATCTGTTTTAGAATAGTCGCGTGCAGGTGTTTAACTTCGAGCGGACGTTCTACTGCAGTAGAGCCCAGATCATCCGTCTGACCGACACTAACGCCCCCTTTGATGCCACCCCCGGCAAGCCACATGGTGAAACCACTGGAATTGTGATCGCGCCCGCTACCAACCGCGTATTCCGCCGTTGGCTGGCGACCAAACTCGCCACCCCAGACAACAATCGTTTCATCGAGTAAGCCCCGTCTTTTCAAATCCTTGAGCAGGCCGGCGATTGGCTTATCCGTATTGCCTGCATGTTTGTTGTGGTTTAACTCCAAGTCACCGTGTGCGTCCCAATTATGATCACCATGAGCACCACCCGAGTAAATTTGGATAAAGCGAACGCCTCGCTCCACCAGACGACGGGCCAATAAGCATTTTTCGCCAAACTCACGAGTCGGTTCTTCATCTGCTCCATACAATGCCTTGGTTTCGTCACTCTCACGACCCAAATCAATGGCCTCCGGCGCGGTTGATTGCATCTTATAAGCCAATTCATAACTGGCTATACGCGCCTTCAAATTGGAATTATCCACGCGGCTCTCCAAGTGCCCCTCATTGAGGTGGTTCAATGACTGGATAATTCGATACTGCTCGGCGCGGCTCATTTCGTCGACATGTCGCAAATCCAGAATGGGCTCTCCCTTGGAACGAAAGACAGTCCCCTGATAACTCGCCGGCATGTAACCGGATGTCCAGTTCTTGGCTCCGGAAATCGGGCCTCCCGTCTTGTCCAGCATGACGACGTAACCGGGCAGATTTTGATTTACCGTGCCCAAACCATAATTAATCCAGCTGCCGAGCGTTGGTTTACCGCTGATCAATGAACCGGAATTCATCATCAACATAGCTGAGCCGTGAATTGGTGAATCCGCCTGCATTGAGTGCAGGAAGGCAATATCATCGACACATTCACCGACATGAGGGAACAGATCAGAAACATATTTCCCGCACTCCCCATAAGGCTTAAACTTCCAGCGAGGCTCGACAATCCGACCTTCGTTCTTTTTTCCTCCACGACCAAATGTCTTCACCTCGACGGTTTTGCCATCCATGCCATACATCGTTGGCTTGTAATCAAATGTATCGATATGGCTGGGGCCACCGTACATGAAAAGGAAGATCACACTGCGGGCTTTGACCGGAAAATGCTTCGGGCGGGGCAAGAGAGGATTGAGCCCGGCAGTCCCGGCCTCTAAAGGGTTTCCAAAGATTCCTTCCTTTGCCAGCATGCCGGTCAAGGCGAGATGGGTAAACCCGCCCCCTACGGTGCGAAGAAACTCACGACGCGATGTGTTCCCACAAAAGTTTTTGTTTAGGGGGTTCATGGTATGCCTTAGTCTAAATACAAGGTTTCGTTGAGATTTAAGAGAATCAAACAAACGCGAGCGAGCAAACTTGTTTGAGGAATTTCATATTCTTCCTTCAAATCGGCGCATAGCTCAGAAAGGAGTGCCTTCTCGTCGGCCTCGGGCAGACGACCCAATGCAATTTTAAAAGCATCTTCAATCTGCGCTTCAATACTTGTGCTGTTGGTATTTAGCCGGGCGGCAAATTCTTTGGCTATCTGATTTACCCGTTCGCTGTTTAACATAGTTAAGGCCTGTGTCGGCACTGTTGTGGCAAAACGAGTTGGACAGGTGGAATCCCTTTGGGGCGCATCGAAAGCAGCCAGCAAGGGCAATTGAATCGACCGCTTTACATGAATATAAACAGCACGCCGATTCGCACTTTCTCCAAAAGTCTCACGCCACACGTTTTTGGGCTGTGAAGAACCCGCTAATACAGCCTCCGGCATCTTCGGACGCACCCATTCCCCAAACATGTCCAGATTCAGTTTTCCGGCAAGCAGGAGAAATGTATCCCATATTTCTTCAGCAGTCAGCCTTCGCGAATTGTGACGCCAATGTAGTCGATTGTTTGGATCATTGGATAAACCTTCTTCCTGCGGCTGTACGGACATGCGATAGGTCGAACTCGTCAACATCAGGCGCAGCATATGCTTGATATCCCATCCTGAATCCATGAATTCCACCGCTAACCAATCCAGAAGTGCCTGATTGCTGACCCCTTCACCCAGCACCCCAAAGTCATTTGCGCTGGGCACCAGACCGACCCCAAAACAGTGCTGCCATAGCCGGTTGACCATGACCCTGGAAGTCAGTGGGTTCTGCGAATGAGTCAGCCATTTAGCGACTGCCAGACGCCTTCCGGTAGTTCTGTTTTTAGTAAAATGCACTTTTTGCGATTCCTCTGTAGGGATCTCTGCAGCGGCATCATCGATGTCTAAAAAGCCGGGAAACGCTAACGGGACTTCCGGACCTTCCGCGTGTACGTTACCGCGTAAATGGATACGACCGGGGGCCGTATTATTGTTTTCATCAACAGAAAAGTACCGATTTCCCGGATTCGAAAAAACCTGCTTCTTCTCGGTAATCAAAGGTTCGATACGTTCCCGGAAGTCTCTGCCATAAACATCCTCTATGATGCCCGGGTTTAAGACAACCAGATCATCGATCGGTAAAGGAGCGATCGCACTGTAATACAACCCCGGATCAAACCAATATCCATGCTTCGGATCCTTTGGCGTAACAACTATTGAAATAACATTTTTTCCGGTTGTTAGATGGCCCACCTCCTCTGAGCCAAAAGGAACGACGACATAACCGCCTCTGAAGGTGGCCTGCCCGTTATATACGCGGGCGCCGTTGAAATAAATTTCCATTTCAGTCAATAGGCGTCCCTGTGCATAAAAGATGAGTTTTTCGGGAAGCGAAACCAACCGAAACTCTTTTCTCAAAACCAATGGTTTTACTTCGTGGGTCAGAGGCGAGTAGTCCACCTCTTCTTTCGGTTGTTTGCCCTTCTCTCCTCGAAAGACCGCATGGATACCATGATCAGGGGTTGAAAATGGTGATAACGCATCCTTGAAATCCACCGGATCATAACTTGGGAATGTCCATCGAGGATCTTCCGGTAATGCAGGAAGAATCTGCCAACTTGTTTCCCTCTCCTGATCCTTTACATAGCCCATCTGAATCATCGCTTCAGGCGATTTCGCTGCCTGCAGCAATTCACTAAGTAAGTCGGTGTCGACGGAAGCCCATGCCGCAGAAACAGCATCCTCGGCGTTCTTGCGGGCGCTAGCATCCTCATCACTATACCATGTCTTGTTCGCTGTTTTAAGGTGAGATAAATTAATCGCATCAAAAAATGACATCAGCGAATAATAATCCGATTGCTTAATAGGATCGGCCTTGTGGTCATGACATTTAGCACATCCCATCGTCGTTCCTAAGAAGGCTTCTCCGGTAACGTCGACAATATCACTGATCATGTCATTGTGAGCTTGCTTGTGATCCGCTGGTTCATCATCACGCTGCATCAATGCCATGAATCCAGTAGCCAGCTTGGCCGGCACATCGCTGTCAGGCAGTTCATCACCGGCAATTTGCTCCTGCACAAAACGATCATAAGGCTTGTTCTCATTGAAAGCAGAAATGACGTAGTCACGGTAACGCCATATGAAGGGTTTGATCATATCGCGCTCGAAGGCGTTCGTCTCCGCGTAGCGAACAACATCCAACCAGTGACTGGCCAATTTTTCACCGAAACGCTCAGAAACTAATAAATCATCCACCAGAGACTCCCAAGCAATCTCGCGATCTTCTGACAAACAGAATGTCTCGACCTCATCGTGCGTCGGGGGAAGGCCGGTCATATCGTAATAAACACGTCGTATGAGATGGTTGGCTGGCGCTTCCGAATTTGGACGTAGTCCGGCGGCCTCAAGGCCTTCTAGAATAAACGCATCGATCGGATTGCGTATAAACGCGTCTTCCAACAGAGGCACCGGTGGACGAACAGGAGTCTGATAGGCCCAATAAGCCTGACGATCTGTTTCTGCTTTGAGCGCACTGTCCGCGTCTTTGCTGGTCGACGAAGCCGGCACATTCCAGACGACAAGGCCAAGCAAAATAAGAAGACTCTTTAAACGACTGTGGCAGTTTCGAAGCATGCGGATTAGAGAGAAAAATTACTTATTACCTGAGTGCCGGGCAGGTCTGAAATAAGGCGGCTAAAACCAGACTTGCTCAAATCGGTATCCGTCAGGACGATTGTTTCAATACCCGAATTTTCAATCAAATGATCGATATGTCGGTCAGAAAATGCAGTCCCTGTTAGGTTGATTTTTTTGAGTGAATTTTTCTTCGCAAGCAAGACGGACAGTGCATCTGCAGAAAAATCGCAATCGGTCAAATTCAGCACTTGTAGGCTTTTGGATTGAGCAAAGAGATGAATCCAAGACGCATCCAAAGGCCGACGATTCCAGTCAATTCGAACAACACTTTCGGCCAGCGGCGCCAGTGCTTCACGCACAGCCTCTTCATTGTAGCCAAACATAGAAGATGAACTCAGTTCGAAGACTGCATCATTCTGAATCGACTGAACCAAAACCCCGGGAAACTGGGCTTGAATCTCAGCGTAGGCTGCCATCAAAGCATTTTTCCGCATTTTCAAGGCCTGCGCTTGCATCGCCTCTTCACTGTTTCCAATCAGAGAGTTAACGTACAATGCATGCTCCTCCGGAATCATTGTATCCCGCACCAACTGGTTTTCGGGCAGACCCGCCGTTACCCACCATTCCAAAAAGGCCAACTCACCGGCATCCAACTGAGGACGTTCCGCCGGGGGCATTCTTTCGGAGTGTTCCAATGGCAAATGCATACGCGTTATCATTAAGGATGCGGACAAATCACCGGGCACGTAAGCAAGTCCCTTCGAGCCTCCTTTTATGAGATCGATATAACTATCCATTTGTAAACGACCCTTAGCCCTTTCCGTACCATGGCAGGCAATGCACTTTTCGTTTAGAATAGGCATAACCAGGTCAGCGAAAACATGCCCTTCCCCGGTTTTTCCCAAGGCGAGCGCTTCTGCTTTAGCCTGACGCGCAGCAAACACACGCCAGGGTGCGCGATCCAAGGGTTCACCATGGGTAATGACGCCACCGGCATGCCCGGAAATCAGCAGGATTGCCGATGTTGTAATAGCCGTCAGCGTACAATAAAGCGATCCGAAGCCACCTCCAAACCCAATGACAAATGCAATGAGAGCGGTGAGAAAGGCCAAAGAACTGTACATATGGAATGCAATCGAACCGGATCCATAACCACCTCCCAAATAAAGCACAAAGCCTGCAGCAAAAGTGAAGATTGCGAATACCAGCGTGACCAGCGCTGATCCAAATACCAGAGACTCCTGGACACGCTCGCGCTGAAACAAATGCAGGACAAACAGAGCCAGTACGCCGAACCATAATCCTATCGGCAGATGTAAAATTACCGGATGAAAACTGCCGATGAAATCAAAAATGACCGACCAGTAATCATCTTGAAACGGGTCGAGGAAACGAATGAGCACAAAAAGAGCAACTAAGAGCAGGGTCATGAAAATGGCCATCCGACTCACCAACTTGACTCTTTTTTTAAACATTTGAAAAACAGTATTCTAAATTAAATTAATTTATCAAATACGAGATCCAGATCTTGCTCAGCTAGATTAAATTCAACTCAAGGCCGAGCACACCAATCTGCTTGTTCGGCTGGCAATTCACATGAATGCGCAGCCCGTCGCAAGTAAGCTCCTCGGCCGGATGGATTGTATTCAGTTTATCTGGAGATACCCCAAAGACATCCGTGATATACTTTTTGAAAGGATGCCATTCTCCATCCAGTAGATATTCCATACGCCAAGACAGCGGCAACTCAACAGAACCGCGCCTCGCCCAATAAACTCCCAAACGATTGATCGACTGTGGTTCATTGAAAGTCATTTGCAGCCACTCTTCGCCGGATTCTCCGTTACTGAACCAGCCGTCGTCCACTTCGTCCGACGAGGACTCGGGGATCAATCCCGTTTTCAACATATCCGGGTCGGAAAACTTCGCAGAAGAAGAAACTGTGATCACTCCATAGGTAGCCGGATCGGAACAAACATTGGCTAACTGTGCACGAGCCATTTCTTCAGACTTGGGCATCCAGACGATCATCGATAAATTCCCACGATTATTCCAAGAGGCGTAGGGGATAAACTGTGCCGTCCCTTTCTGTAACTCCCCATCCACAATTTCACTGACAGGCAGCGACACGATTGGCGTTCCCGATAATATCCCGTCTTCAATCCGATTGACTACGGTTTCCGCCTCGGACGGAAGTTCCGGCAGAAAGAAACGCTGGACGGCACCCTCGTTATCCGGTTCCTCCGCGCAAAGGACAATCGGGCCTCGGGTTAGCGCCGCACGTCCACGATTGGCCAGTACATCATTTATACAAGTATTGTATCGAACAGGCATCGGCAAATCCAACTCGATGACATCACCTGCGGCCCATGTTCGATTGATTGCAACAAAGCCTTTTTCAACAATCGCATTAACCGCCTCACCATTCACTTTTAAAGACCATGCAGGAGGCGTCTCCTCAGTAAAGCTGTAGAGGTCTCCGGGCACAAATTGCTGGCCTAATGCCCATGTAGGTATGCGTAATTTGACACTAAATGTGCTGACCCCAACTAGATCCATTTCGACGCGGACCAATCCGTCATAAGGATATTCCGTTTGCTGATGGATGGTAACATCGGAACCACCAACCGGGATGGTCACACTGTTTCCTGAATACAAAAGAATAAACACCGCGTCTTCTTCTACACCATACATATAACCGCCGACATGGGTCATAATACGGGCAATATTTGAGGGGCAACAAGCGCAGTCAAACCAGGGGGAACGCCCGGCAGATCCATGATTGAAAAGATGCTTACCATCCGCTTCCAGAGGATTGACATAGAAAAACTTGTTTCCTTCCAAATTTATCCCCGCCAGAGAATTATTAAAGAGCGAGATCTCTGCTACATCAAAGTATTTCGCATCCTTGTGCAGGAGAGTCATGCGGTGGTTGAAAAACACATTGGCAATCGCTGCACAGGTTTCATTGTAAGCCTCTAGATTGGGAAGATCATAGTTTTCTCCGAATCCTTCAATGCCGTGAATCGCACCCAGACCGCCGGTAATATGCATCTTTTTATCCACTATATTTTTCCAGACATCCTCCAAGGCCTGGGTGTAAGAGTCGTCTCCCGTTAGTGCACTGACGTCGGCCATAGCAGCGTACATATAGGCCGCCCGTACCGCATGACCCACCGCAGTATCCTGCTCAGCTACCGGAGCGTGCTGTTGTGCATAACTGGGAGACATGGTCCCTTTGCCCTCTGGGCGATAAGTCACCCCGCGAATATCCAAAAACTTTTTCGCCATATCTAAATACAGCTTATTCCCCGTAGCACGATAAAGTCGGCATAACGCCAATTCAGGCTCTTGGTGTCCCGGCGCCTGATTCACCGGATTCCCACCATTGTAATTGGAGTCGCCTTCGAAGAAGACCTGATTGACATGCTGCGCACTCTTTTCCGCAATATCCAGCCAAGCACGTTTACCAGTGGCTTCGAAATACGCTACCGCTCCTTCATACATGTGGCCGACATTGTAGAGTTCATGGCTGTGAACAACCCACGTGTACGGGGCCTCTCCCATCTCCTCCACATTCGATACCTTACAAATGTGCGGAACGTACAGATAGCCGTCTTGCTTTTGAGCCTGACCAATCAATTCGATGAGTTCATCCATCCTTGCTTCCAGAACTGAATCCGGCTCCAGATGCAGCAGGTAGGCAGCACTCTCCATCACTTTATACAAATCAGATGAAATGAACCGGTGGGAGATTGGCAGCTCGCCACCTTCTCCGCGAAGATAAGCACCGCAACGTCTGAAATTCTCCGCTGCTGGCTCTGTTTTTTGCAGAGCAAAAGGTACTGTTTCCCTTTTCTGCACATGCAAGCGCGGCAGCCAAAACTGATCGCTCAGCTTAACTTGACTAAAGGCAATTGGATTCACCGGATAGTTATGTGATTTTTTCGAAATGATCATCTTTGAAAATGTATTCCAGTTCTGTAAAAGTGTGAATAATGTGGGTGGGGTTATCGCAAAAGGTTTGTCAGAAAAGCATGCTCTGAAAATAGGCCGCTAAAAGGCTAGTCATCAAGTAAGTACCAATCTTGGGATGAAATAGATTTATATTCAGGCTCATCTCCTTTTCGTGACTTCAAATTTAATCGGGTGCGGTGCTTGTCCTGATAATAAAAGACTTCAACACGATGCAAACCCTGCTTAAGGCCAATACTCCCGCTGGCCTCCCAGGCATCCATGTAAGAATGGGAATCCAGATCAATCACTACACGTCCATCAATGACGACCCGTGCACCATCGTCCGCATGTAGATAAAAGTGATATACCGCATCCTCCGGTACCCTTAAATGACTGCTCATGTGCAGGGCAAAACCTTCTTTTCGTTCCCCCGAAATTTCAGATAGACCCTTCCCTTCAGCAAATAGATCGCCTGAAAGTATGCCGGTTCTTGTCGGTTCCAGTTTCTCAAAATCAGGCAGTTTCGTTGATCTTCCTTCTAATTCAAAAAACCGATAGAATACACCCGGCTTAGACTGAGCCACACTGCTGACAGACGGCTCTAAATCCGTTTTCTCATAGAGCATCTCATACGGCTCATAGATGGAACCATCGTTACCATACGCGCGCACCTTGAATGTTGTGGTGCGATCAACCTCGACCCTTCCATCCCAAAGAGGAGAACGCTCCGTTGGTTCGCTGCCATCCATGGTGTAGCGTACCACCGTACCCGGCACTAAATTTTCAATGCCAACATTGACAGAGCCGTGGAAGATACGAGTACGGGGCGTTGACCAGACCAAAGTCTTGTAAGCAGTTTGCTTCTTACCCAGCGAAAGGGTTACCTTTGCATCGGATTCTTCGCTTTCAAATGCGATTGAGTTTGCACGTTTGATTGGCGCCCCCGGACCTTTCGACTGCATAACATTCCGGTCTTCGGTATACGGAGCAATAATCGTCTTTTTCATCGGATTGCCCTGCACATCTGCGTGGATTTTGACTTTTTTTCCGCTGCCCTTTCGTTCGACAAACGAACGCACCCAATGGGTCTCCCCATCTAAAACAACCGGTGTGTAGGTGAGAATATAGTCCCATGTGCTCGGCAAGTGGGGAGCAAATGTAAACGTCTTATCCGGAACATTATAATCCAAACCGGCAACCCATTCCAGAAGCGGCAGGACATGGGCAAGGTCCCAGTTGTAATAGCGGGACCCCCAGGCCAAATGATTTTCTTCCCAGGCCTCTGGAGCAACCGGATACCCATATTCCCGATGCATTGCTTTGGTATGGTTTAAGGTGGTGAGAATTCCGGCAAACGGTTGCTCCTGACGAAACATACCATCAATGGCCAGCCAACTGCTGATCGTAGAGCACCGGAAAATCCCGTTAGGGGGACTGTCAGCCGCTCGGGTATTTACGCCCAGTGGCGAAGCAAATCCTTTGTCTGTATCGAGCACATACTCTTCGACCATTGTTTTTCCCCATTCCTTTGGCATCTCAACACACTGCAATGCAGAAAGCGCCCAAATGTCTTTCCATGCTGGAGAAGGTTTTCCATAAAAACCTTCCCATTGCCCGGACCATTGGCGCTTAAACTGCTCCACTTGGTTTGGTCGAAAAGCCTTCCAGTGTTCGATATCCTCCGTCTCGCCCAGTACGGTTGCCATATTTATAAGCGCATCAATAGCATTTATTTCAGTTCCGAAACTGGGCGTCGGGCCATTCCCATCGTAATAGAGCGGTTTGAATACCTTGTTGTAGGCCTCCTCCAGATATTGCTTATCACCAGACCGACGATACTGCTGCCAGGCAGGCTCAACCGCTCCGACAAATACCATTCGGACGATTGGAGAATACCACCCCTTGCCGAAATTATCCGGCATACAATTCGCCGGACTTTTATACGGAACCATGAACTGCCAGGAGAGCGTATTACCAAAGCCCCATTTCTCTTTGTCGGCAACCCACGAACCAGCCTGAATGTACGCCCACGAATCCCAAAGATGTAGCCCCATGAAATTATTTACCGCCGTCTGGGTATGTGGATATTTCAGCCAACCTTCACCGATATCGCGAAAATACATAAAATTTAGCGCCCACAGATAATAATACGTCTGCACCGTCATTTTATCGGAACAGCGAAAATAAGGAATTTGTTCATTCAGCAGGTTGTTGAACCAAGTGGACTTGGCCTCCATGGCAGATGCCGCTTCGTTCGCCACCCTGCTGGCGCGTGACAACGCATCGGGATAGGCATCAGCAACCGCTAACGATAAGGCAACCGGCTGTCCTGCTGGTAGCTTCAAGCGGAAAGTGTAACTAAGATTACCTCCGCTTTTGCGATCGTGTTCGACCGCCTCCATCGGGACGCTTGCAGTGTAGACAAAACTCAGGCCATCATACATCATACGACCAACGGTAACCGACTTGCCATACTGAGGCTTCACAACTGCCGTACCCGCCTCCACTAATCGCATCGCGTTGGCCTTTTTATCAAACGTTATAATCGACTCACAGCTACGGGACATGATTCCCTCCATCTGATCACCGTCAAAAGTGGGCACCTTACTTGAATCCCAAAAACTTTCTCCGTTGAAGACAATCTCTACATCCTGATCAGCAACAATGACCGTGGTCAGTACATCATCCAAGCTGATAAACTTTTCCTCCCGCAGCTGCACACCAGCTACATCGTAAGTCGCCACCATTTTATCAGGGCGCCAATTTAAAGTTTTTGGTTTGGGTTCCGGATACTTCGAACCCTCAATAATCAATGTGCCGTAAGCTGCACGGGTTTTGCGCCAAAATTCCCAACCCCAAGAATCGTGCCCTAACCCACCGACCTCAACATCGACAATTCCAATTCCTCGGGCCCGACCATCACGAAAAAGCGGATGCGTAAAACCAAGCGTTTCTGACTCATAGAACTCATCCCAGTAGGCGCCAAATGAACCGGCGACATAGTACAGCTTATTGCCCGCAATAAATCCGTAATGATCACCCTGAATATCTCTCTCCAGCATTTCATTATAATCCGTCCAGGGTGGTCCCATCCGAGACTCTATTTTTGCAGCGTCTAGTAATCCCAGAGTGGACAAGAAAACAAAGGATAATAATGCGAAATTTAGCGAGGTATGCATATAGATCGATGAAAACAGTAAGCTCGATAATATAACTGGAGCCGTCCGGAAATACAAGAGGTGAACACGCCTAAGAGATGTCTACTTGCGCCAAGATTTAAGCGGATCCAACCACACAACCAAAGCTAGAATACCGCTGCCTCGAGGACAGCCTAAATTCAAACCGCTAACGAGGTGGCCATTGAATACGACGTAGGCAATCACGTGACTCCGGATAGGGAATTACATTCGATTTTTTTGCCCATTTGCGCCACTTCGCCTCCAATTCAGCTGCTTTCTCAGGGTATCGTACGCGCAGATCCTCACTTTCACTGCGATCACGGCTCAAATCATACAATTCCCAAGCATTCGGATCACGGTCGTCGGATGTCACTAACTTCCAATTATCCTCGCGAATAGCGGCATTGATCTCGTGCTGCCAGTAAAGCGTTCGGGGAATTGGGGAGTCCGCTGTTCCACGCAACCACGGCAGCAGACTGACTCCCTGCCCCGGCGTTATCCGACGACCCGCAAATTCAGTGGGGATCTCGACCCCTGCCACTTCGCAGATCGTCGGCAGAATGTCTATCATATGAAATACCTGTTCGGAGCAAATGCCACCCGGTTCTGCTATTTCAGATGGCCAATGCACAATAAATGGCGATGCTATGCCGCCTTCGTGCACAAATATTTTATATTTGCGTAATGGGGTATTGGAAAGACTTGCCCAACACTGCCCCTGCGCAGTTGCCCAGCCACCTTCCGTGCGCCAATCCTTGTAATTCGCCGAATTATATTCCGGCCAATTCATCCCGTAGGGTCCAAGCTCACCGGAACAGCCATTATCCGACATAAATACAATCATTGTATTATCCAAAATGCCTCTGCCGGAGAGATCCTCCAGAAGACGACCTATATTCCTGTCCATGTGCTCAACCTGAGCCGCATAAATTGCGCGACGAAAATCCAACTCCGCCTGCTCAGAATCTGAGAGACTATCCCATGCCGGAAGATGCCCGGAATCCACCGATACCTTAAAATCAAAACCATCACGTTCATCCTGATCAAAGCCACTTGTTTCCGGCAGTTTCTGACTAGATGGAAGGATGCCCATTTCTTTCATCCGAGCCAACTTGTCTTCCCGCAACTGATCCCATCCAGCGGCATAACGGCCACGATATTTTTCGATCAAATCATCCGGTGCTTCTAGCGGGAAATGAGGTGCATTATAGCAGAGGTGCAGGTAAAACGGTCTTTCCGGATCTTGACTCGCTTGGTCGATGTAATCCAACGCGACATTTGTAAAAAAATCAGTCGTATGAAATTCCTCATCCGGCGCATAGGGATCGCGGGGAGTCTCTTCTGATCCAATAAATATCTCCCCGTCCCGATAAATCTCACAGCCCGGCAAAACGCGCCAATAACTGTCCACATGCGTGTAAATTCCGGTAAACTTGTCAAAACCACGTTCTTCCGGACGGAACGCAGCCTCGTGCCCTACATGCCACTTTCCGGACAGCATTGTTTGATAATCTGCAGACCGAAGCACCTCTGCAATAGTCACGCATTTTTTGTTTAAACCGCCCTCATAGCCCTCCCCTATATCACGGTATACCATCATACCGACACCGGCCTCATGCGGGTAAAGTCCGGTTAACAAGCAAGCCCTTGATGGGCAACAACGCGGCGTATTATAAAACTGGCTGGCCCGAAACCCGTTTGTCGCCAGCCTATCGAGATTTGGTGTATCAATTTCACCTCCAAAACAACCGGGATCCGAGAACCCCATATCATCGACTAAAATCGTGATAATATTTGGGCGCGTCTCAGCCATACATTGGGGTGTCGGAAAAAGAAAAACGGATTAGAGGGCATCTTGATAAGTCCTTGCGGACTTAATTTCACTCTCCCCCCGAATGATACGACGCTTTCCCTTAAAAAAACGTGCATATTCATCTAATTGTACCTGCCAACTATCCAGAAAAACTTCATCAGCAGCGAGAAATAATACAACATTAACCGATGGGGCCATCACTCCGCGTTCCGTGTACCTTCTTTCAAGCAAATCTTTAAAATACCTAGTTACCTTGAGTGGACTTATATCCCGGTGTCCCGGCCCACCCGGCGGGTGTGGATTTTTCCAGACCAGTCCTAACTCAGATGCATTTCCACGAACGTCATTGCTACCACCCTTCAGTACTCGTGGCGGCTGACCTTTCTTCGCACGATCCGCATTTATCTTCTCTAATTCACGTTGAATTTTTCGCCTCATTTCCGGCTCTTCCGCTTCATATTTTGCCAATTGCTGCTTAAATTCCTCACTGTTCTTTTGGTTTTCCCAATCCTGCAATTGTTTTTCCGTTGGGGGTGCGACGATTTTACCGATGCCCTGGTGTCGCCCGGTAATCATAAATATGGCGTCCGCATCCTGCTCGAGAGCGACTGCAGTCACATACGCGGTATAATTATGGCCATTCCACCATTCTAAGTATTCCTGAATATCATTTTTTTCAAAGGTGCCCAGTTTTGGGACGAATACACCCGGAATGTTCGCTAATCCGATATTCTCAGCATCCCGGTTGATTCCCAAAAACCATCGGGATAATTCTTCACTCACCTCAACTCCAGTTGGCACAAGCTTCGGCTTAAAGAACTTAAAGCGCCTATGGTCATAGAAGATGACATTAAATAATGTACCCGGAGATAAATTGGAAACCATGAAACTGATCTCATCTTTAATCACACGATAACTATTCAAGCCTCCCTTTTCGTCGGTTAACATACGGCGGTGTGTATCGACTAGGAACAAGACTTTTTCCGCACGAGTCTTTAAACCGAATACATTGATGTCAGAGACTCCCAGACCGATATTTCCACGGGCACCACCCAACAAATTTCCGCTCACCGATCCGCCCAGTCCACCACTGACAGTAAAATCATCTGACATTGTAGGTAGATCGACATCTAACTGATCCACGGTAATGTTTCCAATTTGCTGTATCTTCAAGTCGCGCGGCATCAGATCTTTCGGCTGAGGCGGGCTTATTCGAACCTTGGTTTCTTTGGGCAACTCCTCCGTCTCACTAACCGGAGGCACTTCAAAAGAAGTATCTTCACTCTTCAAGTGACTGGCGATGGTTATAAAACCGGCAATGAATCCGAAAACAACATGCAGTAAGACACTAACTATAATGACCCTGAAGAGTATTTTATTTCTCTTTATGTTCTTGTTATTAAAAAAGTTCATTATGGGTATGTTCTCTAATAAAGTATACGGTTGGGTAGAATGGGGTCGTCAGAAAAATCATTTTTCCGTGGGCACTACAATGCCCCGAATGATTACATTCTGACAAAGAATAAATACCAGTAAAGTTGGTATCGCGGCAATCATGAGGGAAGCGTATACTACCCCCTGTGAAGAAAATTGCTGCAATTGGTAGAGCCATACCGTGAGCGTCCACATATCTTTATCCTGACATAAGATAAACGCATACATGAAGTTGGCGTAGGCGCCATTAAACGCACCCAGAGCAATCACAGCAAGTATTGGCTTGGACAGGTTCATCGTAATCATCCAGAACTTCTGCCATTCGTTCGCCCCATCTAACTCGGCTGCTTCAAAAAGCTCCTTTGGCAAACTGTCGAAGAAACCCTTCAAAAGGAAAATCGAGTATCCATTTGCCATGGTTGGCAACAAGAGAGCCGCAAATGTATTTAATAAGCCCAAATCCCGCAGTAAGAGGAAATTCGGAATCATCGTAACCACCCCCGGGAAAGCCATTGTGGCAATTAGAAACAAGAGGATCTTGAACTGCCCCGGCAACTGGTAGCGAGATAGGGCGTAGGCCGCTAAAGGATTGACCAGCA
Source organism: Opitutia bacterium UBA7374 (assembly GCA_002469895.1). Lineage (GTDB taxonomy): Bacteria > Verrucomicrobiota > Verrucomicrobiia > Opitutales > Coraliomargaritaceae > UBA7374. The sequence goes on from DKOA01000043.1 coordinate 85,597, forward strand.
GAGCCAGGGCAATCGCTGCCAAACAATAGATTACTGTATTCTTAATTCCGCTGCCATAAAACAAGATATACTCAACCACCATGCGGTAATTATTGACCGCAAAATAGCGCCTTAAATCTGCGGCATGATCTTTTACGAAGGCAAGATCTGCCTCATACTGCGGCATCCCTACGGTAACAAAAGACTCGTACTCGCGATTATGTGCCTCGGCAAGCAAACCGAGCGAACTGTATTTCTTTTTCAGGTAGTCTCGCCAACGTATCTCCGGTGTATCCAGAGAAATCGCTTCGGTAGCTGATAAAGCCGGGTCGGATATGAATATTTGATAATCCGTCAATGCAGCGGATGCCGTCATCCGGTCATCCGGAATTTCAACACCGGAAAAACTCAAATATTCACGGCCATAAAGTTTATTTAAATGCTCAATCTGCGAATACTTCGATTCGAGAAATGCAGCCCAACGAGGCCTTTCTGATGGGTCCACTCGAATGAACTGTAAATGCAGGAAGTTGCGCACGAAGGACTCCCATTCCACATCCGTACTGCGTCGCGCTAAGGGTGCATCAGTCGACACATCTGTCGTCAGCTTCAAATAACGTTGGTAGACTGCGTCGCAGGAAACGTAGATCCGATCCTCTCTGGGCAAAGTCTTTTTAAAGTCATAAAATGCCTGAATCAATGGCGTATCGCTTAACTGAAACTTACGGTCCGCCAGTTGTTCGGGAGGGAATTTAAGAAAGAACCAACTTTCTATCGGCTCGTTAAATTCTTCTCGAAAGACCTCCAGATCATTCCGGCAAAGATCACTAACATAACCTCGAAAGGCACGCTCATTCCGCTGTATGATTTTTCCTTCCGGTGTGGGTCCGAAGGCGGTGACAAACCAGCTTGTCGGCATTTCTTCACTGGCCAGAAAATCATACCAATCCGAGAGCAAGCGCGGTTGACTCTCTGCCTGCCATTCAATCGAACGAAAATTTTGTGCCGCCGTGCCCGTGGCATCGCGATAGTCGACAATGCGCTCGTTGTACTTCGCTTCCGCATATTTGCTCAACAGTATCGGCTTCTCATAAAGAAAACGTGGCAAAAGATCTAAATCCTGCACATCTACACGGCTCTTGAATGACCCGGAAGTCATCAGAAGGAACGGATAAACCATACTCAGGGAACCGAGTACCAACAACGAATAGAGCAAGAGATAGATCAATCGCGAACTCAGCTTTCGTTTCTCGGATGGCAATATTACAGGCATAGTATCAACTCGAAGCGGTCGTGAAGCTCATCCGGGAAATTCGTTTCATTTGAAACATCGTCAGCCCGATCAAAAAGAAGCCAAGTATCCAGGCTATCGCGATGGCCACACCAAACCGCAAATAAACATAGGCACCATAGAAAATCTCCAGACCAATAACATGCGTTGCCAGATCTGGCCCACCGGCAGTCATCACCAGAACATTGTCTGCCGACTGGAACGCACCGATCAAAACAAAGATCAGCTGAATCATAACCAGAGGCCGAATTGTCGGCAAAGTGATATGCCAAATCCGGCTCCAAAAGCCGGAACCATCAATTGCTGCGGCTTCATAAAGATCTTCCGGTACGGTTTTCAACGCAGCCAAATAGATCAAACAACCGGGCCCCATTCCGGCCCATGCCAGAGGAATTATAATCGATACCATCGCCTGTGACTTATCCTGTAGCCACTTCTGTGGACCGACGTCGAGAACCGCCAGAACTTGATTCAACGCCCCCGCCTCGGAAGGGTCAAAAAACATCTTCCACATGAGCATAACAATGAGGCCGGAAACCAGTGCGGGTAAATAATACAAGACGCGAAAGAGCACGCTGGCTTTCGGAATCTCACTGAGAAAAAGCGCCAAGACAATGGGCGGAATAAACACTAAAAGTATGCTCCAGAAGACATATTCAGCCGTGCGCAGGAGCGATATCCAAAACACAGAATCAAAGAGTACAGCGGCAAAGTTATCGACGCCAATAAAGGAGGAATCTCCAATAACATTATAATCCAAAAATGCCATTCGGGCACCGACAACCAAAGGATAGTAATTGAAGACCAATATTGCCAGTAATGCTGGCGCCAACAAAGCATAGGCCAACCAGTACTTCTTCAGCCATCCTTGGAAGCCCATCTTTGTCTCCGCACCGCCTCCAGAAAAGAGACGCCAAATGTAAGCAAATAAAAAGGCAAAAGATAGCGCGACCAGAAGCATCACTGCCAGGGCAACCTTACGCCGGAAAGCCATAACATCCGGCGGCACCTGTCCAAGCATTTTCTCGTTTATCTCCATGACTGCAGAGTCATACAGTTCCTGCAGTCGCGACAATCGCGTCGCCTCATCTTCGATTCGCGGCAGACCCTCGGAAAATGCTGTCTGCAACGGTTTGCTGGCGCGCTCGATATACACTTGGCAGTTTTCACCAAATGGCTCGGGTAATGAATTTTCCAAGGAGAATTCGAGGGTATCTTTCCATTGCTTCGGTACCGTATGTATATACTCCGAATAACCATGCTGGGCTAATTTCTCCGGGTTAATATAACTGGCATATCCATTCTCAACATAAGTACGCACAATCACGCCCTCCGCATCCGGGCTACCGACAAAACGTAAGAATTTCCACGCTGCATCCATTCGATCGGGATCTTCTGTTGTCGCGCATATACCCAGACCGCGAACGTGCAATTCGGTCACTGATTTACCCGAGGGCGCTACCGGGATAGGCACCAGACCGAGCTCTTCCGGACTCATGCTCGAAATCCGATCATCCAAATTGATCAGAATATCATTAATGTAGAGAAGCGCCATTCCGATGCGCCCACGATCCCAAGTTGGCCATGCCTCATCACTAAGACCCACTCCAAAGCGTTGATTACCGCGTTCATCCGTCCATGGCGCATCCACTAGTTTTGTATAGAAATCCGCTGCCCGGATAGCCCCCTCATCATTAAAGCGTGCTACCCATTGACCGCTCGACTCATCCCGTTCCACGATTTTGGAGCCCATTGAAAAAAAGAAAGGAAGCGATGTCCAACCGGCACCACCCTCTTTCCCCAGTATGATTCCGTAACGATCATCCTCCGGGCTCTGAATTTGCTGAGCCACTGAAGCTAATTCATCCCACGTCTTCGGATAATCCACGTCCGGATCCAAGCCGGCCTCTTGAAAAACCGTCTTATTGCAGGCCATCACCCGGACAAAGTAACTGAATGGTAAGAAATAGAAATGCCGCTTGCCGTCATCACCTATCCGTGAAACCGCATCCCAAATCTGCGGTCGCACGCGTGCTTCCAACTCATCGCGATACATGACATTTTCATCATAAATGCCTGCAGCAATCGCTGCTTCTTTGGTTATCTCTGCGTTAATAAACTCATCTAAAGGCACTAAAAAGTTACGACCTATGTAACTACCCGATTGCCTGGAGTTCACATGTATAACATCGGGAGCGGTACGACCAGCTATTGACATCAAAAGCGGTGCCTCACCTGCCGGCCCTTCCAACGTTAGGGAAAGGGAATTTCCCTCCGGATAGATATTCGGATATTTCTCCCGAAAGGCGCGGTAGACAGCCATTTCTGCTTTACCTTGAATACTGAAAACAGCATCCGGGCTGGGCGCAAAATCAGTTGTACGGATTGATATCGCTGAAAGATCCTCACTGCCGACAAGAGAAATCACTCCCACTACAAAAGGAAGCAGGAGGATACATACACATCGGACAGTGATATACATATAGCTAGGCATACGATTCAGTTTCGTAAATAGATGAAGCACTTTTTCATACGACATCTTCCGGCGTAAGGCCTGATTTGATAGCTCTTCGGTACGTCCCGGGCGGTACCGAAAAATACCGTTTGAAGCTCTTCGAAAAAGCAAAGACACAGCGGTAACCAATCCGGTCCGCAATCATCATCATGGTTAGATCCGTAGACCCCAACAGCTCGCGTGCATGCTCCATTCGAATACGCATCAACAGGCCCTCCGCGGTGAGGTCGTAATTCTCTTTCATGATGCGTTGAAACTGGCGAACGGAAACATGCATTCGCTTGGCCAGAACCGGCAACCTCCAATCCTCTCCGGGATTGGCATTTACCTCTTCCCATACCTGAGTGAGTCGTAATCGTTGGCGGCTGCCACCAGCCGCTTCTTCGCATCCCAACTCACGTATAATTGCTTCAGAGATATAGTTCGCCAAACCAACCGGCGCAACCGCACCGGGCCCCTTTGTTGCTGCTGATTCCTGCAGGTAAGCTTCGATCGCCTGCACCAAAGGCAGAGCACTGTGCGAAAGGCTGCGGTGAAGGTAATCACCCTCCAGATGGATAAAATCATGCGTTTGAAAAAGGGCTGCTGAAATAAACTCCCATCTCTCCAATGCAGCGTAACGATATGCCGTTTCTAGAGGGCCCACCCATACCTGTCCGGCCTCCATGACACCCTTCTTGCCCTGACATTCAAATTCCGCAGACCCTGAAACCGTGATTAAAACCAGATGCCAAGGGGCGGACACACGGCAAATCTCATAAGGCGGACCCAGATCATGTAAACCGACACCTCGAATTCCTTTTTCTCTGAAGGGTGAAGCATAGCGCGGAGCCATCGCAAGGTGCTGATCACGCCCTTCATCCGGAAAACAAAAATATTCTTTAGAAATAGCCATACAGTCTAGCTTATTTGCAAATCATACCTTCGTGGACTCTTTCATAAGTTACCATGAGACCTTGCTTACAGCCTCTGCCCCGTCTCTGAATTAAATAAATGAGCATTCTCCAAATCTGGTTTGACGCAGAGTAATTGCCCCACCCCAGATTGAATAATCCCCGACAAACGAACGATGAGTTTATCACCGCTCTTAGATAGCAGATGGATGTAACTTTCTGCTCCCAAGGGCTCACCCACTTCAACCTCAGCGGGAATAGCCGCAGGATCATCCTCTGTGCACAGTGCAAAATGCTCCGGCCGGATCCCTAATGTAAGTGGTACAGCTCGATTGGAGCGCGCGATTCCTGACAATTGATCAGTTAATTTGACCCGCAATTCCTGCACACCAGAAATAACAAAATGTACCCCTGTTGCATCTTCCTCAACCACACCCTTTAAGAAATTCATCTGCGGCAAACCAATGAACCCTGCTGTAAATAAGTTGTCCGGGCTTTGGTAGATGCGGATAGGTTCGTCTACCTGCATGATCTTTCCATCTTTCATCACGCAAATCCGGTCACCCATGGTCATTGCTTCCGTCTGATCATGCGTCACATAGATCATTGTGGCATTCAGACGTGCGTGCAGCTTGGCTATCTCGGCCCGCATCTGCACACGCATCTTAGCATCCAGGTTTGAGAGCGGCTCATCAAAAAGAAAAACATCCGGCTTACGAACAATCGCACGACCGAGCGCGACCCGCTGTCGTTGTCCTCCTGAAAGGGCTTTTGGTCGGCGTCCTAGCATCTCAGTCAAACCAAGAATATCTGCTGCCTCTTGAACACGGTTTTGGATTTCCGACTTGGGCGTCTTACGCAACTTGAGTCCGAAAGCCATATTATCAGCCACTGACATGTGAGGATACAGAGCGTAGTTTTGAAAAACCATGGCGATGCCACGGTTCTTCGGCAGCACATCATTCATCCGCCGCTCACCTATTCGAAGATCTCCGCTACTCACTTCCTCTAGTCCGGCAATCATTCGAAGAGTCGTCGATTTACCGCAGCCCGATGGCCCGACCAGTACCATAAATTCCTTATCCCGAATCTCCAAGTCGATGCCCTTGACAGCATGAAATGAATCCTTGGATCCCGGATTATAAGTCTTGGACAAATTACTCAGCGTCACACCAGACATAATAAAAAAACAAAATTCAATTTTGAACAGTACAAGGGGAAGAACTAAGCAAAATCTCTAAGAGAAAAGGCTGATAAGGGGTGATGGATTAATTGAGGTTAAAAAGACAACATCCAATGACTGAATGTGACATAATTTAAGTAGCATTGAATATTGTCCGCCTGTCAAGTTACATCAAACAAATGACTCATGCAAAAAAACAAAAAAACGGCTTCTATCCTCTATAATATCAAAGAATTTGCCACCTTTGGCTGGTCATCTTGCTGAGATAAAAAGACTCTCACTTGTTAAAATAGAAATTCATGTAAAACTAAAAGTGACGTATATATACATAAAACAGTCGTAGGCTGACATTCTGCAAAACAACTGTGGTAGACTTCGGAATGATCTCGGTCAGGGCTAGTCCAATTGATCACAAGCTGATCCACCGATCCGTTTGGTCAGCGAAAGAGGAAATGAATGCAGATTTTTCTTTGGATTACCTCCCCGCTTAGAAACGATTTCATCGAAGAATTCCTTAAAAAAACAGGGTCCAGACATGCCGATATAGCCCATTTTTCAGTCGAAGGGCCTCCCGCATTTACTCTCTCATCTAAACCAACGATATAGCATACATATCTAAATACACCTTGCTAACAGGCGCTTATTTCATCGAAGTCATGAAGTTCGCACACAAATCAAAAATGTTTGCTGAATTGTGGACGTACTACGCAGGCTTGTTACCGAGAAGAATCAATAGCAGAATGTACGTTCATGATACGGCCTGCTGCTGTGAAGAACCCCCAATTAAATCCGCCCCGGCTATGCCTTTATTAAAAAGCTTATTCCTCTTGGGTGAAAATTTCTCGCTTATGTCCTTAAGATGTTTGCTCCTTTTTTGGCCGCTAGGGGTCGTCTTAGCCGCGCCTAACATTCTTTATATTAATGCCGACGATATGGGCATAATGGATGTAGGCTACCAGCAGACAAAATTTCGTACACCGCATATCGACCGTTTAGCAGCCAACGGTTTGGTCTTTGAAAATGGCTATGTGCCTGCGGCCAATTGCGCCCCCAGTCGCGCCTGTGTGCACAGTGGGCAGTGGGGGCCAAGACATGGAGTCTATACCGTGAACAGCGCCTCACGAGGAAAGCCGGAGTATCGGAAAATCATTCCCACAGAGAACCGATTCTATTTACCGACTGAAGTAGTGACCTTGGCAGAAGCGCTTCAAGCCGGCGGTTACCGCACCATTCATTTGGGCAAATACCATATTGGACACGACCCGCTAAAAGAGGGATTTGAAGTCAACATTGGCGGTGATCATACTGGTGGACCGCGAGGAAACTACTATTCGCCATGGATAAAAGGCTCGATGCAACCGTGGTCGGATACGGTACCTCCGAAGACACATCGCATCGATATTTTTACCGCCGAGACAAAGCGCTTCATTGAAGCGTATCGGGACGAGCCGATGTTTATCCACTTCTCGCCTTACCTCGTGCACGGCCCGATCACGGCAGTGCCCGAGTATCTGCAACACTATAAAAATACCGGATTAAATGCCGCCTATGCATCGATGGTAGAAAAACTGGATGAAGCGATTGGCATTGTCTTAGATGCTTTGGATACAAACGGCCTAATCGAAAAGACATTGATTGTCTTTTGCTCGGATAATGGGGGAATCGCGGCAATAAACCGACAAGCGCCCTGGAGAGCGGGCAAAGGATCATACTATGAAGGTGGCATACGCGTCCCTTTCATCATGCACTGGCCTGAGACGATCCAACCGGGCCGAAACAAGGAATTGGTCAACGCACTCGATTTCTACCCGACCTTTCTGGAGGTTGCCGGACTGGATCGATCACTGGATCTGGACGGGGTCAGCTTGCTGCCCTTGCTGACCGGCGCAGACGACTGGGAGCCGGTACCTCAATTCTGGCATTTTCCAGTGTATTTGCAGGCCTACGCAGGCAAAAAAGATGAAGCACGGGATCCTCTTTTTCGTACACGACCCGGCTCGGCTGTGCGCATCCAAGAATGGAAGCTGCACGAGTATTTCGAAGATGGGGCAATCGAGCTCTACAACCTGTCTAAAGACCCGGGAGAAAGCCACAACCTAGCCGTTGAATTGCCGGAAAAAGCAGCCGAGCTAAAACATATTCTGGACGCTTGGCGTCAGCGTGTGGGAGCACCAATACCCAGTACCCCGAATCCACGCTACGATGCGACTGCGGAAGCGGAGGCAATCTCAAAGTTATGAAACAAGATCGCCCATCTACATATTTCCAGCGTGTATAATTCCTCAAGACCGACCGGATAACAGAAAAGAGTCCTCCTCAGAATTGCCACCCGCGCATCGGTCTATACTAATTTTCCCAATAAAATCATTAATGAAACCCAGAATCGCAATGTTACCCCGTCTCATTCTGCTAATGAGCGCCCTGCTCCTATCCTCGCTATCGGCAACTGTCGATTATTACGCGCCCCATCCGTTTGGGACTGCGGATTCGCTTGCCTTGGGCGCGGATGAAGTAACAAGCGGTCAGTGGTGGATTTCCCCGCAAGATGAGCCGGCTCGGGAAAAAGGTTTTCGCAAATGGATCTGTTCACGTCCACGCGAAGATGTACTGGCTTTCGCCCTCTATACCCAGCACGCGGGAGTCCTTAAACTGACCGCCCAGTGCTTTCCTCTCTATCCGAAAGAGCCCAAACAAGCCGTACTCGAACTCTTTCAAAATGGAGAATGGCAGCCCGTTCAGGAACGCTCCGTTGTTTATCCCGGCTGGTCACTCCACTTTCGCTTGGATGACTGGGACTCTTCCGTAGATGTGCCCTACCGTGTGCGCTTGGGCAAGCTCTCCACTTTTACCGGTCTCATCCGCAAGGATCCAGTGGAGAAGGAGTCGATCGTTCTGGCATCGATGTCCTGTAATTCCCCCAGTGATTCGACACGATACAAACGGAGCCAACTGGTAGAGAACCTGATCCGACATGATCCTGATCTGCTCTTTTTCGCTGGCGATCAAAACTACATCCATGATGAGCCAACCTACGGTTGGTTACTCTTTGGAGTGCAATTTAGCGATGTGATGAAAGATCGTCCAACCATATGCATAACTGATGATCATGATGTCGGGCATCCCAACTTGTGGGGAGAAAGCGGAAAAAAGTGCTCCGACAAGGACTTTCACGGAGGCTACCTCTACCCGGCCAGCTTCGTCAATATGGTCCAGCGACAACAGAGTTGGAGCCTACCCGATGCCTTTGATCCAACACCGGTTCAACAGGGCATTACAGTTTACTACACCGATCTGACCTTGGGTCGAATCAGCTTTGCTATCCTCGAAGACCGAAAGTTTAAATCAACCTGGCATCCCAATGCGGATGCTCCGGGTAAGATCCTGCTAGGTGACCGCCAATATGCTTTCCTTGATAGCTGGTCACGTGATTGGACTGGCGCTGACCTGAAAGTCGTCCTCTCGCAATCGCCCTTTGTCGCCCACGCAAGCTATTCAGGGCAGACTTCCCGGCGGATCGTCAAAGACCATGATACGAACGGCTGGCCAGTCGGTGGGCGCAACAAAGCGGTTCGCGCACTACGCCGGGTGCGGGCCACCCATATTTGTGGTGATCAACACCTTGGCGCAGTTGTTCAGCACGGCATCGACGGCTTTCGTGATGGCCCCTACAGCTTTACCAGTCCCGCCTTGGTCAACACCATCTGGGGACGCTGGTGGTGGCCGGAAGATGAGCAACCCGGCACGGGCGATCAGATTGCCAGTGCGCTGACCTGGGTGGGCGACTACCGTGATAATTTCGGAAACCCCTTTACTATGATTGCCTATGCCAATGCTGAGCATCTGGACAACAAGGAGCTCCGGGCCCAACAAGCACGGACGAATCGTGCCGATGGCTACAGTCTGATCCGTTTTACTGCGGCAACCGGAGAAACTACCTTTGAATGTTGGCCCCGCTTTGCCGACCTCGATCAAGGTAATGCGGCACAATTCAAGGGATGGCCGATCACCTTTAATGCGAAAGAAAACGATGGTCGTGCGCCCTATGCCTACCTGCCGGCAGTACAACTTCCGATAAGCAATGCTGTAGTTGAGGTGATGAATGAAGATACCGGCGAACTGGTCTACTGCTATCGCCTGAAGAGCGACCGCTTTAAAGCGCCGGTATTCGGCAAAGGCTGCTACACATTGCGCGCCGGTCTGGATGCTCCCAAAGCCGTTCTACTGAGTCGCATCCTCATTAAATAAAGCCGCTACCGCTTGCGTGCTAGCCATCAAGTGATGGCAAGACCGCGCAAATAAGCCGTCCTCAAACAGCGATCGGGTTTGATCATTACCTCAAAGGTTGCGCTGACCTTGCTGACGCGCCACAGCCGGCGCAAGACGTCTGTCCAGCTCTTTGCGCATTGCCGCGATGACGGTTTTGTAGTCCGGATCCTCGGCAAGGTTTTTCCATTCATTTGGATCTTTCCTGTGGTCATAAAGCTCCTCAAATTTTCCGCCTTTAGGCTTATGATAGCGTATATAACGAAAATCTCTGGAACGCAGTGATAGGTGCTGCTTATTAATCGCTTTGGTCACCCAACTGGAACGGATAGACAAAGCACAGTTTGGCCCATCCCAGGTCCCGCCATCCGGTTGTTCCAGAAACGGCTTCACGCTAAAACCATCAATTGGCGCACCCTTCTCACTGATCTGCGTTTCTCCTTGCCAACTGCAAAAGTCGATAATTGAGGGGAAGAGGTCGACCAGTGCAATGGGATGCGCTACTCTAGATCCCGCTTGATGTTCATAATCGGGATGACGAACAATAAAGGGCACGCGCGTGCTTTCCTCCCACAGGCTGTACTTAAATAGAAAATCCTTTTCTCCCATGTGATATCCGTGGTCGCTGGTCAGCACTACTATGGTGTTGTCCCGGAATCGACTTCGGTCAAGTGCCTCCATCACCTTACCGACCATCTCATCAGCAAAAGTAACCGAAGCGAGGTATGCCTGTACGTAGTGTCGGAGTGCCTTGTCAGGATCTCCCCCATAGGCATCTAATAAGGTAGCATACATGCGACGACCGCGGGAATCAGTACCGTCTTCTAAATAAGTATCTGTCCGGTCTCCCTCTCGGATTACCGGCAGTTGCAGGGTCTCCAGAGGATACATATCGAAGTACTTTTGAGGGACTACCAGAGGCGTATGGGGTCGCATAAATCCGACAGTCATAAAAAAGGGATCTGTCTTATCCCCAGTTTCCAAACGACGAATCTTCTCTACAGCCCACTGGGCACTACGCTCGTCCGGCATCGCATCCCGATCGGTTTCATCAACATAATGAAAAGGGGTTTTATTGGCTAGATTATACCAGCCCGTATAACCGGGACCAGCCTCTGAAGCAGGAACATCCGGCACCTTAGTAAGCGATATAAAAGTACCATCAAGCACGCCGAAATAACTAAAATCGCCGGGTACATCCGGATGCAGCGTGATCTTTTTACCATTAAAGGCAAAAGGCCCGTATTCCGGAGCAATCCCGTTGTCATCCCAGAGGTTGCGCCGGGGGGTATGAAAAACTTTACCCGTAGTGAATGTCTGGTATCCGTTCTCACGCGCATATTGCGGCATGGTCTTGCAATGCATCAGGGTCTCATTCTTACGGATGTTTTCAAATCCGTAAAAGCGTGAAGTTGTCGGGCAGATACCTGTCATGAAACTACCACGAGAAGGAATACAAACCGCCGCATTACTATGCGCGTTGATAAAAGCGACCCCCTGGTCGGCCAGAGAATCGATATTCGGCGTTTTGGCCTGTGGGTGCCCTCCCATGTGCCCGACAAAGTCATTTAAATCATCGAGCACTACCAGCAGTATGTTGGGCCGCTGCACCTCTGCCATAGACAGATTGAAGACACACAAAAACAATAGCTGCAGAAAAAGAGAGGCGCCTGACTTGGGTAATTTCATAAGATTATTTCTTTTTTAAATGATAACTAGCGGACAAGCGCCTCCTGATTAGTGGCTTCAACGGTACCGAAATGAATCGGATAAATACGGCGGTGCGTATCGCGAGCAAAACGTATCATATCAGGAAACGGGATATCCTGTTGATCGAGGAATCCAAATCCAAAATTCTCACCATCAAACCGCCCCGTTACCGGCTGCTCAAAGTACTGAAAGTAATGCGCGCCGACCAACATTGGCAAAGCCGCTGCATGCTCTGCATAGTATTTATAGGCCACACCGCGCTCCCGCTGGTTCTTGACAGAGACCAAAGCCGGAGCAAATCCACGATCTACCGTACCGAAGTGAAATTCTCCAATAATTACGGGTAAGCCGGTTAAATTATGAACGTGCCGAACACGCTCCTCATCCGGCCGGAATGAATAGAAATTAATGCTAAAGACATCAAATACATCATTCGCCCGAACCACCGCATCCGGAGCACGGCCACCTGCCCAGCGTATACCCAGAACCAGATGATTCGGGTCCGCCTTACGAATAGCCTCCGTCACCTTTTTAAAATAAGTCCGTGCCAAGCCCTCAACCAATTGTTCCCGACTGTTTTCTGTATCACCATGCTCTTTCAGAAAGTCATTCACATAGGCCTGTGTCGCCGTCGGCTCGGGGTCATCAATAATTTGATCAATGAAATTTCTGTGCGGCCAGCGTTCCTCGTTTCCCGTAAAATAACCAATTAACATGGGTTCATCCTTGTAGGGCGCGCATTGAGCCTCTGCCTCAGCGGCGATGCGCTGCTCAAAAGCTTGAGAAAACACATCGGGAAAACGATGCCAATTTTTCCCCGACTGGTTCATCTTCAGCGCAATGACAAAGGGTATCGCCGGGGCTTTCCACATGGCCGCATCCGACCAGTTGGCCACTGTATTAAAGCCCCAGCTGCGCAGGCGCTCGTTTTGTTTCTCCTTCCAATTTTCGACATAGTCCTTTTCCCCATACCGCAAACGGGCGTTCCTACGGTAAAAGTCCGTTCTTTTCAGGGTATCCCGCGGCAAATTGCTGAACAGTTTTTCCCGTCCTGCCACCCGGGTTTTACTTTCGTGCCGCACACAGTCCATCCCTACGGAGTAGAAAAGGTAACCATCCGGATCCACCAACCACCAACGCCCGTCCACTTCTGTAGTTCTAAAAAAGCCGGTTGCCGGTAAGCGTGCTTCTTTCCAACCGCCATAGCGGGAAAACCCAAATTCCGGAGAATCCAATAATTGAGCATCTTCCTGCGCCCACGCCCGTTTCAGTTGCTTGACCGAGGAAATTTTGCCCGGCCAATCGAGAGAGATCCACTGACCAAATTGATCGACAAACGGACCGTCTGCTAAAATCGCGTCTTTCACGATTCCGTCGTGTAAAGCCGGGTTACGCAGATGCACGGTCATATCGACATTCGGCTTCGAATCGATTTCCAGAGCAACCACTTCACTCAGGTCTATATGATTCCTCCAGTTGGACAGCCAGTAGCCCTTGAATTGGCTATGATTGGTGTACTTGTGACGCATAGTTTCACCGGAAATCGCCACACGCACAGGAACATCCACAAACGGGTGGATCGCATAGGAAAACTTTTCTTTATTCGCCGTAACCAGACGTATACTAAAGGCCACAGTTGATGTGCTCTCCACTTCCAGAGTAAAAGTGCCGACCGCACTCCAATCAGCAGCCTCTGGAGGCATCGGAAGCACAATCGTGTGCAGTTCATCGGTTGCCGGAAAATGAATCGTCACCGAGGCCCCGTCTTGCCCGGGCTGCAAGTCAGCTCCTTTGATCACGGCTCTGGCCAAATTGTCCGCATTGAATATTTCGCCCAGCGGGTTGGCCCCGGTGTTGGCATTGACCATAGAACAACCGAAGAACAAAAGAAATAAAAGGACTGGAATTAGTTGGCGCATCAATTCAACAGAGGAAATTAAGTCCGTTTTACTTGGCCACTTGGGGCCGGTTGGTTTTTGGCAAAAGTGCTGATAATGACTCAAGTTGTCCCTCATAGTCAGGATGAGAAGCCAGATTTGTCCATTCATGCGGGTCTACCCAGTGATCATAGAGTTCCTCATCCCCGTTTGCGTAATGAATGTAGCGCCAGCGCGCTGTGCGAACCGAATGATTGCCCTCATAGAGTGTGGTGATTGCCGGATGCGGCCAGTCGGCCTCCGGATCCTCCAGTAAGGGCACTAGACTCTGGCCCTCCAGCTTCGGATTCTCCTCTAATCCGCACATTTCTACCAGCGTAGGATAGATCCCAAGTAACTCGACCGGCCGATCACTGACCACGCCACAGAGTCCCTTTGGGTCGCGTATGATCAGGGGTACCCGTGTCGAACGCTCCCAAAGTGTCCACTTCGCCCAGTGACGCTTTTCCCCGAGGTGAAAGCCATGATCGGCGAAAAATACAATGAGGGTATTGTCGGCGTGGGCACTGTTCTGCAAAGCGTTAAGCACGCGCCCCAGTTGTTCATCCGTCCAGTGAACACAAGCGAGGTAAGCGCGCAAAGCTTCCTGCCATTTCAAGTTGTTTTTCGCTTCCATCCACCCGTGAGAAGCGGGATGCGGGCTATAGATTAATTTCTGCGCATAGGCGGAAATATCATCACGGTCATCGGCCTTGACCGGAGGGAGCTGCAGTTCCCCACTAAACTCCGGCTGGTTATAAATGCGTTCCGGAGAAAAAAACGGAACGTGGGGCCGGTAGAAGCCGATCGACATAAAAAAGGGTCGATCGTGATCTTCCTCCAATTGCTCAATGATCCAACTGGCGTCTACATAATCAGAAAACTTTGTTTCGTCGTAGCTTTGAGGACCAAAGTCCCAGAGCCAATGCATGTGATCCGGCCGATCGACCTGAACCTCTTTGTCCAGTTCGATCCATTGACCGGGACGCGGACCCACAACCTCAAAGTCATCCTCCGGCAACTGGGAGGCATGGTATAACTTACCCGTTGTAAATGTCTTGTAGCCATTCCTTCTGAAATGACGTGGTAGGCTGACAAATTCTTCTCTAAAAGAAGGGCTTTCTGCAGGAGTTGGACTATTTCCGTAGAAACCGTTGCTCGATGGCCGCGTACCAAAAAGAAAACTCGTCCGGGAAGGATTACAAATCGGAGACTGACAATGCGCGTTTGAGAATAATACTCCCTCGCTTGCGAGACGATCAATATGGGGAGTCTTCGCATTGGGGTGCCCATCGAGGCAACCCACCCAGTCATTGAGGTCATCCACTACAATGAAGAGTACATTGGGACGATTTTGCTCTGTTAGATCGCCTTTGAGCGAACTGCAGAGCGCTCCTAAGAAAAATAAAACAATGCCAACGCGTGTCATACCGGGGTACCTAATCGCAAACAAACAGAATAGTGGAATCCTACAGGCATGAAATCAAAATCGACTATCAAAGAAAATCCGCCTGCGTAATATATGTTCGCAGAATCGTATTCAATTGAGGAACCCGCTAACACCGTGTTTGTTCCTATATGGATACGATAGCCCAAAATCACTCCAACCAAGCTAAAAACCTTTTTGGCTTGCCCGTGAAGGATTCCCCCAAACAAAAAAACAAAAAGATCCGCAACCCGAACCCGAACCCAATAACATTTTTCAGCTATAATGACTCTCAAACAGCGCTTCATTCTATTTTGTTTCCCTTGGTTATTGTCCGGCATAATGCTGAACAGCCTGCAGGCCGGATACCCTGAGAAACCCAATGTGCTCTTTATTATCTGTGATGACCTGAACGATTGGGTCACGGGAATTGGCGGAACGACGGGCCATCCGCAGTCAGCGACTCCACATATTGCCCGCTTCTCCGAAACGGCAACGGCGTTCCCCATGGCCTACACCAACAACCCGGTCTGTGCCCCCTCTCGGTCGAGCCTCTTTTATGGCCTCTATCACCAGACCAGCGGAAACTATTTTTGGGAGGAGTGGTATCGCCGAGGCCCGGTAGCCCGAAACAATTATACGCTGAATCGATTTTTTAAAGAAAATGGATACCGCACAATTGGTACCGGCAAGGTGAATCACCACATGTGGGATGGCTACCGCAAAAAAAATAGCCCTGCTTACTCGGCCAATTGTTCAAAAGAATGGACGCATTATCAACATATGACGGATTATGGGCCTTTTTGGGGCACCTCCGGCAGCGATTTTAAGGCCATGCCGGATGTACCAGCCCCCTTTTCAGAGCTGGCCACCAGTATCGGAAGCACCGGAGGCATAGATGACTCCTTTGGCTCTCTGGAAGCAGCCTGGCAGTCGCCTGCTCGGGAGGAAGGAGAAAAGTTTTTCTACGGCGGAGCCCCCTGGTGGGGAGCCCCTTTTCGCTATCAGAGCGAAGACGATCGCGATCCCACTCCGGATGAGCGCAATGCGACATGGGCAGCTGCCCAAATAAAGGAATTAGAAGGCTCCGAAGAACCCTTCTTTCTGGCTGTCGGCTTTGTTCGCCCACACACGCCCTTGCATGCCCCGCAAAAATACTTTGATCGTTTCCCCCTCGAGCCGGGCGGCGTTGTTGATCAGGTAATCGCCACTGAGCTATTGGAAAATGACCTGCAGGACACTCACATGCCGAAACTTGTACCGATGGAGGACAACAGCAGGAATAAGGGGCCACGTTATTACAAAGCTCTTATCGACTCCTACGATGCAGATACCATACAGGCTCTGCGCATTTACACCCAAGCTTACCTCGCCTGTGTCGCCGCCGTAGATGATTGTATTGGTGAAGTTCTTGAGGCGCTCGAGGAGAGTCCATTGGCGGAGAATACGATTGTTGTTTTAACCAGCGATCACGGTTATAACATGGGTGAAAAAGAGTGGCTTTTTAAAGGCTCACCTTGGGAGGAATCCTGCCGGGTACCGCTGCTCATACGCGCCCCCGGCGAGACCAAAGCAGGCTCTAGAGTAAACCATATTCCGGTCTCACTGGTCGACCTCTACCCTACCCTTGTTGACCTCTGTGGACTGCCTACAGATAACCGGATGAATCCGAACGGTGCCTACCTCGATGGCACAAGCCTGCGCCCGCTGATCAAAAACCCGGACACTGAAAACTGGAACGGCCCGAAAATTGCTCTCACATTAATTCATAATGCAGGAGCCACAGACAACACACCAGAAGCACACCACTATTCTGTGCGCAGTAAAGACTATCGCTATATTCGCTACAATAATGGACTGGAAGAACTCTACGATCACCGGAACGACCCAAATGAATGGCACAACATAGCCGACAAGCAGGCGGCAGTCGCCGCATCACACAGCAATGCTCTGGATAAAATGATCCTGGATATTGCTAACAATCGTAACCGATTCCCCTCGGCCAATCAGTAAGCACGATTTAAAGTAAATTAACGTAAAGAAAAAGCTTTCCAGCCATGGGCTAGGGACGGCATCATACAACACAGCACAGCATGAAAACAACACTACTCAAAATCGCCTTTTTCTTAACTCTTTGTTCCACGGTTACGGCCCACCCGTCGGGGCATAGTGGCCATGCTGGGGAGGTTATCGGGCATCTCTTGTCGGACCCCTATCACCTGCTCGCCGTATTCGGAGCGGTGGGTGCACTCTTTGCCTGTCTTTCCATTAAGCGCCTGCTTTCAAGGAAGCATTAGAGGCGTATTTTTTGAACGCCTTGACGGTTCGCGTCCTCTATAAATGAACCCCCTTGTGTTTTTCTGCGCAGCGGGTGCTGCTTCGCTCTATGCAGCCGGATCACTACAGATAAAACGGGCGCTCGATAATGGTGCTGCCAGGCGCAGAGCTATCACAGTAACCAATATTGCGATGGCGCTCTGGGCGCTGCCGCTCTTCTTTATCTCGCGCGGAGAATTTGAACTGACCGCATGGCTCACTGCCATTGGTGCCGGAATCGCTCTTTTTCTCGGTAGAATTCTATCGGTCAAGTCACTGGACATCGGCGATCTCTCCATCGTCGGCCCTTTACTCGGCATGAAAACTTTGCTTGTCGCCGTCTTTTCTTTTGCCACTGGCCAAAAAGAATTAACGACCTGGCTTTGGATTGCCGCTGTACTAGCGACTTTGGGCGTCATCCTGATCCAGCGGGGCCCGCAAAAATTCTCCAAAAACCGCTGGCGAGCAGCCCGTTATGCAGCGGGTGCCAGTATTCTTTTCGCCGCCTGTGATATTATGGTGGTGGAAGCGCGCGGTCAGCTCGGCATCGGTTGGCTCTCCCCGACTCTCTTTATCACGGTCGCACTTCTCGTACCCTTCCTGGGGAAACATCCGGCACCCCCACCTCAGGCAGTCAAACCGATCTACCTCGGCTCCCTCATCATGGGCTTTCAAACCTCGCTGGTCATCTTCCTTATCGGCATAACCGGAGAGGCCGTCTTAATCAACATCCTCTATGCATCTCGCGCGCTATGGACTGTCGTCGTCGACCGTTTGTATGGCCGGGGAGAAGCCGTCGCGGCTTTCTTTATCGGGCGCATGGCTGGGGCGGCACTCCTTGTCAGTGCAATCGCTATCGTCATTTTCCAGCGATAAATGAAGTCCCCAAAATAACGCGGTTTAATTTACCGGAAACGAATCCCTCATCGTCGAACTCAACTTCGGTAAATCCAAGGGCTAATATCCCCGACCGGATAGCCTCTTTTGACAGATGCAGGTCTTTAGTTTGATCAGCAGGAACTTCCACGCGCGCCTTATCGCCAAAGTGCCGAACCCGATTGATATGGAAACCAGCTTTTTTCACCACGGCTTCTGCCGCCTCGACCTGCCGCAACTTCTCTACCGTAATTTGTTCACCATATGGGATCCGAGAAGACAAGCAGGGGCTGGCTGGCTTATCCCAGCACTTCAAGTTGAAATGCTCAGCCAACTGACGCACTCCCGACTTATCCATATCGACATCTGCCAGCGGAGACCGAACTGCAAACTCCTCAGCCGCTCGTAGACCGGGACGATAATCCCCGAGATCTTCAGTATTTGTACCATTCAATACCCACCAACCGGAAAACTCTTCCCCCAAAGCAACCAACTCATCATAGAGCGTATGCTTACAATAGTAGCAGCGGTTCGTCGGATTCTGGAAATAGTTCGGGTTCTCCATCTCTTTCGTGGCAATCACCCGAACGGGGATACCGTGCCGGTGGGCAAACGCTTTTGCTTCGTCTAGATCAGACAGCTTGAGACTGGGAGAGGCGGAAATCACCGCGAGCATACGCTCCTCGCCGAGGAAATATTTGGCAAGGTAGGCAACTAAAGAACTATCCACCCCTCCGGAAAAAGCAATCAGCGCACCCGGGCACTCTGCAAACCAATCGCGTATGGGGTTCAAATTCATGATGAAAGGGATGATTGTGGGACTTTTACAACCTGTCAACTTGCACTCCTTTGATTTAAGTTTACAACAGCATTCAACCTCAAAAATACCGACTCTTCCCATGCCCACCCTAGTCTATAACTGCCCGTCCGGAATTAGCGGAGATATGAACCTCGGGGCAATGATTGGCCTCGGAGTCGACCCTTCGATCGTGGAAAAAGAGTTGAAGAAGCTCCCTTACCACGGCTGGCAACTGCATTTTCAACAGGATCAACGCGGCGGCATCAGTGGCACCCGCTGTAACGTCCATCTGGAGCACGAACACTCTGAGCAGCACACGCATGCCGATACCACAGAGCATGTACACCGCAGCTATACTGAAATCCGCCAAGCGATTGAAGGGAGCACATTATCCGAACGGGTAAAAACGGATGCCATTGCCTGCTTCCGTGTACTGGCCGAGGCGGAAGGTACAGTGCACGGTGTCCCACCAGAGAAAGTGCACTTTCATGAAGTCGGTGCGATCGATTCCATCGTCGATATCGTCGGTGCAGCCATCTGCTGGGAGCAACTGGGCGTTGACAGGATTCTCTGTCAGAGCCTTGAAGTTGGTGGAGGCACCGTCCAGTGCGCTCACGGCATTATGCCTGTACCGGCCCCGGCCACCGCTCGACTCCTCACCGGCAAACCCTACACTGCAGGCGCAACCGACAAAGAAACAACCACTCCCACCGGCGCTGCTCTGCTACTCGGTAAACACTGCGAATTCGGGGCTACCACCTCGGGCAGACAAACCGCCACTTCAATTGGCGTTGGGCAACGCGACGACCCCAAGTTACCCAACGTCCTCTACGTCTCCTTGATTGATGAATCTACCGGCGCCGACCCAACCAGTGACCAGGTTTGGGAATTGGCGGTTAATCTCGATGATATGTCAGGAGAGGAAATCGGCTTTCTCTGTCAGCGCATTCGTGAGCATGGCGTACTCGACTGTTGGCAAGTTCCCGCTTACTTCAAGAAGGGACGTCCGGGTATTATTCTGCATTGCCTCGTCAACCAGAGCGAACGTGAGCAGGTTGAAGAGACTTTATTCCAACACAGTCACAGTCTAGGCATCCGTCGACAACGCTGGGAACGCTCGAAACGGATACGAAAGGAGACGGTTATGGAAACTGAATTCGGGCCCGTACGGGCAAAGACATCCCAAAAGCCGGACGGTACCGGCTACAGGAAATTTGAATACGAAGATTGTGCGCGGATTGCCCGCGAAACGGGCAAAACCATACGTGAAGTCAGGTCGATTCTAGATCAATTATTGAAATAAAATGGATGTCCGGGAAATACTGGAAGCCCTCCGGAAAGGAGAACTCGACTTGGAATCAGCGGAGACGCAACTAAAAGGATTTCAAGACTTGGGGCATAGCTTGGTGGATCTTCAGCGGGAAGATCGCAACGGCTCGCCAGAGGTCATCTATGGTCAGAGCAAAACTCCTGAACAGATCATCGAGATCATGACCGTGATGCGAGAACGTGGGCAAAACATCTTAGCGACACGCATCTCTAGCGAAGTTGCGGCAGAGCTACAGAAGGCATTCCCAGAGACAACCTACCATGCGCTTAGTCGACTAATCGAACTTAGGAGCCATGATTCTAAGTTAACGGATACCAGTATTGCGATCGTCTGTGCAGGCACCTCCGATATGCCAGTAGCTGAAGAAGCCCGCATCACTGCTGCGTTTTATGGAAATCGAGTAGAAACGGTTTACGACTGTGGTGTCGCTGGCCTGCATCGCCTATTAGCCAATCTGGATACCATTCGCAGTTGTCGGGTAGTCATCGTAGTTGCGGGCATGGAGGGCGCCCTGCCAAGCGTGGTAGGCGGCCTGGTTAAGGCTCCGGTCATCGCGGTGCCGACCAGTGTGGGATACGGTGCCAGTATGGAGGGCGTATCTGCCCTTTTAACTATGCTAAACAGCTGCGCAAGCGGCGTCAGTGTGGTCAATATAGACAATGGATTCGGGGCTGGCTTTTTGGCCAGCCAGATCAACCAGATCTAGGCTTCCTTGTTGTAGCTTTTTTCACGCATGGCTGCGATCATCCCGACCGCAGCAGGCATCCCGCTCATAGAGCTTGCCGCCATGGGCCAATGCATCCGCATCTCCCACTTCGTCGACCACATATTGTGCACGGTCCATAGCTTTCATCGGGATCACCGTAGAAGCGGCAACCGCCTGATCAACATATTCCACTTTGTCGACCCCGATCACATGACAACAGACTTGCGGATAGCTTAGCGCGTAACTCAGCACTTGCTCAGGATTGGTCTGGCTGTGCAAGTGAGTCCGTCGGCTTCCACCAAACCCTTTCATTCCGAGCACCGCTATATTTTTCTCTTCGCAAAGTGGCATCGTGTCCGTTTCAAATTCGCGGGATCTTAGTGCCCCCAATATGGATACCGGCATGAGTGTAGCATCCCACTCGTAACCACCTTCAATTAAGGCGCGGTGCACCTTGGCATCCGTATGACCGGTAAATCCAGTATAGCGGATCTTGCCCTGCTTGCGGGCCAGCTCCATCGCTTCAATCGCGCCGTCGGTCTTGTATGCATCTTCAGCGTCATCTCCCGATACATTATGCATCATCCAAAGATCCAGATGATCCGTTTTCAGACGGCGCAAAGAGTCTTCCAGATTTTTCATCGCGAGGGCCACCGTCGCTTTTTCCTTCGACTGATGATAATTACAAAACTTTGTCATCAGGAATACCTTGTCGCGTTTTCCTTCCAAGGCATTGCCCATGTAAGTCTCTGCAGTTCCGCCGTGGTAATCCCATGCATTCTCAAAGAAATTAACTCCCAGATCAACTGCACGATCAACGATTGCATTCGCTTCCTTCTGGGAACCGGCATAGTACAAGGTGTGACCACCGAACCCAACCACGGTCAACTCGTCATCATGCCGACCGAATTTACGCTTCGGTATTTTCGTCTCTTCTGCCGCTTTTGCCAGAGCGGAAGTCGAACCGGCTAAGGCACCCGTACCAATCGAGAACTTGAGGAAATTACGTCGAGATAGCTTCATAAATAAATCAATGATAGAAATACGGTTATCGGTCAACTCCACTCCATAGAAATGAAAATTTGATAATCTTACAAATCGACTTTCTAGAATCTCCTGTCGTCTCGTGTTGACGACAATCCTGTAACTGCCTGCTGAAATGATGGTGTCGCATTGAAAAATTCTTCACGTAGAGCATGCCACACTCAATCTACCGACAAACAAGATGTGTCATCTCAATCAGGTTTTTAGCGTTTAAAAAAAGTGAAGCCGGATAAAAAAGAAAGTCTACCATGCTATCTTAAAGTCTGCCTTGTACATTCGAATACTACCCCTGATTATAGCCTTCGGCTATAATTTACACGCGAATCGTTTACTTCGCTACTTCGGCAGTGCACCAAGAGTAAATTATGAATTATTTCGGTCCTCCGATCTTCTCAAGTGGAACAGCGCCAATAAAAACTGGCTGAGTGGGCCGGATGCAGATGGCTTTACAATTCCACAGTAGCCGCTTCTTTAGAACAACTATTTCTCTGGTTTAATCTTACATTAGATTAAATCATCCGGACGGTTCTGCGCTTGGCAGACCCTGAAACCAATTTAATCCAGCCAGTCATGGCCCCGGCAAAGATTACAGATTTAAGACTTCCCAAGTGTAAAATTGTTTGGATAAGTAGCGAACATGAGTGACGGCTCCGTAAATAAGCAGATTCCAGAGGAGCCAGAAGAAGCCCTATTCCAGCCGGCGATTTCAGAACCGGCGAATGCACCTTTTCATGTTATGGCCAAAGCGATTGGCCCGATTTGCAACTTGGACTGCAAATACTGCTTCTACTTGGAAAAAGAACAGCTCTTTCCTGAAAACGAAAAATGGAAAATGTCCGAAGAAAAGCTGGAGGTGTTTATTCGTGACTACATTGCCGCCCAACCGAGTAAAGAAGTCAGCTTTGCCTTTCAGGGAGGCGAACCGACATTGCTGGGTGTCAATTATTTCCGTAAAGTCGTTGAATTCCAAAAAAAGCACGCCAACGGAAAACAAATCCAAAATGCCTTCCAAACAAACGGCACACTCCTCGATGATCAATGGGGCGCATTTCTCGCTGAGAACAACTTCCTTGTCGGTCTCTCCATTGACGGCCCGGAAGACGTACACAACGCCAATCGAGTCGATAAAAAGGGGCGCGACACTTATAAAGAAGTCATGCGGGGCTTGCATATACTGCGCAAATACAAGGTCGAATTCAATACCCTCACCTGCGTAAATGCAGATACAGTCCAGCATCCGGTCAAGATTTACAAGTTCCTCAAGAGTATCGGTTCCAAGTACCTACAATTTATACCTATCGTTGAACGTGAGGTCGATACAGCGGCTGCCAAACTGGGGCTCGATTTTGCTGCACCCCCCGACTTGGAAAAAGCTCCGGAAAATAACGAAAATCCAAAAATGTCTCCATTGGCCGTACCTGCAGAAGCCTACGGCGAATTCCTTATCAAAATCTTCAACGAGTGGGTCAAACGAGATGTAGGAAAAGTTTACGTACAACTATTTGATGTGGCTCTGTCTAAATGGCTCCACATTCCAGGCGGTCTTTGTTACTTTGCGGAGACTTGTGGACGCGCGCTCGCGATGGAGCATGATGGCGCTGTCTACACCTGCGACCACTACGTCTACCCGAAATACAAACTCGGCAATCTAATGAATACCTCACTCGGTAAACTTGCAGACAGCGAGCAGGCACTGCAGTTTGGAAGAGACAAAAGCGACAAACTACCCAAATACTGCCGCGACTGCAGTGTTCGCTTCGCCTGCAATGGTGAATGTCCAAAACACCGTTTTACTTGGACCCCAGATGGTGAATGGGGGCTCAACTACCTCTGCCCATCCTATAAGAAATTCTTCAAGCACATTGATAAGCCGATGAAGATTATGGCTGATCTATACCGCGCCCAAAGAGCACCGGCCGAAGTCATGACATTGTTACCAAAACAATGGCAGCGAAATTCCTAAAAATTAAGGATTCGAGCCTTCAAGAATCATTTGAAACCGGATTACTCGCTCTCTTCGATACGTACTACCTCGATTGAATCGATTACAAACTCAGTCGATGGGGCCGCCTCAAATTGTATCGTCAGGCGATCAATCACACCCTTCCAAACGGAAGAATCCAGAGGCAGGCGAATCTGTTTACATGCTTCCAGCGGATCAATCGATGCAGTCCCGATAAGTCGATCATTGGCAAAAACACTTAGTTCGGCCTCTCTGTCTGCACGCAAAACCAGAGATAAGCTTTGATCATTCTCCCTACTTTGGATTTGTAGATCCTTCCTTTGAATCGAACCAACCGGCGCATCCAATTCGAAGTCCAGAAAGCCAAGAAAACCGGACAGATTGGAGCTAATATCCTCCGAAAACCAGCCTTCGGTCTGCCATCCTCCACAATCGAATCCAAAATAAAGGCGGCCATCCTCCGGATCACGCTCATTCATTCTTTCCCATGTGTCCGATAAGCCATCCCCATCACTGTCTACACGATAAGCCTCATATTCAACATTGACCCCATTCCCCCAGTCTTTCCCTTCGCCGTTCGCCTGCAGTGCTTCAATTGATTCTTTCTCCACCCCACGGTCGCCGACCGACAACCATTCATTCATAATTATACGATGTTCATCCAATACTTCGGCATAGTTCGGGTCAGATGCCAGATCCCGCATCATGTGCGGATCTGTAGACACCTCATAGAGTTCTTCAGCAGGGCGTTCACCAAAGTAGATCTCACGATGCCTATCCGAAAGTTGCCCGTCCCGGTAGAGCGCGTGCAAGTTTTGCGTGAAATCTTTGCGGTCCCGATATTGCGGCTGCAGAAAAATGCGATCTAGCCGGTAATTACGCACGTAACGAAATCGATCTGTGCGGATCGTACGCACTCGATCAATCGTATGATCCAGACGATCTTTCTGCGCGCCGACAAAACGACGCGCAACAAACGGCTGCTCAAATAAATCCCGGCCTTCATACCAATCTGGCTTATCAATGCCGGCCCATGCTAGAGTAGTTGCTGATAAATCAAGAAGATCCACCAAATCATGGCGCACTCCATTTTCCGGTACGTAACGTTGTGGCCCCATCAAGACGAAAGGCACCTGTAATCCACCCTCCGTGGTCATTTGCTTATGACGCAAAAGGTTGTTGGCTCCATGATCCGAAAAATAAACGATTATCGTATTCTCCTCCAGACCGGCGTCACCGAGACCAGCGAGGATTTCTCCAATCAAGTCGTCATCCTTGCGAATCGCATCGTAATGCTGAGCCACTACCTGTCGGAATATTGAATTGTTTGGGTAATCCGCAGGGACATCAACACTGGCGGGATCGACTTTGCGCTCCGCAGGAAATTCCCACGTATTATTCTTCCCCCCCTTGGTTTGTATCTGCCCGAAAAAAGGTTGCCGTTCGATCAGCCCAGCAAAATCTGTTTTGCTCGGCATCTCGTAGTTATAGACCTTCGCATCCCAAACAAAGTTATAGTCCGTCTTCCCATGATTAAAGGTGGTATAACCATGCCTCTGCATAATCTGCGGTAATAGCTCATAACCTTCCGGCAAATAAATTTTAGGCCCTCCCCGGGAAGAACGATGTTGGTGTGCACCAAAACGAATGCAATTCTGCCCTATCATCATAGCAGAACGAGTCGCCGAACAAACAGGCGCAGGAACAAATGCCCGACTAAAAAGGATTCCCTCAGCAGCAATCGAATCGATATGCGGTGTCGCCCTAGCATTAATCGCATCCCCATAACACCCCATCCACGGAGAAGTGTCCTCCGCATAGATCCAAATAATGTTTGGTCGATCAGCAACTTGCCCGCGCAAGCAGCTGGTGATCACAAAAAAGAAAAAAAGAAAACGCTGCATAGAACAACATTCAGAAATTAGAGTATCACGAGTTTTGAAGCAATCGTTCTTCGCAGCCGTAACAGAAGATTAAACAAGTAAGCTTTTGCCCGTCATGGCTGCCGGTATTTCCAGGCCCATGATCTCTAAGATGGTTGGCGCTATATCACCCAGAGCACCGCCGCCAGTCAGTACCTTATCCTTGTAACCTTCCCCGTAGATAACCACCTCTACCGGATTCAAGGTATGGGCTGTGTGCGGTCCGTCGGTGACCTCACTCCAGAGTTGATCCGAATTACCATGGTCCGCAGTGATCACGGCGGAACCGCCGACTGCATCAATCGCTCCTAGTAAATCACCCACACAGCCGTCAACTACCTCACAGGCTTCGATACAGGCCTCCAAAACACCCGTATGACCAACCATATCCGGGTTGGCAAAGTTGACTACAAGGAAGCCATATTTTCCTGATTGAATGGCCGAAACTGCCGCATCGCGGATTCCATATGCCGACATTTCCGGCTTCTCGTCGTAGGTAGCGCAATCCTTTCGACTCGGCACAAGCTCACGATCTTCACCGGGGAACGGCTCTTCACGATAATCATTAAAGAAAAAAGTAACATGCGGGAATTTTTCCGTCTCTGCACAACGGAACTGAGCGATCCCCTTTTCGGCCAAATAACCGCCGATAATGTCATCCATTTTAGCCGGCTTTTTAAAGACGATATTCGGACAAAGGCCCTTCTGGTATTCGCTCAGCGTAGCGAAGTGCACATCGAGCTTATCGCCCCGATCAAAAGCATCGAAATCATCCTGAATAAATGCCCGGGTCAATTCACGCGGCCGGTCACCCCGGAAGTTAAAGAAGATGACCGAATCACCGTTCTCAATATTCGCTATTGCTTTGCCCGTTTCATCAAGGAGGGCCGATGGTGGGCAAAACTCATCCCCTTTCATACTCTCGGATTCAGGCATTGCATAATGCGACTCGATTGCCTCGAGAGCAGATTGAAAAGATTTTTCCTGACCGCGCCCGGTTAAGCAATCGTAGGCACGCTGTACGCGATCCCAGCGGTTATCCCGATCCATTGCCCAATAACGACCACTGACCGAAGCAATCTGACCCACTCCAATTTCTGCCATTTTGGCCTCAGCCTGCGCGAGGAATTGCTTCCCCGTAAAAGGACTGGTGTCGCGCCCATCGGTAAAAGCATGCAGATAGACCTTTTGCAAACCCGCCTCCTTAGCGATCGCCAGCAATCCGTATAAATGATCCAGCATTGCGTGGACTCCCGCATCGGAAACGAGACCCATGAAATGAAGCGCAGAATCCTTTTTCTGCACATTCGAGAAGGCATCTTGCAGTGCGGTTGATTCCTTTACTGAACCAGTCGCAATTCCTTTATTAATCCGTACGATTTCCTGATCCACGACACGGCCAGCACCGATATTCTGATGCCCCACCTCGGAATTGCCCATGATACCTTCAGGCAAGCCGACGGCTAATCCGCAAGCCTCGATCTCGGCTCGTGGCCACTCAGCAGTGAGACGATCCGCCACCGGTGTATTTGCCTGCTTGACTGCATTGTATGGGTCTTGCGTCGCGTCATGGTTTTCACCCCATCCATCACGAATAATTAAAACGACTGGTTTCTGTTGATCGGTCATAGGTATAATTTGAGTCGGCTACGGTAAAAAATCGAATTGGCCAAAAGCTGAGAGCGAAACAACCGCGAAGTAGAGGAAAAGCAAGCACACACCCTCGCGCCGTGTCACCGTGCGTCCGGACTTAAAAAACCAGAGCAACAAAAGTGATAAAAAAAGCAGAGCAAAATACTCAAAATGCAGCAGTCCGGGTTCCACCGGGATTCCGGTCAAGGTGGCAACTCCCCCACCGATCAAGAGTAAATTGAATAGGTTCGATCCAACTATATTACCCGCACAGAGATCACCCTGTCCGGCGCGCACGGCAGCGACGGCAGCTGCCAGCTCCGGCAAGCTCGTACCCACAGCGAGAACCGTGAACCCGATAAAGTCATCACGCACACCCATGCGGAGTGCTAGTTCGGCGCAGGACTGGACCAACACATCCGCCCCTAAGGCCAATAAAACCGCCCCGACTAAAACCGCTATGAGTGCTACCTGAGTCGAAAGACTCCCCATCGAAACGGTTCCCTCAGTTAGCGTTTGCTTCACTGCGCTGTCGTCCATGCGTATGCGGCGGACAATGTAGGCAAAGTATAAAAAGACCAAAAAGAGTAAAACCCCGCCCTCCAGCCGGCTAAATCCACCACCCAAAGCGAGCAATCCAAAGAGTACGGTGACAAAAAGCAGAATCGGTACTTCCTGCTTAAATAGTCGCATCTGAATGCGCAACGGAGACAACAATGCGGCCAAACCCAAAATCAACCCTGTATTGGCAATGTTACTACCCAGAATATTCCCCAAGGCCATTCCCGGATGCGCCTCGACAGCCATTAAAGATGCGCTGAATTCCGGCATCGAAGTCGCGATAGAAACTACCGTCAAACCAACGAAAAGCGGGTCAATCTTGCAGTTAACAGCCAGAGCCACCGCTCCACGTGTCAACACCTCACCGCCCGCAGAGAGAGAAACCAGCCCGAAGAAGGCGATCAACACCAGCAACCAGACGGCCATATCGGCAACAGCTAAAGAAATCAGAGCGTGACTCATAAACGAATAAAGCAAAAGAAAGTCGGTTTTATGATTCAGCTGCGAGATTTTTTTAAGATTCGCCAAGCCGCATAAAGCCTGATTCGCAGGATACAATAGAGAGTGCCCCGGAAGCCCTCCTGCTAGCTTGACAGATCCGTTTAAAAAAACAGACTCCCGCGTTTTTCCTACCATTATCGGTATATTCAGGCCCATCCGGCTATGGCCATAGACCTCAAAAATACGCTTAATCTTCCGGCAACCGCTTTTCCGATGCGGGCAGATCTGGTTAGACGAGAACCGGCCCGCATAGAGCACTGGAGCAAGGTCGACCTCTACCGGAAGATTCAGGAAAAGAATAGCGTAGGCGAGCCCTTTACCCTGCACGATGGCCCACCTTTTACCAACGGCGACCTCCATTTGGGACACGCCCTGAATAAGACCTTAAAAGACAATATTCTCCGCTACAAGTGGATGTGCGGATACAATGCGCCCTATATTCCGGGTTGGGACAGCCATGGACTGCCGATCGAACACAAAGTATCTCGCAAACTTCAGGAAGAAGGACGCACCGACTATACCCCACTCGAGGTTCGCAAAGCCTGTGCTGAATTTGCCGACCACTATAAACTATCACAAACGAAACAGTTTCAGCGACTTGGGGTGCTCGCCGATTGGGAAAATGAATACTGGACGATTCATCCCGCATACGAAGCCGCGGAACTGGAAACCTTTGCACAGTTTGTAGAAAAGGGCCTTGTTTACCGGTCGAAAAAACCTGTCTACTGGTCGATTCCGTGTGCCACCGCACTAGCAGAAGCTGAGATCGAATACCGCCCGCACAAAAGTATCTCCATTTATGTAAAGCTTCCGCTTTCGGAGAATGCCTGCGATAAGCTCGGCATTGAAGCGGCAGACAGTTCTATTCTCATCTGGACAACGACTCCATGGACGCTTCCGGCAAATCTCGCAGTGGCGGTACACCCGAATACACACTACTGTGCTCTGCGTATAGATCAAGGCACACTGATTATAGCTGAAGATCTGCTGGAGTCTGTATCCGAAGCCTGCCAACTCGATAATCCGGAAAAAATTGCACGCTTCACCGGTGCTGAACTAAACGGCTTGGAAGCCCGTCACCCCTTCATTGATCGTCCCTCCCCAATCCTCACGGCCGAGTATGTCACCACAGAGAGTGGCACCGGTTGCGTCCATACCGCTCCCGGACATGGACTGGATGACTATATTACGGGCATCAACAACGGTCTCGAAGTTTATTGTCCGATTGATGACCGGGGTTGCTATATTGATGATGGTCAAATACCGAGCGATTTGGTGGGTCTCTCTGTACTGGAAGATGATTCGGGTAAGCCTTCTCCGGCAAACCTTGGTGTGCTGCGTATTATCGCAGGCAACGGTGCCCTCTTGGCAAAAAAGAAGATCGAACACAGCTATCCTCATTGCTGGCGCTCAAAAACACCGGTGATCTTCCGCGCGATGGATCAATGGTTCATCTCTCTGGATAAGGACGGGCAGAGAAAACGGGCTCTGGAAAGTCTGAATGATGTCAACTTTATCCCTGAATGGGGGCACAAGCGCATCCGTGCAGCCGTAGAAAACCGGCCGGACTGGTGCATCAGTCGGCAACGTACATGGGGCGTACCGATCCCTGCATTTTACGACAGCGATGGAAATGCCTACCTCGACGCCGACGTAATCCGAGCGATCGCCAACAAGATCACCGAGGCGGGGACGGATCTGTGGTTTGCTTCATCGGCCGCTGATATCCTCGAGGGCGTCGCACTCCCGAACGACTGGCCGGATCCAGCAAAACTCCACTGCGGAACGGATACACTGGATGTCTGGATCGATTCAGGAAGCTCCCACCAAGCGGTTCTTAAAAAACGCGAAAATCTTAATTGGCCAGCCGACCTTTACCTTGAAGGGTCGGATCAGCACAGAGGTTGGTTTCAGAGCTCCCTCTGGACAGCTGTTATGTCCGAAGGCAGGGCACCCTACAAAAACCTCCTGACGCACGGATTTATTGTCAAAGAAGATGGCACCAAACTGTCGAAGAGCGACGGAGCCGCCCGACCACTGAATGATTGGATCAAAGATTACGGCGGAGATGTCGTGCGTTTATGGATAAGTTCTCAGGACTACCGCGGAGACGTTCCGGTATCCGATAAAATTGTCCGAAACGTAGCCAACAACTACCGCAACATTCGGAATACCCTGCGCTACCAGATCGGAAACCTCCATGACTTTGACCCAGCTCTTCATGCAGTTCCTTTCGATCAACTACATGCAGTCGACCAATGGGCTCTACATGAATTAGCTCAACTCGTTCGACAAGTGACGAAAGCATACGATGCCTACGAATTTCACCGCGCTTTTAAAGAATACATCGATCCATTTTGCTCTAACACACTGTCGGCGACTTACCACGACATACTCAAAGATCGACTCTACACGATTGCGCCCAACCATCCGCTACGCCGATCCTCCCAAACCGCTATCGCAGTAATTTTTGATACGTTTGTGCGCTTGATCGCCCCCATCCTACCCTTCACCGCTGATGAAGCATGGAGTTATGCCGCAAACGACACCGATTTCACAGAGAGTCCAATCGCTCTGACCAACTGGCCTGAACCGGACCCACAGTGGGAAAACCAAAGCGTGGCCACTGAAATCAATGCGCTCCGCAGCTTTCTTTCCATTTCACTGAACGAACCGCTTGAAAAACTCCGCCAGGACAAGGTCATCGGGCAGAGTCTTGATGCGAAGGCGACAATTGTTGGCCCCCCTCAAGATCCGACCATGCAACTATTGAAAAAATATGAGGCAGATCTTCCTGAACTTTTTATTCTATCGCAGGTCTCGGTGCATCCAGATGATTCCACTGAAAGTATTCATGCCACGGTTGACCACGCCGATGGTGTTCGCTGCCCGCGCAGTTGGCGCTGGGTTCCCGAATTGATGCTGACAGAAGAATGGGGATCCGTTTCCCCTCGCTGCGCCGAAGCACTGCAACAATCCAAGACTAGTAAAGAATCCGTCTAATCCTACATCTCATGAGCCCAAAGAAAAAAACTGCTACAAAAAAGGCTACCCGCAAAACAGCGGTAAAAAAATCGGCTGCTCCGAAAAAAAAGGCCGCTAAAAAATCACCTGTCAAAAAGACGATCGCAAAAAAGACAGCGGTGAAAAAGAAACCAGTCAAAACAGTCGCTAAAAAGGCGGTCAAAAAGGCAGT
>DKOA01000043.1:117950-158927 GCA_002469895.1 Opitutia bacterium UBA7374
AAAAAGGCAGTTAAAAAGGCTGCGGCAAAGAAAGCGCCCGCGAAGAAGGCAAGTCGCCCCGTTTCTTCTAAGACTCCCAGCAGTATCCTTAAAACAAACGTACCGAACAAAAAGCGCGTCTTTGATGAAAAGAAGATCACGCCGATCGTTTTCTCTCTGGATGACGTCAATGCATTACTGGCTACGCGAAAAGAGACTCCTAAGGAAGATACAGCACCCAAACCAAAAGTTGCCAAGAAAACGGCGAAGAAGCCCGCATCACGCGTAATTCAAAAAAGTGTAAGCCCGTCGGCACCAATCTCCGAGAATAAGCGAGTCCTTGGGGCGGCATCGTTGGCTGACATCCTGGGTTTTGACCCGGCCAAGAAACAAACTCTTACAGTCGATGGAGAAGACATCCCGCAAAAATGGAAAGTGTACTATAAGCTGCTTCTTGATTTAAGAAATCATGTACAGGAAGAACTCGACCTGCATACCGCCGAAACCCTGAAACACACTTCCGGTGATGATGCCGGCGATGTGGCGCATTATGGAAACCACCAAGCCGACTCCGGGACGGACTCCTTTGACCGCGATTTCGCACTAAGCCTAGTCTCCTCTGAACAGGACGCGCTGAATGAAATTGAAGAAGCCATACAGCGTATGCGCGATGGCAGTTACGGAGTCTGTGAAGTCACCGGAAAGCCAATCAAAAAAGATCGTTTACTCGCTGTTCCCTTCGCTCGCTTTTCGATTGAAGGACAAAAGGAATTTGAGAAAAACAATCGTAGAAAGCTCAACCGTGAAGCCGGTAACCTCTTCGGAGACGGTGACGAAACTCTCAAACTATCGAGTGACGATGATGGCGAGGAGTAGCTCTGAACAGATTGTACGATAATTTAAAAGTCGACGGAAACCCACTGGCATACCTTCGTCTCTACCTGACCGCATTGATTGTATTTCTGGCGGATCAGGCGTCCAAGCTCTGGATCTTTAACAATCTGGATATGGACACCGGTCGAATCGTTGTCGTAGAAGGCTTTTTCCAGATCATCCACGTTGGTAATGAAGGCGCCGCTTGGGGCATTCTGTCCGGGCACAGTGGAATACTCACTGTATTTGCACTGGTTGCATTAGCCGCGATATTTTGTTTTCGTAAGACCCTACAACTCAAACAGCCGCTTATTCAGTGGCTCTTCGGCTTGATTAGTGGTGGCATCCTGGGAAACACTGCCGACCGCATGATTCATGGTCATGTCATTGACTTCCTGGACTTTCGTTTCCCATTTGAGATCCCTATACTATTACCGGACGGTCGCTATCCGGCCTTTAATATAGCAGATTGTGCCATCGTAATTGGAGTCCTCAGCTACTTTCTCCTGAGTTGCCTCTATGAAAATGCGAGAGGCCGGGATAAAACGAACTAATTCAATCCTACCCTTTGGCCGTCTTACGAACCAGCACCTTCGAAGCAGCGGATAAACCGAGTGTATGCTGCTTTTCTGTATCGCCGACAGCCAAAGTGATCGAGTCGGCATCCGGGTTATGCTGCTCGACTCGGATCGATGCACCCGGGTGTAATCCACATTCCCCGATGTACTGTAAAAAATTTGCATCCTGATCACATATACGGGCTACCCGATAATCCGCATCTTTGACACAGCGTGAAAGACGTTCCAAATGTATCGCTGCTAGATCCCCATCTGCCGTAGGAATCGGATCTCCATGCGGATCCTCTGTGGGAAACCCCAGAAATCGATCCATCCGCTCTAAAAATCGATCCGAAATGACATGCTCTAAATGCTCGGCCTCCTCATGCACTTCCGACCAGTCGTAGCCCAGTACCTCCACTAAAAACTGTTCAACTAGACGGTGACGGCGCAAAACATGCAGCGCTAATCGACGCCCCGGCTCAGTTAGAGAAACCCCGATTCGAGGGGCATATTTGGCCAGCCCAGCATCAGCCAATGCTTTCATCATTGTCGTTGCGGTTCCGGGGACTACACCGAGCGCCTCAGCCACGCGCCCCATTGACACCTCTGCATCTTCCGAGCCCTCGGAAAGTACATAGATGTGCTTTATATAGTCCTCCACTGTAGCACTAGCCATCGTACTAAGTTAGCAAGTCGATCAATGCAGCCAAGTTAATTTAGCAAAGAGAATTGTCACCGAAGACGGTTCCTGTTGGTCTGGAAATATGCCATTACTCATTCAAGTGCTTGAAAATACCTGGTCTCTCCTTGTCGAAATGGCACCCTATTTATTATCCGGCTTTTTCATTGCAGGTCTGCTCCATTGGCTCATTCGTCCATCATGGATCGAAGCTTGGCTCGGCTCCCCCGGCTTCAAGGGAATCCGCAACGGATGTCTTTTGGGCATACCATTACCCCTCTGTTCCTGTTCCGTCATACCTGTCGCCACATCCCTTTACCAAAATGGTGCCAGCCGGGGCGCTACTGTTTCTTTTCTCAGTTCCACGCCACAGACCGGAGTCGATAGCATTCTCGCAACCTACAGCCTGATGGGAGGCCCTTTTACCTGTGTTCGTGTCGTTGTTGCCTTTATCAGCGGTATCATTTCCGGATCCTTGGTTGAACGCCTCGGTAAAAAAACCGAAAAATCCCCCGCGGTTGAACCACCAGAGACGGTGACTGGTTGTTGCGGATCCACTGTGAAAAGTGATCCGGACGAGGTCGCTCCCTGCTGTAGCAACAAAGAAAACAAAACAGGAAGATCGTTTTTCGATGGCCTGCGCTATGCCTGCATCACACTACCTTCGGATCTGGCTGGCACACTCATAACCGCACTATTTATCGCTGGACTGATCGCCACCCTGTTACCCCCAGACTGGTTGGCCGACTCTGCACTAAGCCAGGGGATTACCGCCTTCATTTTAGCAACACTGGTCAGCCTCCCACTCTATGTCTGCGCCACCGCATCCATTCCTTTGGCCTACACTCTCGTTGCCGGAGGCTTTTCACCCGGCGCCGCACTCGTATTCTTGATTGTGGGCCCAGCCACAAATACAGCCACAGTTGCCGCAGTATGGAAGCTTCTCGGGCACAGGACAGCACTCATTTATGTCGGCAGCCTCGTACTCGTCGCTTGGCTAGCAGGATGGTTTCTCAATCGCTTGCCGGAAACTGCTTTACTCGGATTTCATCAGCATGTGGATGCCCATGAATCAATAAACATCTGGCAGCATTTCACCGCAATGGTATTGGTCACCCTTCTCATTGGTGGCCGTCTTCTTTCCCGTATTCGGTCTTCAAACAACTAATGAACGCACCGGGACGCTCGGTAAATGTAAGCCGGGAGCCAACGGATATCCTCGTAAAAAATCGGCAACCGGCAGCATCCGTCCTCCCGGTCGCTGCAACTCATGTATAAGAAGCACACCCTTCTGGCAGACAATTCGCAAATCGGCATTTCCAGAACTTGCTAAAACAGTTCCCGGAGGGACGTCCATGATCTCTTCTGAATAACCGCTTGCCCCCAGCTTAATGTGCTCACCGTTATGAGTGAAATATCCGCCCGGCCAGGGAGTGAAGGCACGCAAACGTGCACATATCTTCTCCGCAGGCAGGGTAAAATCGAGAGCACCATCCTCCTTCGTGATCTTCCGGCAATGTGTTACCAAAGCTGCATTCTGTTCGACAAAGCGCAAGCTGCCCGTGATCGCTGCTGATAAATTTCTCCGCATCAGCGGAACCACCGACGCACCGACCTTGGCACGTACTATTGCAGCCGTATCCGATGGCTCAATTGGAACCTCCTCGACATCTGCTACACCCCCTGCATCCATCTCCCGAACAACTTTCATCAAAGAAACCCCTGTAATCGATTCACCCTCTGCCAAGGCAGTCTCTACTGGAGACGCGCCCCGATATGCGGGCAAAATGGAACCATGAAAATTGACCAACCCATAAGTCGGTGCGTGGCGCAAAGACTTGGGTAGGAAATGACCATACGCCATAACGAAACCAACCACAGTTTCTAATTCGATCAAACTCTCCACTAGAGCAGCATCCGGCTTTTCCGGTTGCCACAAGGCCACACCTCGTCTGGTCGCCCACTCAGCAACCGGATTTTGACTCAGTTTGTGACCACGGCCCTGTCGACGATCCGGCTGAGAAATCACCGCAGCCAGTCGGCAATGATCCACCCCCTCCTCTAATAAAAAGTCGAGGAAAGGCAGGCAGATACGATCTGACCCAAAAAAAACTACATTTGCTGCCGACTTCATCATAAATTGAATTGTTGCTGACCTGCATTACGAAACCCCAATTCCGATGACTGGCTCTGCCGGAGTAACCAATGCAGGGTCACCGTCTCAAAACCAGTTTCTT
The DNA here is from genome assembly GCA_002469895.1 of Opitutia bacterium UBA7374. Lineage (GTDB taxonomy): Bacteria > Verrucomicrobiota > Verrucomicrobiia > Opitutales > Coraliomargaritaceae > UBA7374. The sequence continues at coordinate 122,279 of DKOA01000043.1, forward strand.
GAAAAAGCCGCGCCAGGAGCAATGCCGAGGCTAGCGCATCGTAAAGTGCTGCATGGTAGTGGCCACGTCCGGCAGGGCAGTCCGTCTCTGCCATACGGTCCAGCTCCGGTTGCAATCCAAACAATCCAACCAGCACTTCTAAACTATAACTTTCCAGATCCGGGTATATCCTGCGATACATTGGTAAGGTATCCAACCAAGGTCCCCAAGTCACTTCCTCGCCACCAGCCAGTCCGAAGAAATCAGGCGATCTTCTAGGACACGGCCAGACGGCCCGGAGAAAGCCATCCTCAACAATCGCGTTATGGGCACAAAATATACCACTCTCCCGCAACCCGGAGAACAAATCCCAATTTGATTCAAAGCCGGAATGAACTGCGACTGCTTCCTCCCTAATTCGATGCCGACTGCGATCGATATCACTTATCGTACCCTGCGGACGACAAAGGCCCGTTGAGGTAGATTCGACACGATGATGAAGCAGCGTGGCCACACCATACTCGACAATGCCGCTCTGGCGGCTGCCTTCAAAGTCGATCACATGGATGGGCGTATCTATCATACCAAGTACTTGATAGAAGATCACCCTCCACAGAGACGAGAGAAATATCGCACGACAATGAAGACAAATCAGACCACTCTACAGTTGCCAGCCACCCGGCAAGCCCCAACATATCGCCTTTTAAACGCCAGCGCGCTCACAAATATGTCTTCGCTCAGCAAAGAACAAAACCTAGAATTCAAGCAATTTATCCGCTACCTATGCGCCGAATCTGCCAAGGAGATTCTCCCGCACTACGGGCCGGATGTAACTGTCGAAAAGAAATCCGATGCCACTCCGGTTACACTTGCCGACCGGAATGCCGAGAAACGAATCCGTGAAATTCTCGCGCAGCACTATCCTGAACATGGTGTGATCGGTGAAGAATTCGGACGTGAACGGGACGATGCAGAATTTGTCTGGGTGCTCGATCCAGTCGACGGCACTAAATCTTTTATCTCCGGAGTGCCCCTATTTGCCACGCTCATCGCTCTTCTCCATAATGGACGCCCGGTACTCGGAGCCATTCACCAGCCGGTTCTTGAGCAACTGGTTATCGGTGATTGCGAAACCACGACACTCAATGACAAGCCAGTCAATGGGCGCCCCGCATGCCCTCTTTCTGAGGCGACCCTTTGCACAACCGACCCAATCCGTCCAACGCTTTGGCAAAACAACGCGCAATGGGATCAACTCCCACCCAAAACAGCACTCTACCGCTCATGGGGCGACGCCGGCGGTTATATCTTACTTTGCTCCGGATTTATCGATATCATGTGCGATCCTCTGATGGAGATCTGGGACTGCGCCGCGATTCTTCCCTGCCTACAAGGTGCCGGATTTACAGTGACCGGATGGAACGGTGGAGATGCCTTTGAAGAACGCTGTATTATCGCGGCAAAACCATCGCTCCATGAAGCCGTCATGGAAACCCTTTACCCGATCGCTTGAGCATTGCAAAATACAGCTCTTAAACTCACTCTATTCGGATCTTATGAATCAGATTGCGCATAAGAAATTGTTCCAGCAGTGAAGCTCCTGTTGCAATATTTCGGCCATGCGCTGCATGTCGCTCGCGCTTATAATACACTGCAGCTATTTCCGTTTTCCCAGACGATCGCCCGCTATCGTAAAAAAGATCTGCCAGGAGATCTGCGGGCAGCAATAAACGTTGCTCTTCTCGCCTTTCCACAGGGCATGGCCTATGCCCTGATCGCAGGCCTGCCTATTCAATATGGAATTTATGGTTCCGCAGTCGCTGCCATAATAGGGCCACTCTTTGCCAATTCACGCTTTATTACCCTTGGCCCAACCAATGCAACTGCGGTCATCCTTCTCAGCACATTTGCCGGACTCGGCATTGCTGGTGCAGAAATGCTGACACTGGTTCCACTCCTGATACTCCTTATCGGCTTCTTTATCTTGCTCGGTGCCTACTTCAAAGTGGCCAACCTCGTCCAATACATATCCCGCTCAGTTACCACCGGATACATAACAGCCGCCGCACTACTCATTATCACCAACCAGATCCCGCGCACGCTTGGCCTAGACCTTGAGCGACGCGGCACTTCACTGATCGACACATTGGGACTCATTGCCTCCTCACTAGGCACCCTTCACTGGCCAACAGTAATAATTAGTCTGTCTACAGTAGCTCTATATATATTCCTCAACCGTTCATTCCGCAATCTTCCCAACGTCGCCCTCTGCCTAATTATCATTTCTGCAGCTAGCTTATTTTTTAGCAGTCCATCAGAGGATCCAACTCTCCTACGCCTAGAGGCGATCAATGCTACATCCTGGGTCCCGATACTTCCGGGAATCAACATAAAGGATGTAACCGCCCTGATCAGCCCGGCCCTGGCAATCGCCCTGCTTTGTGTTATCGAAGGCATCTCCATTGGTAAATCGCTGGCCGCCCGTACCGGATCCAGACTCGATGCCAATCAAGCGATGTACTCCATCGGCATGGCTAATATTGCCTGCGCATTTGCCTCCGGAATGCCCGCATCCGGCTCTCTCACCCGTTCATCATTGAGCAATACCAGTGGCGCAAGCACACCCATGGCCAGCCTTTACTGTGGACTCTTGCTCGTAGCCGGCGCCATCGCCTTTGGGCCCCTCACCGGCTACATTCCACAATGTGTGCTAGCCGTGCTTGTTATCATAATCGGCCTATCCCTGATTAACAAGCGAGCGATCCGTATCGTTAGTCATGCCACCGGTTCCGATGCCGTTGTCTTCGGGGCTACCTTTACCAGTGCGCTCTTCCTACCCCTCGATACAGCAATCTATATTGGAGTTGCACTATCCATTATGCTCTTCCTCAAAAAAGTAGCCCGCCCGGAGATGGTCGAATACAACTTCAACGATGATGGCCAGTTGGCTGAGCTGCAGGATCGTACAAAACGCCAGCAACCGGAAGTATCGATCGTCCATGTAGAGGGCGAGTTGTTCTTTGGCGCTGCCGATCTTTTCCGCGATCAGATACGTCGTATCTGTGAAGATCCCAATCTCAAAATTGTCGTTCTGAAGATGCGTAACGCCCACCACATGGATGCCTCCGGCGTCATGGCACTGGAAGAACTTGTTCGCTACATGAATGAAAAGGGGCGCTACCTCATACTCTCTGAAGTGAAGGCAGATATCGTTAAAATCCTAAAAAATGCCCAGATCTACGATTATATCGAAGAACGGAACATATTCAGGGATCAACCGGCCAACCCGACCCTATCGACGGCCCAAGCCCTCCGACGCGCCAAAGAACAACTTGGCCACACAGACGCCAGCGTATCGATTTACGTAGATCCGGTACGGGACAAAGAAAAACAGGGAAAATAGCTTTTCAGCCACCTACGATCTACCGGTTATCTCTGTCAGGGTTTATCCGATCGAATGGGAGACTGCTTTTCTTCCACGTACTGTGTGCTCTGGTCGATCCCGTCTTCAATGTCATCACATTCACGTAAGTCATTAACAATGAGTTTGTTAATGTACGACGATAGACTTTGTTTCGTGAGTGACGCTTTTTTCTTAGATATCTGAAGTAATGAAGGATCAAAATGAATATATTGTGTTTCCTTTTTATTTGAATAACCCCAATTCTTCATAGCCTACTCAATTCATTTTTAGCAAAAGTTGTCAACCTTTAGTCGAATTATTTTTTGTTTGCTAGTTATATTAGTTAAAAATAGGGTATCTAACTATACTATGAAAACGCGAATAACTAAGGGAATCAGTTTTCCACATGAAGAAGTGCTCAAAAAAGGGAAAGAACGTGCCTATGCTTTAGGGCTAACAAGCTTTTCAGAGTACGTGAACCACCTCATCCGGAAAGATAATGGGATGCCAAATATCTTCGATGCGACGAGTGAACTCCCCTCCCTTCAAGTCGCCGAAAAACAAAAACCCTACGCACTGAAGAAAAATTCCTAATGTCGGCTCAGTCCTTATTTAATGCTTAAAGTGGCGGCGACCGGTAAAGACCATCGCCATACCCCGTTCATTGGCCGCCTCTATGACCGCCTCATCACGGACAGAGCCACCCGGTTGAATAGCGCTCCTCGCGCCAGCTTCCGCAGCAGCGATCAAACCATCCGGAAAAGGGAAAAAAGCATCGGAACAAACCGCCGATCCTTCCAGAGAAAGTCCCGCCTCTCCGGCCTTCCAAACGGCAATCTTCGAGCTATCCACCCGTGACATTTGCCCTGCTCCGATGCCCAAAGTGCGTTCACATCCCGCGTAAACAATGGCATTCGATTTTACGTGCTTAACCACGTTCCAGCCGAAAATCATCGCCCGCATCTCTTCTTCAGTCGGCTGCCTTTCAGTGACAACCTCCCACCCGGAAGATCGATCGGGCATGCTGTCCCGATCCTGCAGCAAGAGCCCGCCCACAACCGAGCGAATTTCACGCAATGAATCAGCCGGAAGACTGCCACTGACCGTCATCAGACGAAGATTCTTCTTTGCCCCAAAAAGCGCACGTGCTTCGGGTGTAAATTCCGGAGCAATAATAACTTCGCAGAAAATCTGGCTAATAATTGCTGCCAGATCTGCATCCAGCGTCTGGTTGACCACAATAATACCACCAAAAGGTGCCTGATTGTCCGTCGCATAGGCCTCTTCCCATGCCTCGACTAGAGAGTCCGCTGAAGCCACTCCGCAAGGATTGGTATGTTTCAGAATGGCCAGAGTTGGTTTTTGGAATTCGCCGATTAGGTAAGTCGCTGCCGAAATATCGATGATATTATTAAAGCTCAGCTCCTTACCTTGTAATTGTTCGAAACAATCGAAGAAGCTTCCATAAAGAGCCGCCTTTTGATGGGGATTCTCACCATAGCGCAACGCTTTAACTCGGGGGAGCGAAATTTCTAGAGGATCCACCATGCCCGAAATCTCTCCGAGATCAGGCGTATCCAACTCCTGCTGACCTTTCAGATAACGCGCAATCGCCCCGTCATAGGCACTTGTCCGTTGAAATACTTTAAGTGCTAATTCACGCCGCAATCCTGCGAGGGAGTCCATATCGCCCAACGCAGCCAATACGCGCTCATAATCAGCCACATCGACAACCACCGTAACCGATGCATGGTTTTTCGCCGCAGAGCGCAGCATGGAGGGCCCGCCAATATCAATATTCTCAATCGCCTGCTCGTAGGTCACGTCCGGCTTTGCCACGGTTTCTTCAAAAGGATATAAATTGACCACCACTAGATCGATCAGATCGATCCCGTTGGCATCCGCCGCTGCCAGATGATCTCCTTTATCCCGACGCGCCAGCAAGCCGCCATGAATTTTGGGATGCAAGGTCTTGACCCGACCCTCCATCATCTCCGGAAATCCGGTATAGTCGCTGACTTCGGTAACAGCCACGCCCTCCTTTTCGAGAAGAGCGGCCGTACCACCAGTAGAGAGCAGACGGTAACCATGTTGTTCGACCAGCGCCCGGGCAAAAGGCACTAGGCCGGACTTATCACTGACGGAGAGGAGAGCTGTCTTTTCCATAAAAAGTTGAATTTTAAATTAATTCATTCGGGTCTTGGCGCATTCAAAATCCGACCGACTGAGTTAATACGCCCGCCCATCGCGGTTTTCAAAATAATTGATGTACGCCCGGTTCAGTGTCGCCGTACCTCCCGGAGTCGGGTAATTACCGGTAAAATACCAATCGCCCTGATGGTGCGGAATGGCTCCTTTCATTTTCTCGACCGGAAGAAAGAGTATTTCCAAGTCTCCCTCCCAAGGAATATCGACCGGATGCACCAAGTCGGCTATTTTAGCTGCAATTTGACTCTCTGAATAACGGTCATATATGCGACGAACATGGTTTTTCATCTCACCGAACGGGATATCCACCTGGGCCAGACAATCGCGGTAGATTTCTTTTAATAATTCCTCACAGCCATCCTCTTTGACCAAAGCGACTGCAGCTTTAAATGCGATAAACTTGCCCAATTCCGACATATCGATGCCATAGCAATCAGGATAGCGAATTTGTGGAGCGGTTGAGGCGATCACTATTTTGCGTGGATTCGTGCGGCTCAAAATATTCAGAATCGACTCTTTTAAAGTAGTACCACGAACGATTGAGTCGTCGATGCACACTAAACAATCCTTTGACTCCACTACCCCGTAGGTAATGTCATACACATGAGATACCAGTTGCGCGCGCCCCGCTTCCTGTGAGATGAAGGTACGCAGTTTGATATCCTTGTGAGCGATCTTCTCTCCTCGGGGCCAATTCCCCATAATGAGTTTGTCGATTAATACCTCGTCCAGCGTACCATCGGCCTGAGCCTGTAGTAGAGCACCCTTGACTTCCTCGCGACGGTGTAAGCGAAGAGATTCCAGTAATCCGTAATAAGCCGTCTCAGCAGTATTCGGAACAAAGCTGAATACACTGTTCGCGAAATCATTATCGATCGCATGCACGACCTGATCCCGGAGAGCACCCCCCAGTGCCTTGCGTTCCCGGTAGATGTCTGCGTCATTTCCCCGGGAAAAGTAAATACGCTCAAAAGAACAGGGCGTCGGCTCTTGTTTGTCGGTAAATGATTCACAATAAATCCGACCATCCGCCTTAATCACCGTTACCGTTCCCGGTTCTAATTCAGAGACCTTTTCGATCGGCTGGTTAAAGATCGTCATGAGCGCGACTCTTTCGGAAGCAAAAGCCACCACTTCATCATCCTGGAAATAAAAACAGGGACGAATACCCCGTGGGTCCCGGATCACGAAACTATCGCCGTTACCGATCAATCCAGCTATGGCATAGCCCCCATCCCATCCATTTGTCGCAGTCCGTAAGACGCGGACCGGATCCAGTTCTTCGCTGATGACCGAAGGAATGTGAGCACCCTTCATGTCCTCATCCCGCATCCGGTGATAAATAGCATCATGCGCCTCATCCAGATGAAATCCAATATGCTCCAACACCGCCTGCGTATCTGTGCCGAAGATGGGGTGCTGACCCTTCTCAATGAGACTGGCATTCAGCTCTTTCTCATTGGTTATAGTAAAGTTACCTGCCAGCATGAGATTCTTTGTCGGCCAGTTAGACTGGCGCACAAAAGGGTGACAGTTTTTATCGGAGTAGACACCGGAAGTACCGTAACGCAGATGGCCGAGTAAAACTTCGCCACCAAAATCGAAGTTCTCCTTCACTGTACTGGCAAATTCTGGATGTATCGTACCCTGGTCGACCATTTTGTGGTACTCTCCCAGTTGTTTGCGAAAGATCCGTCCCAGTGGGTTTGTTTTAATCGTGCGCTCCCGCGACATGTAGGGGCGACCAGCCGGCATCTCCAGTTTTACACAGCCGATTCCGGCTCCGTCCTGACCACGATTATGCTGCTTCTCCATGAGCAAGAACAACTGGTTAAACCCATACAGAGGGGTCCCATACTTTTCCTGGTAATAATCCAAGGGTTTGAGGAGACGGATCATTGCGATACCGCATTCATGTTTCAGAAAATCGCTCATCAGGTAATAGAAATGCACGCTAAAGTGCTTTTGCCCACGCTGGCGATGCAAAGTTACAATTTTATCATATTCGACTACCCCTAAACCAATTGAACTCAGCCAGAACCGAAGACGCCGCGCTCTAATAAATGCTTCGTGTTTGCCGGTTCGATGTGAATCAGTACCCGCCAAACCTCGGGATGTGCCTCGAGTAACCTCTTTTTGACCGCTGTGGCGATGGCATGGCCAGCCTCAACCGTCAGTTCCGGGGAAACCTGCAGGTGAAAATCGACCTCATAAACATCACCAAGCTTGCGTACGCGGAAATCGTGATAGGCAAGCGCACCCTGCGTTGACAAGATGTGCTCGCGGAAGTCCTCGATAATTTCCCGTCTGGGCGCAGTGTCGAGCAACTCTATGAGGGCCCGATAAAAGATTTTGCCTGCCTCAAAGACTAAATAACCGCCGAGAAAAAGGGTAATTCCATCATCCAAAAAGGCCCACTGCTCGCCCCCAACCCAAACACCAATCAAAGCAATCGCCACCCCTAGAGTCGATATACTATCCAAGCGGTGATGCCAGGCGTTTGCCATGATGAGATCACTCTTCAAAGCACGGGCGACTTTGCGCGAGCGCCAAAAAAGCCATTCTTTTAAAGGCAGCGAGAGCAATGCAATCAGAGCTGCCATACCTGCATCCGGAATTCTTGGCCCCTGACCGAATCCTAAAGCGGAGGTTGCGACCAAGCCCATGGCAAAAAAGACAAGCCCACCACCCAGAAAAAAACGGGACAAAGTGGCAAATCGATGATGTCCGTAAGGATGTGAAGCGTCTACCGGACGTTGCGCCATAAAAAGACCGAAGAGCACGGCCACATCTGAGAGAACATCCAAAAGACTGTGCATCCCGTCAGCAATCAACGCACGTGAATGCAAGCAGTAACCGGCTACTGTCTTCGTTGCAGCCAGTGTCAGATTGACTACAAAGCCCACCCATGTAATTCGAAAATCCTCTCTTCCTCGCTCCATTATTAAATCAGATTGGCGAGTGGATGCCGGATTGTCGCTCCAAATTTCAATGCGGGTTTCTATTTGCCCTATGGCAACAACCCGCAATGTTCTCTGTTCATGAAACTAATCGATCTGAACCGTCATGGTGGTATTGGAGCAAATGCCCACTTTATTCAGCTCGGTAGCTTTAACATTCTCATAGACGCCGGGCTCCACCCGAAGCATCTGGGCCGTGACGCGCTTCCCGATTACGCGCAGATGGGTGGAATTGAGCTCGACTTGATTGTTCTCACGCACTGTCACCTCGACCATCTAGGCTCGCTTCCACTAATCGCTTCAGCACATCCCCGGGCAAAAGTTATTACCTCCATTCCGAACCTGACTCTGGCGCCCCGCATGTTGCGTAATTCTGTAAACGTCATGAAACGCCAGCGGGAAGAACATGGCATCGTCGAATACCCACTATTTTTACACAGGGATATTGCACTGCTTAGCCGTCAATTCTTTGCTCAACGTTTTCAACGTTCCGAAAAACACAGAAAGGACAGCGACGAAATTGAGATCATCCTACACCCGGCGGGTCATGTCGTCGGCGCCGCTGCGGTAGAGTTTATCTATAAAAAACGAAGAATCGTTTTTAGTGGTGATGTTCTCTTCGATGCACAGCGTACCTTACCGGGCGCCCAACTACCCAAAGGGCCGATTGATACTCTCATACTGGAAACCACCCGAGGGGCTACGGAGCGTAGTCCAGACACTACGCGAGAGAGCGAGCTGGATCGCATGATCGATGCCATTGCGAAAATCCTTGCCCGAGGCGGCAGTTGTCTGATCCCGGTGTTTGCCCTCGGCCGGATGCAAGAAATGCTCAAAATCCTCTACGAGGCACAAAAATCCGGGCGCCTACCACGCTGCCCCTTTCATGCCGCTGGTCTTGGAATGGATCTTTGTAACTACTTCGATAATATTCGCAGTAAGAGCAACTTGATCAATTTCGATATCCGGCTACTTCAGCAACTCAAGGTAAAGCCACTCGAACTGAATTTGCGCCCGGGCCGCAACCTGCCGAAGAAAGGGATCTATCTCCTGAGCAGCGGAATGCTCGTCGAACACACCCCTTCATACAAGACAGCAGCCTCCCTCCTGCCCTTCAAGGAAAACGGTCTCTGCTTCGTCGGTTACTGCGACCCGGACACACCCGGGGGCAAGCTACTGGCTGGAAAAGATGAGGATACTTTCTTTTTTGAAACCCTCGATTACCTGGCACCCAGACGTGCTTCTGTTGAAAAATTTGACCTCAGCGGACATGCCAACAGAGACGAACTGGCCGACTACGCTGTACAATCCGAGGCCAGATCCATTGTGCTGACCCATGGCGACCCCGAGGCACGGTCCTGGTTCTCGGATGAACTGAAAAAACGTTTGGAAAAAACACACCTACTGGATCCTGAACCGGGAGTGGAATATCAGGTCTAAGAACCGCACTGGTTAGATAATAAAATCTTTGCCGGGTGCCAAATTAGCAGTAGCTCCGGATGAGAAAAAACGCGCAACGACTGCACGAATGTCTTCTACCGTCACCGGTTTACTTAAGAATGCGTCCATCCCCAGAGCCAGTGCCTTTTCCTCCTGCTCCTGTAAAACTCCAGCGCTGAGTGCGATAATAACGCAATCTGAGCCATTTGGCAAAGCGCGGATTCGACGAGTTGCCTCATAACCGTCCATCTTCGGCATATGAACATCCATCAATATGAGATCATAAGTTGATTTAGTAAACAAATCCACTGCCTCAGATCCATCATTCACTAAATCAAATTTCAGACGAATACTGCGGAGCATCGCACCAATTACCTTTTGATTAATCAAACTGTCTTCTACGACAAGTAAGCGAATGTTCAGATTATGAAAGGGCGCTGTTTTGAGATGATGCTGGCGCGGCGAGTGCATCCAACCCGCTAATGATTGCTCACTCAGCAATGATCGAAGGCTAGTGAGTAAATCGGAATGCAAATAAGGAGCCCGCAAAATTGGCTTTGCCCCATTCACTAAAGGCGCTGATAAAAAAGGAACCAGTCGCAGGATCACAGCATCCTCTCTGCACTCGGAAAAAGAGCTGTCGCTACTGACGCATAGACGGGCAAGATGGGGGTCACTCACCAGAGAAAAACCCAAACGCTCTAAGCGAAATGTGATCTCTTCCTGCAAAGCTTCCGGCTCAATTTGCAGATAAGCAGGCACATCCGAAAAAGCTGACTTTGCCCGTTCAGGACCCTCCCAATCGACGACTTCAAGACAAACGCTGAAATGAAAAACGGATCCTTCTCCGGGCACACTCTCTACAGAAACCGAACCACCCATCAACGAGGCTAGACGCTTGACGATAGCTAATCCAAGACCCGTACCTTTACGGTAATGAGACTTCTCATCTTCCACCTGATAAAATCGCTCAAATAGCCCGGAAAGATGCGCCTCAGCGATCCCAATGCCAGTATCCCTGACTGAGCCCTTAAGCAAACATGTGGCACCCTCCAGTGGCTGGCATGAGATAGAAACAGTAATAGAGCCGGCCTCGGTAAACTTAATCGCATTTCCAATCAAATTATAGAGAATTTGACGTATCCGATTGGCATCCCCACGCACCCGATAAGGCAAAGTCTCCGCATGCTTGGCAAAAAGAAGGATGCCCTTTTTTTCACAGGAGCTGATCAGTAGAGATAACGGACTCTCCAAGGCATCCAATAGGTTAAAGATTTCATTAGAGATCTTTAACTCGCCTGCCTCAATGCGGGAAAAGTCGAGTATATCGTTGATCACTGTCATCAGTGATTCCCCACTGCGGTGAATGATCCCTACTAGCTCTTTTTGCTGCGCATCGAGCTTTGTTTCCTCCAGTAATCGTGCGACCCCAATCACTCCATTCATCGGTGTGCGAATCTCATGGCTCATAGCAGAGAGAAACGCACTCTTGGCATGATTTGCCTGATTTGCTTTTTCTCGCTCTACATGCAGTTGTTGTTCGTGCTCGAAGCGTTCTGTATCATCTCGCTGAATGGCGATGAATCCAAGAAACACATCATTTTCAAAGAGAGGTTTCGCGTCAATTGTCACATAATATTCTGAACCATCCTTGGCATAGTTGATCAATTCTGCAGAGAAGCTCTCCTTGGCACGCACTTTTTTTCGGATAAAACGAACAGTCTCGGCACTGGATTTGGGGCCCTGCAAAAAAGCACCAGGCTTTTTTCCTTTAACCTCTTCCAAAGTATATCCCGTAAACCTTGTAAAGCCAGCGTTGACCCACTCAATATACTCGTTGACGTCAGTAATAATGACCCCGTTATCCGTCTCGGAGGCAACTAATGCCAAACGTTGAAGAAGCCGATTGCTCGACTGAATCTCGCCCAGCATCCGACGAAAACTCTCGCCCAACTGTCCCAATTCATCTTCAGCCAAGCCAATCTGTACGGGTAACGGATCCCCTTTGGCATGGGAATCCATTAGCAGTTTTAAGTTTTCCACACGGTCGATCACCGTGCGCCTAAGCAAGCAGTACGTGCAGAAATAGAGAAATATGCCGCCACCGAGCCAGACAATGCCCATCAGCATACTTGTCTTCAGCAGATCATTGAACCCCTCATCCAGATTAAATGAACCAACGGCTCGTATGGTGTGAAATAAACTCCGCTGATCTTCGGCGATGAAGATTCGGCTTTCCCCAAAATAAATCAAACGATTGTCCTCCCAGGTCGGCTCATTCATCCTTGTATCCCCCAGGGCAATGAGCGATTGCGTCGTGTCGTCCAGATCCGCTGTCTTCTTTCGATTCCACTCATAGCGCGACCCCGCCAATATCTCACCACTGTCCAAATCGTACAAGATCAGCCAATCCACTTCAGCAGAGGCTGCAATTGATGTGATAAATCGTTGCCGCTGCCCCGGATCCTGCTCAATCGAAGCCAAGGCCAGCGACCACTCCAAATACTGGCGTGAAGCACTGATCAATTCCGTACGAATAAAGTCCAACTTTCGCTGATGGCTCCAAAAGATACCGCAGACAGCGACCAGTCCATAAACCAAAGCAAAGGGTATACTTAGCTTATGTTTCAGACTACGTATTTTCATTCTTCTGAAACAGGCCCTTTAAAACGGATAATTTCGGCATACCGCGAAGGTTTTCGCATCAATCCAAGCCTCCTTAATACAGCATCAGCCGTAGCCGCGCTTTGTCGAAGCCGCTCCCGTGCATCCGCATCAATTTGATCAATCGGTTGAATGATAACCATCTCTTCGTGTGCCGCCTCAATTTCTTCGACCGAAATCCCGAGACGTTTAGCCATAATGAAATTTGCCTCATCCGGGTACGCTTGCCAATAATCCAAGGCTCGTTTCCAGACCGCTTGCAACTGATTCCCCAAGTCCGGGTTTGTCGCCGCAAATGAAGGGGATACGACGACTATATCGAGGATTTCGTAAGGTATTTCCGCAGAAGAAAAGAGAACATTAGCCGTCCCATCACGCAGAATACCGGTCGATACAGGGGGATAGCTGACAACTGCGGCGAGGTCCACACCGAAGCGATCAGCCATTGAAATCTGATCAACAAAAACAATTTCAACATCATCAAAGCTCATCCCGTTGTCTGTTAATGCACGGTGTAGCACAACCAGACCAAGCGAAGCGCGTTCAACGCCCAAACGTTTACCACGCAATGCCTGAAAATCAGTCACACCCTCACTAGCCAAAAGAACATCTGCACCATTCGAATAGTCACAAAAGAGCAACGCACGGGGCGGTTCCTTAAGTTGGTCAGCAGCAAGCACCGCCTCAATGATAGTACAGGCCATGGCATCACAGCGCTTTGAAATAAATAACTGCAAGGAGTCCTGCAGAGAAGTTGTCTCGAGGAGTTGAACATCTAAACCGGCTTCCGCAAAAAAGCCCTGCTCTTGAGCTAGAAAAAGGAATTCATATCCCGGCCATGCGTTGATCGCGATGTGCAAACGATCACTCTTCGAGGGGAAACAGCCAAAGAGGAAGATTAGGGTAGAAAGGCATAGGTAACGAATAAGAAGAGCCATAATAGGGTTAAACACTAAAAAAGCATGGGTTTCAATACTAACCCACTTCTTATTTTAACCCATTTTATTTCGACTTATTTACCTTGATTTGTGGAACAGCCAAAGAGAAACCAGCAACATCAAGACATTGGGCAAGGAAGCAGCCGCTATGGCAGGCAGTATACTGCGCTCGCCGAGTATGTTACAGATACTGACGAATAGGTAAAAGGCAGCAAAATAGGCAATACACTTGGAGATCGCTACCATCGGACTGACCCGCACGCCGCGAACCGAGAGCGGCATCGCGATACCGACCACGACCAAGCAACTAAACGGTGCTGCCAGAACAGAGTAGTAACGAGTTAAATAACTATTTACTGCTGGATTCTCCTCCGCTGGAACCGTCTCAATAACCTGCCGCAATTCCAGTAAGGACAGTTCACTTGGCTCTTTATGCATGGCCAGCATTATAGAAGGGTCCTCCGTAAACTCAGGGAAAGCCTTTTCCTCAAAAAAGAGAAGCCGCTGCTCATCACCGGTTAAAGGATCAATCTCCAGTTCCCGCCCACGAAGAAAAATCCAGCATCCGCGGCTCTCTTCAAAATAAGCTTCTTCTGCAGAAATACGCGAAAATTCCCGGCCATCCTCGGTTCGGGTATGCACATTCACCCCCATCGCCAGCCATGCACGTGAGCTGAAACGATTCATAAACCAGAGACGATCCTCACTACGATTGTCGAATCCCAGATTATATAACAAGCCGACCTGTTTGGCATCAAGTGCTGCCTCCTTTGCGGAATATTGAAGATTTTCCAAATAAACACGCGCCTGTCGAACCGTAGTGGGAATCACTTGGGCAGTCATGTAAAAAAGTAATGCAGTCAATAAGAGCCCGACCAACCACAGCGGACGACTAATCCGCAGGAGACTTGCCCCGGTTGCTCGCATAGCAGTGATCTCATGATTGCGATGTAAATTCCCCATTGAGAAAAGAATCGAAACAAGAAACGAGATGGGAAGGACCGCCGGCAAATAACCCGGCACAGACAGCGCATAATAAATCAGTATGGCACTGGCTTCTGCCCTCGCATTGAGTAGATCGGGCAAGGTGTCATACATGTTCTGCAATACAAGGATCCCGAGTACCATCCCGATGACCAAGGCAAAAGCAGTAGCCCATTCCTTAAAAATGTAGCGAGCGAACAGTGACATAATCCCTCATTTAAAACACCCCCAACGGCAAAGTCACCATGTTTGCTTTATTTTTTTCTGGCATCCGTGCGTGCCTATCGAATTGTAAGTGTCCACATGTCGAAACATACCGAAACCTGGAGTACCCGCCTTGGCGTAATTCTCGCTGTTGCGGGCAGTGCTGTCGGCCTTGGTAACTTCTTACGCTTTCCCGGGCAAGCCGCACAATTTGGCGGCGGGGCCTTCATGCTCGCCTACTTTATTGCCTTCCTCCTAATAGGATTACCGATTTGTTGGGCTGAGTGGACGATGGGGCGGCACGGTGGGCAAGCCGGCTTCAATTCCAGTCCCGGTATTTTTAACTACATCACGCGCAATCGCGCCTTCAAATACCTTGGAC
Source organism: Opitutia bacterium UBA7374 (assembly GCA_002469895.1). Classification (GTDB taxonomy): domain Bacteria; phylum Verrucomicrobiota; class Verrucomicrobiia; order Opitutales; family Coraliomargaritaceae; genus UBA7374. Next base: position 137,441 of record DKOA01000043.1, read on the forward strand.
TGATCGGCGTACTCATACCCGTCATTATATACATGTACTATGTGTATATAGAAGCGTGGTGCCTCGGCTATGCCGTCAATTTCCTCTTCGGAAACATGGACTTTTCAAGTGTCGACGATGCCGGAAGCTTTTGGGGACGTTTCATCGGAATCGAAGCGAATGGCACAGCCCTTGGCTTTGGTATGGGGCAAGTCGGCGTCTATCTACTACTCGTCTTCCTTCTGAACTTTATCCTTATTTACCGGGGGATCGCCAAGGGAATCGAACTATTCTGCAAGTATGCCATGCCCACGCTGGTCCTCATCGCACTCGTCATTCTTGTCCGCGTATTGACCTTGGGCACACCCGACACGGCGCACCCGGAGAGGAACGTAAACAATGGGCTCGGTTTCATGTGGAACCCAACGAAGACAATCGTTGAAACAAAAGACGCTGATGGAAATTGGGTCAAAGAAGCGGAAATCATCTCCGGCGATAAGATTGAGCAAGCCAAACTACGCTCCGCGACTGACCCCAATGTCCGACTGACCAGGCGTACAGTCCTCTCCCAGTTAGCCGATCCAAACCTCTGGTTAGCCGCTGCGGGGCAAATTTTCTTTTCCCTATCGGTCGGTTTCGGCGTAATTATCACCTACTCCAGTTACCTCTCGAAAAAGGACGATGTTGTCCTCAGTGGGCTTGCTGCGACCAGCGCCAATGAGTTCTGTGAAGTCGCGCTCGGTGGCCTCATTACCCTACCCGCCGCGGTCACCTTCCTCGGAGTGGCCGGCGTTGCAGGCATGGGCACCTTTGGCCTCGGTTTTAATGTGCTACCCATGGTATTCGCTAATATGGCTTTTGGCCAATTATTTGGCTTCCTCTTCTTCTTTCTCCTCTTTCTTGCCGCGGTCACCAGTTCGCTTTCCATGCTGCAACCCGGAATTGCCTTTCTCGAAGAGTCTCTCCGTATCAATCGCAAACAATCAGTCGCCCTTTTAGGCTTAATCACAGCCATTGGTTGCGGGTTTGTCGTTTATTTCAGTAAAGATGTAAAGGCGCTCGACACGATGGACTTCTGGGTCGGAACCTTCCTGATCTTTATCCTCTCCACCCTGCAAATCATCATTTTTGGCTGGGTACTCGGCATCGATAAGGGATTCCAGCTCGCTCACCAAGGAGCGGCCATTCGAATACCCGGTATCTTCAAGTTTATCATGAAATATGTGAGCCCCATATTCCTCATCATTATATTTGTACTTTGGTGCAGTTCCAATCTCTTCGGCCTAAACTTAGCTACCCTCCAATCCGGTTCTGTTAGTGGCTATGTAAGCGATCTCTTCATTCAGCCAAACATAGTAGCCTGGCTCTCCGTTGGACTCATTCTATTAGTGGCCACACTTTTTGCCCTCTTTATTGCACTCAGTCCGGACTTTAAAAATCCCTCAGAAAAGGAGGCGAATCATGACTAACAGTGGTTGGTTCATCATGGCCGTATCCGTCGGTTCGGTCAGCATTTTACTGATTTGGTGTATCTACAAGGTACTGACCACCCCCGGAGAAACTGAAAAAATGCATGGGTTCGAACAGACAACCCCGGACACTGTCAACGAACCAGAGGATCGGCACTAAACGCTTCACAAGACGATTCGTACTCCCTGCGCAGGGCCACTCGACAAGCCGACAGATCAAACGTCCTGCCCACAATAATGGCCTGCTCCACTCCACGGCATAGGCCAGCCAAGCGCGCCATACCTAAATTGGCCGCACTACCTGCAATAAAATGAATGTTTTCTCGATAAACAGTATCAGCGGCCTGACCAAGAAACCTTTCGACTGCCTCCACTCGGCTGCCACACTCCTCCCGAAAGAGGCCGAAAATTTCTAATAGTAGCGACTTTCGAGCATCCGGATTTTCCGGATCGAAAACTCCGCTAAAGTGATCTCCATCAAAAAGGGGAAGATCGCGATCGTATTCTATACCGTCAATTTCGGAAATTTGGTCCATTCACTTAAGCCGCAGGAAAACTCTGACAAACCGTACCATGGAAAGCGCGCAAACGCTCCAGAATTTCTACCGGATCTTCTAAAGCAAGAACCTCCGTCACCAAAGCCCGCGCATCCGCTGCTGACATATTACATATAAAATATTTAACCTCTGGCAACATGGCCGGCGTAAGACTCAGCGAGTGCGCTCCCATACCCAGTAACAAACTTGCATAGATCGGGTCACCCGCAATCTCTCCACAAATACTCACCGGTGTACCCACTTTTTGCCCGCCTTCGATAATCGCCTTCAAGGTTCGCAGAACAGCGGGATGCGTCGGCTCATAAAGATGAGCCACACGATCGTTCAAACGATCCACCGCCATGAGATACTGAATTAAATCGTTTGTACCTATGCTCAGGAAGTCCGTATCACGAGCCAGTAAATCGATTATCGTTGCCGCGCTCGGCACTTCGACCATCGCGCCCACCTCGATTGCCTCGTCAAAGAATTTACCCTCACTGCGCAACTCATCCTTTACTTCAGCAAGAATTTCATTCGCTCGGCGTAACTCATCCAGCCCACTAATCATGGGATACATCAACTTCAAATTTCCGTGCGCACTGGCTCGCAGGATAGCACGAAGCTGCGTTTTGAAAATATCTCTATTTTCCAGACAAAAGCGGATCGCCCGCAATCCCATGAAAGATTCGTCTTCTGCATTTGCCTCGAGTGTTTTGTCACCACCGATATCCAATGTGCGGATGATCACCGGTTGGCCATGAGACGCCTCAGCGACTGCACTGTACTCCATGTACTGCGTATCCTCAGACGGGTAGCCATGATGCCGCAGGAAAATCCCCTCTGTACGGAAGAGGCCGATACCATCTGCATGCATCGATCGAACAGCATCCATTTCATGTGCTCCCTCAACGTTAGCCATTAAAAGTAGGCTTTCCCCATCGGTTGTCACCCCCGGTCCAGGAAGAACCGTTGCATATAACTGATCGCGCTGGCGACGCTCCTCCGCCAGCTTACCGTATTGATACAGTCGCTCGTCGGATGGATGAATCACCACCAACCCTTCAAAGCCATCCACTACAATTTCGTCACCAGTTTGCAGGGTACTTGTCGCGTCATGTAAGCCAACCACCGCCGGAATCCGTAGAGAGCGAGCCATAATGACTGAATGACTCGTCTGCCCGCCTCCGTCCGTGATGAAGGCAAGCAACTTATTCCGGTCTAAATCCGCAGCATCGGAAGGTGTGATGTCCTCCGAAACAATTATGCTGTTTTCGGCCAACTCGCCTATTCCCACTTTGTGATGACCCAATAAATTCTTTAAAAGCCGGCTGGAGACATCCTGAATATCCGAGACCCGCTCTTTCAAATAGTCATCCTCCATTGAGCTAAAGAAGGAAATATAGCGTTCTGCTACGTTGTTATAACAATATTCAACATTTTTACCACTGTTGCGGACCTCATTCGAAACCTCCTCAATGAGAGCTGCGTCTTCCAAGACCAGAAGGTGTGCATCGAAAATCCGTGCCTCGCCCTCGCCCAGCGAAGCGGCGATCTTGTTTTTCACCTCTGTAATCTGCTCACGGGTTTCCAGGATCGCTTGCTCCAAACGCTCCATCTCCGCTTCCACCCCATTTTTTATCTCGTAACAAGGCACATCCAAGCGCGCTTGCAGATAGACGAAGGCCTTACCGTGAGCCACCCCGGGGGATGCAGCGATTCCTTTTAGAATCACTTCCTTATTTTTACTCTTTTCAGACACGTGGTTATGGGAATAGACGGCAGTTGTTTAGTTATTCGTCAGGCTATGGGAAATCTATATCCATCGGACAACTACTTAAGTTTTTGTTCCACAAATAGATGTTTCAATAAAAAAGACAGCATTGCCCCAGGCGTCCCGAACACAGGCACCGATTTCTTCAGCCGATGCCGCAGATTGATCGAGCAACGCAAAGCAACAACTACCACTCCCACTCAACAAGCAGGGAACACCCATTCTACGCAGGTCTTCTAGAATAAGCGTGATCGCAGGAAATTTCAGCCCGACAACCCGTTCAAAGTTATTAGCCAATAAATCTTCTAAGGCTCCCCCGTCGAAAAATCCCTCCAACCGGGAAGCGGCCACTGTCTCTGGTTCATAAACATCTGAACTTCTGAGAGAACGCATATGCCCATAGGCCCACGCTGTAGAAACCGCGAAATTAGGTTTAAAGAGAAGCAAACGCTGTCCCTCCAGCTGTTTTGAGATTTCCGCAGGCAATGACTTCACGATCTCTCCACGTCCTCGTAGCAAAGACGGTTTCCCATCGATAAAGAACGGGCAATCGGATCCTAATTCTTTGGCTGAATCAAAGAGTTCATCCATGCTCAGAACGTCTCCTGACAAACGATTCATCGCGAGCAGAGCAGTCGCCGCATTACCACTGCCACCTCCCAAACCGGCACCCACCGGTATTCGTTTATTCAAACAAAAAGAAAAGCCCGAAGAAAGTCCGGCCCGTCGACGAAATAACGCTGCCGCTTGTAAAACCAAATTATCCGGACCGGTCGGCAGGTCTGGGTCTGTGCATTCCAGAGAATCGACATCAGATAGACGTACCGCAAGCTCATCACCAAAGTCCAGTCCTGCCATTAAGGAAGTCAGATCATGATAGCCATCTTCCCTTTGCCCATGCACCGAGAGCATCAAGTTTATCTTGGCCGGGGAATGTAAACGTATGACCTCTTCAATATCAGGCATATTAGAAACCTACTCCCAGATAACCATCCCGTCCAGTACACAGCGAACAAATCTTGGCTTTTGCCAGTTGCCATAATTCTGCTAACAGATAACTCTCAAATATCATGTCAGAAGACCGAACCTGCCAACTCATCCTCGCTTTGGATGTGCCCACTCGTGAGGAAGCCATCGCCCTCCTTGACCGTATTGACGGATCACTCCAATGGATCAAAGTTGGCCTTCAACTTTTTACCGCATACGGCCCGGATTTTGTCTCTGAGATAGCCGACCGGGGCTACCGTGTATTCCTCGATCTCAAGCTCCACGACATTCCCAACACAGTCGCCAAAGCTGTCCAGAGCATCGCATCGCTGCCCGTGGAAATGCTCACCCTCCATGCTGCGGGCGGCTCCGAAATGATGCGCTGGGCCGCTCAGGCGCGCAATGATCATGCGCGCCATCTCTCCCTGCTCGGGGTTACCGTACTCACATCAATGGATGAAAAACAACTCCGAGAGATTAATATCCAGACCAGTCCTGAAGAACAGGTGCTCCATCTTGCCCGTCTGACACTCGATGCTGGTGTTCAGGGCCTTGTATGCTCCCCGCTCGAACTTCAGCCGCTGCGCCAAGAAATCGGGCCCGATCCTCTACTCGTCACGCCCGGCATACGTCCTTCCGGCAGTACCACAGACGAGCAGAAACGCATTCTCACTCCGTCCGAAGCCGCTGCCGCAGGGTCCAGCTTTATTGTCGTTGGTCGACCGATCCTACAAGCCAATGACCCGGCAGAGGCCGCCTCTAACATACGCGACCAGCTTTCCTGAGATGAACCATCTTATTCTTCTTGCAGCGGGCAGCGGACAACGCATGGCCCAATCGGTGCCCGATAAAGTACTGGCCCCACTCGCAGGCATGCCTGTTTTTCTGCATTCCCTTCATTCATTTTTTCAAAGTGGTGTTATTGCCGCTGCCACAATCACTTATCGTGATGAAAAACAACGAGTTGCGATTGAAGGAATGATCCCTGAAGTACTGCGAAAAGATGCCTCTATCCACTATACGGCCGGAGGTTCAACCCGCCAACAATCCGTACTTGCCGCTCTCCGTACCCTACCTGAAAACACTACTTCGGTCTTTGTCCACGATGCAGCGAGACCCCTTATATCAATCGAAGCCATTCAAAACCTTCACCAGGCAGTAGAAAAAGATGGTGGAGCGGCTCTGGCTCACCCCGTCAACGATACAATCAAGCGCCTACCCAACGCTTTTGAAACGCAACGAATTTTACTTGAAGACCTGCAACGGGATCACCTTTGGGCAATGGAAACGCCACAGGCATTCCCTTATGAAGATCTCCTTCAGGCCTACCAAATCATTGAAGAGCAGCAACAGAGCGTAACCGATGATGCAGGCGCATATTCAATCCTAGGCCGCCCCATGACACTCGTACATAACAATCAACCCAACCCGAAGTTAACCAACCCGCAGGATCTAGATTATTTGGAATACCTACTGAACCGAAGTAAATGCGACTCAACCGCTAGCCGGTAACGCACGGTGTATCTCACAGAGAAGACAAATCGATAAAGAAGTTCCCGATCCCCAGCTCTTCGCCGGGAAGTCCCCTTGATTTGACTTTAAGAGACTTTGAGATCAGCTTTAAGAAGAATGACTTTAGCAAATAAACAGAAAGATTTAGTCGAGGAAATCACCCTGATACCCGACGCTTACGAGCGACTTGGTTATGTTGTCGAGCGTGGCAAGAATGCCGATGGGCTCGAGGATGAACTGCGCATCGACAGTTTTAAAATCGATGGTTGCATGTCGCAGCTTTGGGTCGTGCCCGCATATCGTGACGGCTCCTGTTATTTCCGTTCAGAATCCGACTCGGCCATCGTCAAAGGAATCGCCAGTCTGCTTTGTGATTTCTACAGTGGGGCATCCCCAGACGAAATTATAAATGAAGACGCGGGCTTTCTCGGCGAAGTCGGCATCACCCAACACCTCACACCAAACCGCCGAAATGGACTCGGCCGGATTGTTGATTCCATACAACGATTTGCACGATCCTGCCTCAATCCAACCTAATACAATCCTCGGAAGTGGGGAACAAAAATAGATTTTAGCCACTCTTACTGACTATGAAGAATCACTCATTATACTTAATTTCTGCCATATTTCTTGCCAGCCTGCTACCGACATTCGCCGGGGAAGAGGGTTCTTCTGATAAAACCGATTCTGATAAAACCAAATTTGAGCTCTCGATTACCCGTAATCTGGTTCGGCTCGAAGAAGGCAAGCTTGCGCGAGTCCCTCAGGAATCGCTCACTTCAAAGGACTACTACGCGATTTATTACTCTGCTCACTGGTGCCCACCTTGCCGGAAATTTACTCCCAAACTCGTTGATTTCTACAACGAGGCGATCGGTCATCATGACAACATCGAAGTTATCTTTGTCAGCAGCGATCAAAGCGAAAAAAAGATGGAAGAGTACATGGAAAAGACGGGCATGCGCTGGTTAGCACTGGATTACGATAAGAAAGACAAAAAGTCCTCAGAGAAGTTGAATAGCTTTGTCGGACGAGGCATCCCTCACCTTGTCGTCCTCGACAAAAACGGAAAAATACTCTCAGATAGCATTGTCGATGGCGAATACAGAGGCCCTTACGCTGTCCTCGAAGAGTTCATAGAATTACTGCACTAGTAGTACAGTACGGTATAGTGCCGTTCCAGAACGGATACAAAGAGCAAACCGGACAATCATTCCGGGTCAGTAGAATAATTGATGCGCTATAAATAAGGCATTGGGTTTATCAATAAACCAGCGCTTCCATATCTTCCCGCAAAGTCCATTCGTTGTCTAAGAGCTGAATCAATGTGATATTGATCAATGAATCGATTGGATCGATCCAGAACTCAGTTCCGGCGGCTCCATTCCAGGAATATTGTTTTGTTTTTACCACACCAGTGCTCTCGTCACAGATCGTGTTCAAACGAAAACCAAGTCCAAAAGAACTATCCTCCAAACTAAAAGAATGCTCACTCCAAGGATCGTCCGGATCATCCAAGATTTCGGATAAATGATCACGAGTCATCAGTTCTAAGGTCGCCTCCTTCAAGTAGCGCTTCCCGTTGTAAACGCCCCCATTAAGCAACATTTCAGCAAATTTAAGATAATCAGTTGCTGTCGAAACTAGGCCGCCCCCACCGGAAAAAAATGACCGCTTTTCAAAGTAACGACTACTCCAAACATCTTCAGCGACCTCCAACAGGCCTTCCGCATTCTTATAGTTGGTCGTGAATCGCTCTTTTTTTTCAATCGGCACAGAGAAACCGGTATCCACCATACCCAAAGGTTGGAAAAAATGTTCCTCCAGATATTGGTCCAATCCTAGACCCGAAATACGTTCAATCAAAATACCCTGTAGATCGACCGCGATACTGTAGTGCCACTTCTCTCCCGGATGATAGAGCAATGGAAGCGAAGAAACCCGCCTTACACATTCATCCGAATCCATACAATCAAATCGAAACATATTGGCTTTTCTGTATGCCTCATCCACAGGATGCTCGCTCCAACCATAAGAAAAACCAGCACTGTGCGTGAGCAAGTGCCTTACCGTAATCGGCTCTCTCAACTCGACTAATTCGCCCGCCTCATAGACTTTTAGATTTTTGAATTCCGGGAAGTATTCAACAATCGGACTCTCCAATCCGATTCTCCCCTTTTCTACAAGTTGCATCATGGCAACTGAAACGATCGGCTTAGTCATCGAATAAATGCGGAAAATCGCATCCGTTGTCATTGGGCTTTTACTCGCTAGATCTTTATAACCGAAAGCTTCAAAATGTTGAATCGTACCTTCCTTTACAGTTAGATTTACGATACCTGCATACTGACCAGCATCGACCCAGGATTGCAGCGTTTCATTAATCTTATCCGTCTTTTCTTTTGAGAGGTCGGCCATTGCGAAGGGAACAAAAAGGCAGCAACTGAGAATAGAAAGCAATCGCCTTTGTAACATACAAAAAATTTGGGGGTAAGTCGTTTCAAGAGACCGCGAGGCGGGCTATAAAAACCATTTTTACAAGAGTCCGTAAAAATAGACTTACTTATAAGCACTCGCAAGCACTGTCTGAAAATGTGGAGGCCTATCCTCCCGAGCCACCGTGTTGACCTCGATTCGCCGGAAGCCTGCATCCTGAAGAAACTGGTACAACTTGTTTTCAGAAAAACCGAGCCATACGTCGGCATATAAATCTCTGGCCTTTTCAAAATTGTGTTCGAGCAAATCGAGGATTAGCACCTGCCCACCTTTCTTAAGGATACGATGAGCTTCACTGATCGCCTTTTCAGGGTGCTGAGCATGGTGCAAGGCCTGACTGAGCAGAGCCAAATGCACGCTAGAATCCGCAAGAGGCACTTCCTCAATGTCGCCCAACGTATACGAAAGGTTGGTAAATCCATTCTTCGCTGCAAGCTCACTGCCAAATTCTACCATCTTCTTTGAATTATCGATACAGACCACCTTTTCAGCCTGACGTGCGAGCAACTGCGAAAGCAAACCCTCGCCTGCACCAAGATCGGCCACGCGAATCTTCGGGGTCAAGTGTAGCAGCATATGCCCAATCGCCTCCCAACTCCGCCCCGGACAGTAATTTTTACCCAATCTACCGGCGACTGAATTAAAATACTCCTCCGCCTTGCGTTTACGTTTCTCCATCGCACGGCTAAGGTTCCGGGCATCCGCAATGATCTGATCCGTATCCTCCACAGTGTGGCAAACAGCATGAAGCAATTCACTCACCCGGGAACCCGTACCAGAAGCTAGGCCATAAAATGTCTTTTTTCCGTCCCGACGATCCTGCACAAGTTCCCCTTGCCGAAGCAGACTCAAATGTGAAGAGATCCGCGACTGGCCCATATCCAGTATTTCCTGCAGCTCAGCAACTGATAATTCTTCACGCTGAAGCAACGCAAGAATGCGCACCCGAGTAGAATCGGCTAGCAACTTTAGTACCTCCCACGAGTCGGCCATGCTTCACTATGAAAAAGCTAGCCGCTCACATGGCGAGACTTTTAAGGAGTGACTCGACAAGACCCCCAAATAAAGCAAATTACACTTTGATGCTAAGTGCAGAGAGAATCCTCTTTTTCGATGGCGATTGCGGCCTCTGTCGTCGATCTGTGCGCATTCTTATGAAGCAGGACAGAAAAGAACGAATCTGCTTTGCACCACTACAAGGTGAAACCGCTAAAGAAAGACTCCCCGAATCACTCCGGACCGATTTGGATTCAGTCGTCTACCATACCGCTGATGGCCGTTCGCTGACTCGCTCACAGGCATTGATCCACTTTCTCATAGATAGCGAAGGCTATCTGTCGTGGCTGGCAAAACCGCTAGCTTGCCTACCCAGCCGTTTCCTCGACCGGGCTTACGATAGCATTGCGAAGCGCCGTTACAAGCTGGCTCCGAGAAAGACATGTCCGCTTCCCGTCAGTAAAGAGAGCAAACGATTCCTCCCCTAAACTCAAAATACCGCCGACTTACGAGTCGATTAATGCGGTAGCAAAATGAAGAACACCGCCATCACCAGTGTGGGGAACAGCGCGCCAAGAAGCAGCTTTAGAGGCGATATGCCACCCTCGAAAAACTTGCTCAGGATGCTTTGTCCCGCCGGATTTGGAGCATTTGCAATCACCGTTAAACCGCCCCCCGTGACAGCACCCGCAACAACTGCATATTGGAGGCGTAGCGCGCGTGCCGTATCATCAGCCAAATACTGATCAAAATCGGGCACCTGTGCGGCTAAAAAGGTAATCGCCGCATTGTCATTAAAGGCAGTCAGTGTGGTCGCTCCGATAAACAAAGGCAGCTCGCTGAGCGACGACAGGACTGGTGCAATCCACCAACCTTGCAAACCACCGTGGGTAACCAGCCCGGCGAGGAAGAAACCAACCAGAATCGGCCCCTTCAGCTGAATCGATTCCTGATGGTGGTCCGTCGCCATGGTAAAAGCAATGAAGAAGAGAAAACCACCAATAAAGAGTGCCGGATGATGTAGCGTAAAGACAGTCCAACCGAGAAAGCACAGGTGCACCACAATTAGCCAAATGGGGACCGGTACCTCGTCCACCGCTTCCTCGTTGGCCCGAGCCAGATCTGATTGTTCTTTCAAGCCGCTGAACTGCCGGCGGAAGATCAGATAGTAAATCGCAGTGGCCACTAAAATACCCGCCACGGCCCGCCAACCGAAGTTGGTAAACATATGCTCAATCCCCCACTCCCACTTGGTAGCAACCATGAGCACGGGGGGCGCAGCAAAATGGGTCAACGTGCCTCCTACGGAAATATTGACGAAAAGGAGACCCAAAGTGGCATATTTAAATGTATTCTCCGGCTTATACACATAGAATTGCTGACCGAGCAAAAGTGCAGCAATGGTCATCGCCGCAGGCTCCGTAATAAAAGAGCCCAGGAGCGGCGCCACAATCAGGATAGATAACCACCAAGCAGCCGGAGTACGCTTGCCCAGCCCGGCCAACATACTCAGAGAATTGCCGGCAAAGGCAACAACAGGACGAGAGGAGGCAATTGCCATAATCACGACGACAAACATCGGCTCGATGTAATTGCGCGTATCAATGTAGTGCGTTGCGTATTCCCAGCCATACTGCACCACGATGAAACCTAGGAGTGGCAACAGCCAGATGCCGAAAATCGCTTCGACTTCTCCGAGAAAATGGTACAATGTTGCCTTCATGCAGACCGGCTCTTTTCCCCGCACATAACGACGGGAGTCTGCCTGTGCCCGTGCTTTATTCTCGATCTCATACTTGTGGGCCAGTTTCATAAAACGGCCCGCCGCAAACGTATGCAGAATGGCACCTAAAAAGAGCAAAGTAGCCACCAAGTTGATTGGATCAGCCACCGCACGTAGTTGTAAAATATCAAATAGACTCAGCGCCTTGCCTGATTCCTTGGCCTTGGCTTCTTCCATCGCTTCGTAGGACTCCAGGGCCATGGGGAACACGACGTCGCTGGAACTATGCCCACCGCCGCCACCGGCCAGACATTCGGACAGGCCGAGAAAACCGACCACTACGAAAAAGCATGCACTGCGTAGATTAGGATACATCCCAGAATTGCTTAAACTTTTAGCGCCGACTGGAAAGAAAAAACCCCTCGAATGACGAAACTACTTTCAACAGATGTTTATTGAGCCCGTGCTGACTCTTGACCCGCTGCGGTAACACCCGGAGCCTCCTTTGAACGATTCCGTCGAAAAGCAAAGCGATTGATATCCTTCATCGATAACTCTTTCGCCAAATCAGCATAAGCCTGAGGCGTATCCTGTAGGATGGCCTGATACATTTGGCGATCACGCAACAACTCAGACTTTTGACTCGTCTCTATCCGGGAACGTTCTTCAAGCGTCAACGGTCGGCGACTCCATCTCGACATTTTCTTTGACAGACGTTTGTGACTGACCACTTCCGGACTCGTATACGCCTTACGATCCATTTTTTTACGAATCTCCGAACTTGCCTTACGACTACCTAAGGAAGAATAATGCTTGTCATACTCCTTCATATGGAACGATTTACGACCTAGTGGAGACTTTTCATCGCCCCCTTTCCAGATTTGCCGCTGAAAACGTTTTTCCGATACACTCGTGGCTGTTTTACCCAGTTTGCTCTTCGCATCCGGAGTCTCCCCAAACAAGGAAAAAGATCCGCCAAACAGAGCCAATAAGACCAAGAGACGCACTGGAGTAAGAGAAAACATGCTGAATACTATGCGAAGTACTCCTAGACCGCGCAAGTTCGATCTGAGAAAGCCGTTAGACATACTTTTGTGCCATTGACGACTGAACAAGCGGAATCCTTAATGCGCATTCCTATTTATAGAAATGAGCGAGCAGACAAAAGAATACGACTTTTTATCGATTGAACCAAAATGGCAGTCATTCTGGGCTGAAGAAAATACCTACGCAGCTATCGATTTTGAGGATGCACCCACCTATTACATCCTCGATATGTTTCCTTATCCATCTGGAGCCGGACTCCATATTGGACATCCCGAAGGATACACCGCCAGCGATGCACTGAAGCGCTACAAAAAAGCGCGCGGCTTTAACGTACTACATCCCATGGGGTGGGATGCCTTCGGCCTGCCAACCGAGCAATATGCCATCAAGACAGGCACTCACCCGGCAGAAACCACCAAGCAAAACGTTGCCCGTTTCACTGAGCAGCTCAAGCAACTTGGGTTCACCTACGATTGGAGTCGTGCAATCAACACGACCGACCCTGATTACTACAAATGGACTCAATGGATCTTTATCCAACTCTTTAAAAAGGGACTGGCCTATGTCGACGAAAAGCCGGTCTGGTTTTGCCCCGAACTTGGTACCGTACTCGCAAATGAAGAAGTACTCAACACACCGGAAGGTCCACGCTCGGAACGCGGCAATTTCCCCGTCGAACGTCGCCCCATTCGGCAGTGGGTATTACGCATTACTGAATATGCAGAGCCCCTCATCAAGGGCCTCAAGAAACTTGACTGGCCGGACTCGACAAAACGCTTGCAGGAAAACTGGATTGGACGTTCCGAAGGAGGTGAAATCACCTTCCAAGTAGTTGGACATGATGCCCAGTTAACCGTTTTTACGACCCGCCCCGATACACTTTACGGAGCTACCTACATGGTCATCGCTCCAGAGCATCCATTGGTCAGTTCCATTACAACCGCCGCCAATAAAACCGCTGTTGAAAGCTATATTACCAAAGCCAAAAGTAAGTCGGACCTAGAGCGCGCTGAACTCTCCAAAGAAAAAACCGGTGCCTCGACTGGAGCCACTGCAATTAATCCAGTTAACGGAAAAGAAATCCCTATCTGGGTAGCCGACTATGTACTCATGACATACGGCACAGGTGCTATCATGGCCGTGCCGGCGCACGACCAAAGAGACTTCGAATTCGCCGAAGAATTCGATCTGGAAATTATCCAAGTTATCGATGATGCCAACACCGCCGAAAAGGATGGCGCAGGAATACTCTGTGCCGCCTATACCGGTTCGGGCCCACTGATTCACTCAGCCGAACAGAACGGCAAAGACTCGGAAACCGCAAAAAAGGCGATTCTGGATGAACTCGGCAGTCGTCATCAGGGGAAAGCAGCGGTGAACTATAAGCTCCGCGACTGGCTCTTCTCCCGTCAGCGATACTGGGGCGAGCCTTTCCCCATCCTCTGGGTCAGCGAAGAAGACTATGCGAACATCGATGATTCTTTGAAGTCATTGGAACGTCCCGTCTCCTGCCAAATCGAAGGAAAGACGCTTTTTGCGATCACTTTGCCTGAAGAGGCGCTGCCTCTTGAACTCCCCCAAGTAGAGAGCTACACACCTTCACCGGATGGACAAAGCCCGCTCTCAAAGGCCGAGGATTGGCTCCATCTCTATATAGATCCATCGACCGGTAAAACCTCTGACCAAGCTCAGGAAGGTTGGATAGCCGCTCAGCGGGAGACCAATACAATGCCCCAATGGGCCGGATCCTGCTGGTACTACCTGCGCTACGTCGATCCGAAAAACCAGCAAGCCCTCATCGATCCGGAAAAAGAAAAATACTGGGGCACACCGGACCTCTACATCGGAGGCGCCGAGCATGCAGTTCTCCATCTGCTCTATGCGCGTTTTTGGCATCAATTACTCTACGATATCGGAGTCGTTAGCGAAGCAGAACCTTTCAATAAACTCTTCCACCAAGGCATCATCCTCGGTGAGGATGGCGAAAAAATGTCGAAAAGCCGCGGTAACGTGGTTAATCCGGAGACCATTATCGAAGCTTATGGAGCCGACGCGCTGCGACTCTACCTGATGTTTCTTGGACCTTTGGAGGCGATGAAGCCCTGGAATACCAAAGGGATTGAAGGGATCGCTCGATTCCTCCGTAAAACATGGCGGCTAGTGCTCAACGAAAATGGCCTATTGCAGGAAAATATTCAGCCGGAAACCCATCTGGACCCGGAATCTGAAAGAGTCCTTCATGCAAGCATCCAGAAAATAACGAAAGATTATGAAGCACTCGCTTTTAACACGGCCATCTCACAAATGATGATCTGCCTAAACCATTTGGCCAAAGCCGAAAATTTGCCGCGCCAGGCAGTGGAAGACTTTCTTCGCCTCCTCGCCCCACTGGCTCCCCATATCGCCGAAGAGCTCTGGCAGCGACTCGGGCACGAGAAAAGTATCGCCTCTGCCGGATGGCCGGAATTCGATCCAAGCAAACTCATTGAGGACACGATCAAAATCGTCTTCCAGGTGAACGGCAAATACCGCGCCGATCAATTGCTCCCGGCAGACATCGGTAAAGAAGATGCAATCGCTGCTGCCAAAGCACACCAAAAAGTCCTTCCCCATGTGGAAGGAAAATCGATCAAACGGGAAATTTACGTACCCGGAAAAATTGTTAATCTAGTCGCACAGTAGATGCCAAGATACCTCGCAGATCACTTCACCCGATGCCTCTGTGGCTTCGGTATACTGAGTGCGCTATGTCTGCCCCTCAATTCTTCGGCAGAAAACCCGATCACTTCCCGTGCGCTACTTCCTGCTATCGCGGTCGTCACCAGTTGTAGTGGGACAGTCAAGCAACTCGATGAAGATGGTAAAAAAAGAAAGCTACGCTTGCGCGAAACTCTGCCTCTGAATGAGACATCTTTCAGCACTGCGTCTAATAGTTCACTTTTCCTTTGCCTCTCCAACGGCATCGGACTGGGCCTCGGCGAATCTACCAGCATACGGATTCA
Source organism: Opitutia bacterium UBA7374 (assembly GCA_002469895.1). GTDB lineage: Bacteria > Verrucomicrobiota > Verrucomicrobiia > Opitutales > Coraliomargaritaceae > UBA7374. The sequence continues at coordinate 152,962 of DKOA01000043.1, forward strand.
GCGCTATGAACAAAGCATGATCAATCCAATGCACGCAGGGCTTAATTTTGAAAATTCCGTATCCCACTTACGGATACAGACAGAAGCCGGCAAAATTGCTGTCGCCTTTAATCATCTGAACCCCCTGTCAAAAGCAGAATTTATACTCCCAGTCGGTACCTTAATTGTTCACTCCGGACAGTTCCTGCTTGAAGTCGATCCAAACTCTGCCTGCTCCGTTATCGCATACAAAGGCACGGCCACATTTTACCAGAAAGATTCCACCGAGCGGGAATTCGTTGCCCCCGGAAAAGGCATTTCAATCTCACCCGAATCCGTGCAAAGATTTGCAGTCGACCAAAGCAAGCTGGAGACAGCACCGATGCAAAATGATTCCCTTTTAATTGCCGCGACAGAATTTACCCGAAAGCGTATACTCTTCCGTCATAACCCAGATGGCGAACAGCCTCTGCAACAATGGATATTGCCCGAGAGAAGACTCGATCAGGCGATCGCCCGCCCCTTCCAATTTAAACTCAAATGAGCACTGCACCGGCAGAGATATCAAAATATCTACCCCAAAACTACGGCGGTGAACCCATTTGCCTGATTGCCGGCAAAGGACTCTACCCAATTCTTACCGCAGAAGCCGTAAAGCGCAATCAACTCCCCCTTCGCGTCATTTCCTTCGCTGAAGAAACCGATCCCGGCTTTGTCGCATCCCTACCCCACGATGCGCACATACAAATCAAAGTTGGCCAACTCGGAAAGCTTCTCAAATCGCTCAAAAAACTCGATTGTCGCTACGCCATCATGGCTGGGCAAATCACACCAAAGCGTCTTTTTCACGGGTTGCATCCAGACCTAAAGGCCATTCGTATCCTGAACAGCTTAAAAGAGCGCAATGCAGAGACCATCTTTGGTGCGATTGCCACAGAAATTGAAGCGCTCGACATCCAAATGCTCGATGCCCGGGTATTTCTGGACGAAGAACTAGCCAGTGACGGCCAAATGACCACTGGCCCGTGCGAAGTACAATCGGTTGATATCAACCATGGCATAAATATAGCCAAAAGTATTGCCAGTCTCGATATTGGTCAGGGAGTTGTTGTGCGTAAAGGTACCGTCATTGCGGTTGAAGCATACGAGGGTACGGATCCCATGTTACAGCGTGCCGGCCAGTTCAAAACAGATCAATTAATCTTCGTCAAAACCACTAAAAGCCAACAAGACTATCGCTTTGATGTACCCGTATTTGGTAGCCGTACACTTGAAATCATGCATCAGGTCGGTATCGCCACTGCCGTTCTCGAAGCCGACCGCGTTATTTTACTAAACAAAGCAGAACTGATCCAACAGGCCCAAAGTCTTCAAATTACACTAATCGGCTTTCCTCAAAGTAACGATAGTTAAGACTTTACATATCAATATATCATAATAACTTGATATGTAGTATGGCACTTATCACCGAGCAGCTGACTAGAGGAATCGCCCAAGGGCCAATCTTTTCATTCGAGTTTTTCCCTCCAAAAACGGAGTCTGCGGCTGCCCAGCTCCTGCACACTGCAGAGAAATTACGCCACTCGCAGCCAGACTTTGTTTCCATAACCTATGGCGCCGGAGGCAGTACCCGAGAACGCACCCTGCACTATGCAAGCACCCTGCAAGATAAATTCGGTTACGAGATCATGCCGCACTTAACCTGTGTCGGACACTCTAAAGAAGAACTCCGCAGTACAATACAAGAATTTAAAGACGCTGGCTTTAAGCGTATTATGGCTTTGCGAGGTGATCCGCCAAAAGGAGAACACAACTTCACCCCTCACCCGAAAGGACTCCGCCACGCCAACGAACTGGTTGAACTCATTCGTCAGGTACACCCGGAATGCGCTGTTGCAGTGGCTGGTTATCCTGAAAAGCATCCGGAAGCCGATAGCCCGGAAGCCGATTTGATTCACCTCAAGCGAAAGGTCGATGCTGGTGCTTCCTTTATTACCACGCAGCTTTTCTTCGACAATTCCGTCTATTATAGATTTGTCGAGAATTGCCGCGATGTCGGCATCCATGTTCCTATTCTTCCGGGCCTACTCAGTATCGCCTCTCGCGAGCAAGCCATGCGCTTCTGCCGCATGTGCGAGGCGACTTTCCCGGAAGCACTAGATAAAAATCTCTTAGCTGCGGGAGAAGACCCTCATCTCCTCCGTCTTGCCGGAGATCAATGGATTTTAGAGCAGGCCAGCGATCTACTGCAAAACGGCGCGCCCGGCATCCATCTCTATATTCTCAATCAAGCGGATGCGGCTCTGACTCTCCACCAAAAACTCCAAAGCTCCGGAATCCTTCCGAAAAAGTAGCCCTGTGAATCCAGAGGACATACAAATTATTGGCGGAGAACTCTGCATACGCTGGCAGGATGGAAGCGAAACTTATTTGAATGCAGAAAAGCTGCGCGCGCACTCCCCCAGCGCTGAAAATATCGGAGAAAAAGACATTTTAGGGAATCAGTACGGTGGTCAGGGGCCAAAAACCTTCCCCGGCATACAGATTGTTCGGCTCGATACTATTGGGAACTACGCCCTGCGCCCTACCTTTAGTGATGGTCATAGCAGTGGCATCTACTCGTGGGACTACCTACGCAATTTGGGGTAAGTTCCGTTGCCCGCCGAATTTCGCCTGTTCATCCATTGTTAAGTAGAAATTTAACTTGCCTTAACAACTGGTGAAAACAACGTGCGTACATGAGCGTAACACTGGAATCCGCACGCGAGATTTACGAACTTCCGATTACCACCCTGATTTTTCGTGCGCAACAGGCACACCACGAGTTTCAGGACCCTGCTGGGGTGCAACTCTCTATGCTCCAGTCGATCAAAACAGGCGCCTGCCCGGAAGACTGTAAATACTGCGCCCAGTCCTCACGCTACACCACCTTTGTCGATCGCGAACCACTGATGGATCCAGCTGAAGTTCAGGTAGCCGCAATCAAAGCCAAAGCATCCGGCGCTTCCCGCTTCTGCATGGGCGCGGCATGGCGGGGAGTCTCCAATGAACGGCAATTTCAATCAGTTCTCGAGTCCGTTGGGATCGTCAGTCAATTGAACATGGAAGTCTGCTGTACCCTCGGATTACTGACCGAGGAGCATGCACGCCGGCTGAAAGATGCTGGCATGACGGTCTACAACCATAACCTGGACACCTCTCGTGAATACTACAGCGAAGTCATCTCGACTCGGAGCTATGATGACCGCCTCGAAACGCTGTCCAATGTCCGCAAAGCCGGACTCGAAGTCTGTTCCGGTGGAATTATTGGAATGGGCGAAAGCATCGACGACCGTATCAATTTACTCGTTGAACTGGCCAACTTGGAACCACAGCCCGAGTCGGTTCCGATCAACGCCCTCGTTACCGTAGAAGGCACCCCCATGTGCGAGCAGCCTCCCGTCGATTCCATCGAATTTGTACGCCTCATTGCCCTTGCCCGTATCCTCATGCCACGCAGTACCGTACGCCTCTCTGCCGGACGAAACACCATGAACGAGGAGACTCAAGCATTGGCGTTTTTAGCCGGCGCCAATAGTATTTTCATAGGCAATAAACTACTCACCACGGCAAACCCGGAAGCTTCTGATGACGAAAAAATGCTGGCACGCCTGGGACTCCATCCACTTGACCCCGATATTGCTAGAGAAAAGCAGGGGCGTGACCCTGCACGTAACGCTTGTGCCCCTTCCAGCACGGGCACGAATGCCTAACTGCGGACAGTAGCCCCGTGCACTGCCGGAAAAATATCCGATGCAGACCTTCCTCATCACGGCAAACGACACGGATGTCGGTAAAACCTATGTGACCGGCATCTTGGCCCAGCACTTTGCCGCCCTTGGCAAAGTGGTACAAATTGTAAAAGCGATCGATTGTGGCGGCTCGAATGATGCCGAAAATGCGGCACAAGCGGCCGGATCCACTAAGAATCTATCTGCCCACACTCTACTTTCCTTCCCCCAGCCACTCGCGCCACTCGCGCCCAAGAATCATGAGGGAAACGAGCCGGTTCTTCCCCGCCTTCTTAGCGCACTGGGTGCACTACCCGACTGCCAGATTCGTATCATAGAAACCGCAGGTGGCGTCGCCGTACCGATTGATCCGGACGGCAGCGACTGGCGCGATTTTGCTGAGGCCATTCAACCCCATAAAACAATCGTAGTCATTGATGATCGGCTCGGTGCAATTAATCAGGGCCGCCTCCTCCACCGCTATTTGCAAAACCTGCCACACTGCTTCCTCCTAAACGAGACCCAACCAGCTCCAGAGGTCGTCAAGCACTCAAATAGAGAAGCTTACAGTAGGGCAAAAATGCCGCTTATCGCCCGCCTCGAATACAAACAAAATGAACTTGTTGACTTTTATCCGAACTGGCTTGAACCAGCACCCCAAACCAACCGGCCAACCACTACTGCGCCCCTTGAATCCACCCTGCAGCAAGGCTTGCAGAAACGAAAAGAAACCGATTGCTTTCGTCTCCTTCCAGACCCCGAATTGCCCTCTGGATGCCTTAATCTTGCTGATAATGATTATCTCGGGCTGCGTCATAACCCCAGTCTAATCCGCACTGGGCAAAAGGCCCTCGAACAATGGGGCACCTCTTCTTCTGCATCGCCTCTGATTACCGGATACACCCGCGCACATGCAGATCTGGAAGAAAGCATCCGTCACTGGTATGGCGAACAACCTACCCTTATCTGGAACAGTGGCTACGCTGCCAATCAATCAATACTCCAGTGTTTTATCCTGCCCGGAGATCTCGTCATTGCTGACCGGCTCATCCACAATAGCCTCATCTCCGGCATTCTACAAAGTGGCGCGCGATTGATCCGCTTCCGGCATAACGACATCGGACACCTTGAATCCCTGCTACAACTCCACCGCGGGCGCAAAATTCATCTGGTGACCGAAAGCGTCTATTCGATGGATGGCGACTATCCGGACCTAGCTGCCATTGCTGCTCTAAAGTCACACTACGCCTTTAATTGGTTTCTCGATGAAGCGCATGCCGTCGGCTGGTACGGAAAGACCGGTGCCGGACTAGCCGAAGAACAGGGTGTGCTCGAACAGGTCGATATCCTTACCGGTACGCTCGGAAAGTCTCTCGCTTCCGCTGGTGCCTATACTGTCTTTCGTCAAGATTGGATGCGTCATCTCTGCATCAACGAAGCCGCAGAATTTATCTATTCCACCTATCTGCCTCCCACATCCGCTAGCATTGCCGAAGCAGCCATCAATATAATCCGGAAACAAGCCAATCAAAGCCAACAGTGGCGACAAGCAGCCCGCCAATTTCGCGCTGAACTACGGAAAAACGGCTGGGAGGTAATCGGAGAAGACTCGCCGATTGTTCCCATTATTTGCGGCTCTTCCAATGCCACTCTGTCTCTCTCCGAGAAATGCTTCCAGAGAGGACTCAAAGTCGGTGCCATACGTCCCCCCACAGTGCCCAAAGGAGCCGCCCGTCTACGACTCTCCCTCAAATCCACTCTTCAACCGAGCGACTACCAACGAATCATTGAAGCGCTCGGCCAACCCAAATCTAACGATGAGTGAGACTTGGGCATGGATTGGTGGCTGGGCGATCTCACCGGAACGCTTAAAAAAAGCACTTGAAAAAGCTCTGCCCGGCACCCGACAAATCGTTTTTCATCCTTCCCCTCATGCAGTCGATCAATTGCTTTCCATCCGTGCCGACTATTTGGGAGCCTACTCCCTCGGCACTCTACTCCTTCTTCAGGCGATCGACCGCTTACCCAAAAAACAAAGGATTCACTGCCTCGCCCCTATCCTCGGATTCTGTCAGGAAGACCAACTGGGTGGGACCACTCCTCGTAGTACTATGATGAAACTGCGAGAACGGCTCGCATCCAATCCGATGGCTGCCATCCAGTTGTTTTATCGTCTGGCAAAATTAGATGAAGAACCCAGCACAGAATTGCCTTACA
>DKOA01000043.1:159329-161367 GCA_002469895.1 Opitutia bacterium UBA7374
TTTATAGTATTATCGGAAGGGAAGACCCGCTAATGAAAGTCGAGCAAGTGACCACCTATTTTGAACACAGTCACCTAGTATCCAGTCTCCACTCTTATAAGCAACTCGTCGGCCACTTAGAAGCCGCATCCGGTTAAAATGAACACGCTGCATTCACCCCCTCGCGCCCGATTTGCCGAGAAGGCCAAAAGCTATGACGCACACGCAAAAGTGCAGGCTGAAGCAGCGGAGTGGTTGGCGCAGTGGTTACCCCCGGAATCAACTTGCACAGAGGTTCTCGAACTAGGCGCAGGCACCGGCCTCTTTACCCAGCATCTGGCATCGCAGTACCCCAATGCTACCTGCACGGATGTTTCTCAGGAAATGCTCGCAGTCTGCCAGGAACGCGTGTCGGGGCTTAACTATAGTATACAGGATGCTTGGCAGCCATTACCCAAGCCCGGCACATGGGATCTTATTACAGCCTGCAGCCTACTGCAGTGGGCGCCCGATCCCCTCGAAGTAGTGAATAACTGGGCGCATGCACTGGCCACCGACGGTCGAATCCTGACCGCTTTCTTCATTGCCCCGACGCTACCCGAGATGGAAGTCGTCATGGGAGGAACCGGCCCTGTGCAGTGGCGCAGTACTGCGCAATGGCAGGATATATTTACTTCCGTTGGCCTGCGCATCGAACGCTTTGAAACAGACTCAAGGTGCTATACCTTTGCCAGTGCAATGCACTTTTGGAAAGCTATACACGGCACCGGAGCCACCGTCTCACGACGGATCAAACCAAGCGCTCTGCTCCGCTTTTTCAGAGACTATGAAGATCGCTTTCCCGACCCGAAAGGTGTCTACAGCACTTGGACATTTTGTCGCGCAGAGCTGATAAGGGCTTAATCCCGTTTTTTCATCTGGAAGATTGCCAACCATCAGTCCTCTGGCTCTACTGCAAACAGGAACATTAAAGGGAGACTGAATACAACCATGCCGGAAATCGACGTAAACCGCTATTGGAAAGAAATCCGCCTGCGCGCAGAAGAAATGGGCGCCCGCGAACTAGCCATGAAGGCACTCCTTGAGGATGCTATACTGGAGCGCAATTCCTTTGCCGAATGCCTGACCTATCGGCTTACCCGAAAGCTCATCAACCACGGTGCATCTGTCGAAGCGCTGCACACCGTCTTCCTTGAAGCTTTCGATGCGGAACCCATTATCCTGCAACAAATAGCCCAGGATATGGATGCCGTACAGGAACGGGATCCGGCCTGCCCCGACCTGCTCACCCCCCTCATCTATTTTAAGGGCTTTCAATCGCTCGTCTGCTACCGAGTGAGCCACTACCTCTGGAAACAGGGGCGAAGAGAAATTGCACTCTACCTGCAGAGTTTGATCGCCGAAACCTTTTCCGTCGACATTCATCCAGCTGCCCGCATCGGATCTGGTATACTGCTCGATCATGCTACCGGATTTGTCGCCGGAGAAACCACCATCATCGACGATGACGTCTCCATCCTTCACGAAGTCACTCTCGGAGGTACTGGAAAAGAACGCGGTAACCGGCACCCGAAAGTACGCTCCGGTGTGTTGCTCGGGGCAGGCGCCAAGATTCTTGGCAACGTCGAGATCGGAGTCGGTGCCAAAGTTGGTGCCGGTAGTGTTGTTCTCCACGATGTGGCGCCATACACCAGTGTAGCCGGAGTCCCCGCCAAGCCCGTCGGAAAAACGCATAAAGCCGCACCCGCTCTCGATATGGAACATGGCATCGAAGAGTAATGCTCCCGCTGGCCTCACTTTCTTCTGAAAATGCATTATGGGCCCTTTGCTTTGCGGTCGGTGCCGGGGGCCTGCTCACTGTACTTTCCCGGAAATGCCACCTTCCCACAATTGTCTTCCTCCTGCTTGCCGGCTTCGCTTTCGGGCCAGAGGGAATCGGCATTCTGGACCCCAAAGCCCTCGGTGAGCAACTCCCTCTCATTGTTTCACTGGCGATTGGCCTGATCCTCTTTGAGGGCGGTCTGACTCTCGATTTTAAGGGTTTTACCCAAACCTCACC
>DKOA01000043.1:161766-167947 GCA_002469895.1 Opitutia bacterium UBA7374
TCATTTTTCATACCTCCGGTTCCTTTGCTCTTCTCATGGGCAGCCTTGTCATCGTAACCGGACCAACAGTGATCGTTCCCATGCTGCGACGTATTCGCACGCACCAGCGTCTCTGCAGTATTCTGCACTGGGAAGGTGTCCTGATTGACTCAATCGGCGTCTTTATTGCCATCCTTTGCTTTGAATGGGCCGTCGAAGGCGGTGGCGCCGTCGCCCTACCTAACTTCCTTCTGCGTATTATCAGTGGCATCGGCCTGGGCAGCCTTGGAGGCTATGGGATCTACTGGATGCTTTCCCGGGGATGGGTTCCGGCGAAAAACGTCAACGCCTTTTCACTCGCCAGCGCGCTCCTCATTTTTGGTACAACCGAGTTAATCAAACCGGAAGCCGGCCTTCTCGCCGTTACTATAGCGGGCCTCGTGGTGGGGTTCAAAAAACCATCTCAACTGCGAGAGGTAAAGGCCTTCAAGGCAGAAATTGTCGATTTACTCATCGGCATGCTTTTCCTCCTTCTGGTCTCCCGCCTTGAACTGAGCCAATTCAAAAGTTTCTTTGATTCGGGAGGCATCTGGGTCTTATTGGCCGTTGTTCTGATTATTCGTCCGCTCAGTATTCTCGTCTCGGCTCATGGTACCAGTCTTCAGTGGCGGGAGAAGGCACTCCTTAGCTGGGTAGCCCCCAGAGGCGTTGTTGCTGCCTCGATGGCATCTCTCTTTGCCCTTACCCTCGCCGAGCAGGAAAACCCAGTGGGCGACCCAGCCCTAATGGAGTCCTTTGTCTACTCCGTCATCTGTGCGACTGTTCTCCTGCAAGGGCTCTCTGCCGGCATCGTTGCACGATTACTCGGCCTGCAACGCCCCGCACCGAATGATTGGCTCTTTATTGGCGCACACCATTTTGCTCGTGAACTCGCCCACTCTCTGATCGAAAAAAACAACCAGTCCATCATTTTAATCGATACCAATGCCCGAAATATCGAATTGGCTCGTGAAGAGGGCTTACTCGCCCTGCAACACAACGGCATGCAAGCCGAGGAGCTCTATCAGGACGTTGAAGCACTCTACGGAATCGGCTATGTTATGGCTCTGACTGATAATGTTGAACTCAATCAGCTGATCATGTTGCGGTGGAGTGAAGTCATTGAGCGGGATCGTGTCTTTGGCTGGATCCCCCGCAATCACGCCTCCAAAGAAGAACAAGTTTCCGGCCAAGCCGTATTCCGGGACTTACCCAGACCCGCCATTGCCAGCGTCCATTTGAACAGCAAGGAGCATGGTCTGTACTATTCTGATCTACAACCAGAGGATCCACCATTAAAAGACCCGGACTGTCCCCTCTTTCTCATCCGCGGGAAACAAATTAAAGCACTGCCCGATGCCGCAGCACTTTCCGCAAACACCCGTCCGGATGACCGCGTGCTCATCTATCAAAAACGCCGTAGCTAGTCGAACCCCGCATTTTGCAATACTGCTTCCATATCTTCCCGCAAACGCCTGGAGTCCGCAAAGTCCCCCAAAAAACCAGTTAGAGAGAAAATGTAGGCATGTTCCTCATCGCCCGCCAGCAATTGCTCATATAGCATACCCAGAGATTGTACGGTATTGCGATAAGCCGGATTAACTCGATCAATCCCCGAAACAATTTGCCCGAGCCGACGTTCCACGATCCGGCGAACCGGCAGCTCATTGCGGAAACGCCATAAATCCCGCAAATTTTTTGGGGCCACACCGGCTTCATCGAAGTCCACCATACTCGAGAGATCCAATATCCAACGCTCAGAACCCGACAACGACTTAAACCGAAATACCGGCTCAGAAAAGATCTTACCCATACAGGCTTTCCACCAATCGTTCAAAGTGACCGCTGGAGCTTCCGGATCGAGCGACTGAATCCGCTCGGTCAATTGAGGACTGACATCATACCCGGCAACCCCTGCACGCAAAAAACGACTGATCTCATCACGCGAAAAATCAGCCACCCGCTGGGCCATCACTAAAAAATAAGCCGCCGTCTCCATATCATTGCTTCGTGAGCCATCGGCCGTCTTGAGCAGAGAGGGAAAAAGCGGCAACGTGTTATCCTCAGCGAACTCAAGCCAGCCTGAAACAACCGATGGACGTAAGCTCACATAAGTCTGTGCCGCAAGTGCGGAGACCACCCATGCCTTGACGGTTACTGGAGCACCGTACCCGTAATGATAAATAGCATAACGAGCCAAATAGCCGTCGACCATGCCCCGGCACAGCTTCCATAAGGAAAGATCCTCGCGCCAGTTAAAGTCGACTCGTACAAACCCGCCTGGCTCGATGGACATCTGGTAGTCACATGCATCCGCAGTATTATCCACCGTTCGTAAAGTGATGAGGACACGCTGGGGAAACCTGTCGGGTTGTTCACCCAGGTAGCGTTCCGCATCCCTCAAAACCTGTTCACCCAGTTCCAAGACAAATTGAACTGACGCTCGATCAAAACCTGCGACCTCAAAATGCTTGCCCTCAGCCGTCTGCACTTTGGGCTCTGCCCATACCATAGGGCTGAAAGCACAATTCAAGCACCACGCCAGCAGACTGCTCTTAAAGAACCCGACCAACTGCCGCCTCCTCGATCCAGCGAAAATACAAGGTAGAGTAAACAATCAAGGGAAGCAGACTAAAAAAGAAAGCCAGACCATAAAACGGCCAAAAAATAGCCGCTAGACCAACGGCAGCCAATACTGCGACCAAAACGGAAGGAAAGAGTCCGCGAGCCATCCGTAGAATCAGAAAAACTTCCAATAGATCCTGTACATTCTCTCGCAGCGTCGCATGCCTCTGAAATCGGTAAAGCCCTGCACAAAGGAAGACAGATCCGGCAATCAGGCCGGCAATTTGTAGAGCGGGTCGAAGCAGGCCGAACCCAACCAGCTCAAGAAGACCCCCGAGAAGGAAGACCGCATAAATTGGGAGCAACCAATAAAACAACCAAACCAGGGCAAAGCGCAAACCGTCCCGGAACAAGCCTTTCCAGTCTGTCCACTCAGGTAATAGGACAACTCCTTGCCGACGACACTCCCGACAAACCCGCATCAGATAACCAAAGGCGAGTAAATTAATCACCGGAATAAAAGACAACAATCCGCCAATCAATAGCTTCTGCCAGATGCCGGGCTTTTGCAGAATAACCAGCAGTACCGAATCAAATTTTGGAGCTTCCTTCATAGTCAATGGTGCGTATACATACTCCTGTGCAGCCTACAGTAAAAGAAAAATCCGATGATTACCGGCAACATGTGGAAACCGGCATCGATGCGCTTCTACCCCCCGCTGAAAAACGTCCCGTAAGGCTCCATCAGGCAATGCGCCATTCCATGGAAGCGGGCGGCAAGCGTATCCGTCCGGTTCTTCTCCTGGCCGCTGCTGATTTATTCCCAAAGCAGAGTGACCCCGTCCCGGCAGCTGTAGCCATCGAGTGCCTGCATACTTATACTCTCATTCATGACGATCTGCCGGCTCTGGATAACAGTGACTTGCGTCGTGGACGTCCTTCTTGCCACTGTGCTTTCGATGAAGCAACCGCACTCCTCGCCGGTGATGCCCTGTTGACCCATGCCTTTCATATTCTTGCTCAGTCCTATGCCGAAGAAAGCGCATTATCCTGCGGGCTCATGCAAATTCTCTCATATGCAGCCGGCAGCACACGATTGATCGGCGGGCAACAAGAAGACATCGAAAACGAAGGTCGTGTAGCCAGTGCGGATACCCTCCACTACATCCATGAAAATAAAACGGCTGCACTCATCGCCGCCTCACTCCGCATGGGCCTTCTTTTTACCCAGCCAGAAGCCGGACAGCTAGATCTAATGGAGCTCGCCGGTGGGCAGATAGGTCTTTGTTTTCAGATTATTGATGATATTCTCGATGCCACCTCTACAGTTGAGACTATGGGCAAGCCCGTGGGAAGCGATGCCGCTGCAGGAAAGAATACCTACGTGGCCCTGCACGGGATAGAATCGGCCCGGGAGATGGCACGCAGCCACGCTAAGCAAGCGCTCGAACAAGTGCAGCAAATCGGCGGTAACAACAAATTCCTACTTCAGTTTATTGAGTCACTCGAGGCGCGCATCTCTTAGAGCAAGCATCCGCCGTTGCCGGCACGGGTGTGCAGTACAGTAGCTTCCAATCCAAATTCCTTTTGGTAAGCTTTTGCTACCAGATCAGCATCGGCAGAGGCAAAAGCATCGCTTGTAAAAGCCATCACCGCACCCCCAAATCCACCTCCGGTCAGTCGTGCCCCATAGACCGAGTCCAATTCATTTAAAGCTTCTGCCAGAAAGTCTAACTCCGGCGTGCTGTTTGCAAAATTATCGCGCGAACTCATATGTGAAACGGACAGTGCCGCACCCACTGCTGCCAAGTCACCTTCATCGAGGGCAGCTTCCACTAGACGCACGCGATCATTTTCCCCCACAATATGGCAAGCCCTTCGATAGAGAAGATCGCCCAGCTCATCGGCAGTGGCATCCAGTTGTGACTGACTTATCTGGGAGAGTGTTTCTGCTTCGGGATAACCCTTCTGTAGGATGGCCAGTGCATCGTGACACTCCTTATGGCGATCCGAATAGGCCGATTCCACCAATGCATGTTTTTTATTGGAATTAAAGATCCAGAAATGAGTACCGGTCGGCATCGCCTTTGTGCCAAACAACTCGTCTGCACAATCAATGCAGACCAGCGAGTCCGCTTGACCAAAAGCCGAAACCCCCTGATCGAGAATACCGCAGGGCATCCCGACAAATTCGTTTTCCGCTCGTCGACAAAACTGAGCAAACGTTTTCTTATCAGCCTCAAAACCACAGAGCTCTGCCAGTACGTAAGCCGTTGATAATTCAAAGGCCGCACTGCTGCTCAAGCCGGCTCCGATTGGCAAATTGCTATCCACTGCAAGATTAAACCCATGCGATAAAGACAGGCCGTTCTCCAGCAGGACCTTTGTTACACCAAGCGGATAATTCGCCCAAAAAGCCTCTCCCTCCAAAGGTTCCAGCGAATCAAGTGAGGTCTCAACTAAACCCGCCGATCGACTGAATAAACTGATTTTCCGATCCGCGCGCGGCGCCACGGCAACAAAAACGCCTTCCGTGACTGCAGCACCCATCACTAGACCACCGTTATAGTCGGTATGATTACCAATAAATTCAATCCGCCCCGGAGCGAAAGCCATCGACTTGGCTGGCACCCCGAAAGAATCGAAAAATAGATGACTGACTTCTTGCTTCATATTAGAATTGTTTTCGCCTTATTTCCCGGCCTTGCCGGCTCGCGTATCACGCAAACCGACCGTCTGATTCATCGTAGGCTCGCCCGTTTGGGAATCCTCGGTATCTGCGCAAAAGTATCCGACACGCTCAAACTGACAGGTCTGCCCCGGAGACAATTCTGCCAGAGACGGCTCTCCATAGACTATCGTCTGGTCCATCGATTGCGGATTCACAAAGTCCAGAAAATCGCGATCCCTGTCAGCATCCGGCTTTTCTTCGGTGAAGAGTCGATCAAACATCCGCACCGGTAGGCGCAAGGCGTGTTTCGCACTAACCCAGTGGATAACTCCCTTTACCTTACGATCCTCCGGGTTGCGATTCAAGGTATCCAGATCCACGCGACAAAGCAGCTTGATAATCTTGCCCGCCTCATCTTTCACCACTTCCTCGCACTTCACGATGTATGCACCGCGCAAGCGAACTTCACCACCCAACTTGAGACGAAAAAACTTTCGATTGGCCGCCTCTCTAAAGTCCGCCTGCTCAATATATAGCCGCTCAGTAAAAGGTACCTTGCGTGTACCAGCCGCTGCATCCTCCGGATTATTCACTGCCTCAACCTCTAAAGTCTCCCCCTCCGGCCAGTTCGTAAGTTCCACTTCCAAAGGATCCAGCACGGCCATGCGACGCACAGCTGTCCGATTCAGCACCTCGCGCACGGAGTGCTCCAAAAGAGCTATATCACTCGTCGAAGGTACTTTTGTGATGCCCACCGTGGCACAAAAATTACGGATTGCCTCGGCCGGGTATCCCCGACGTCGCATCCCTGAAAGCGTTGGCATGCGGGGGTCATTCCAGCCCTTGACATGCCCCGCCTCAACCAAGGCTCGTAGCTTACGCTTGCTCACCACTGTGTAGGTCAGATTGAGCCGGGCAAACTCGGTC
>DKOA01000002.1:0-24844 GCA_002469895.1 Opitutia bacterium UBA7374
CATAAGAGATCAATTTTCGTCTAAAAACAGTCTTAATGCGACTACTGCAAAGTAGCCAAACGAGCTGTATTAGAGTGGCTGAGATGCACCTATTGCATATATCCGGACACTTGGACGATCCGCTAATCCGAGCTGGCGTGATACCCCACTCTGCGAGGGTAAGCCATTCCAGGAGCCTTACTACGCTGATTCTCTTAGACCTGAACTCTGCAAAGCATTGCAAAGAAAAGTAGGCAACTACAGAGAAAGCGGCGACCGGCTTTACGGTCTGCCATGTGAGGCACTACAAGACCGGTTGGAAAAAGTTCTTCGTTTGAGCGACCGTGTAATCACGGTTGAGCTGGGCAATCATATCGAGAGAAATTGATTTTGGGCAAACTGCCTGACACTCGCCGGTGTTCGTGCAACCACCAAAGCCTTCGCCGTCCATCGTCGAAACCATGGCTAAGGTGCGCCGGTCTTTTTCTGCCCTGCCCTGCGGCAGACTGTTCATGTGGGTCAATTTAGCGGAAGTAAAGAGCATGGCGGAGGCGTTGGGGCAAACCGCTACGCAGGCCCCACAGCCGATACAGGCAGCGGCATCCATGGCATGATCAGCCGTCTGTTTTTCGATCGGGATGGCGTTGGCATCGACGGCGCTACCGGCTCGTCCGGTAATAAAGCCGCCGGACTGAATGATCCGATCGAAGGCGGAGCGGTCGACCACGAGATCTTTGACCACGGGAAATGGCTTGGCGCGCCAGGGCTCAATGGTGATCGTCTGCCCATCGTGAAAATGACGCATATGGAGCTGGCAAGTGGTGGTGGCGTTTTCCGGGCCGTGCGGAATGCCATCGATGGTCATTGAACACATGCCGCAGATACCTTCGCGACAGTCATGATCGAAGGCGACCGGCTCCCTACCCTCGGCGACAAGCTTCTCGGATAGAATATCCATCATCTCGAGGAATGAAGAGCCTTCGGAGATGTTATCGAGTTGATACTCTTCGAAGGAACCGTCGCTTGTAGCGTCTTTTTGACGCCAGACTTTTAGGGTGAGTTGCATTGTTTTTTCCATGGCTAATAGAGACGTGGATTATTTGTAACTGCGCGTAGCGAGCTGAACGTTATCATAGATCAGCGGTTCTTTGTGTAAGCGGGGTTCTTCTTGGTCGCCAAGATATTCCCAGACACCGGAAAATGTGAAATTGTCGTCATCACGAAGGGCTTCGCCCTCATCAGTCTGATGCTCCACGCGGAAGTGGCCGCCACAGGATTCTTCGCGCATCAGTGCGTCGCGACACATAAGGGCACCGAATTCGATAAAGTCAGCGACACGACCGGCTCGCTCCAGTTCAGGGTTGAGGGCGCCGGCCTCACCGGTCACCCGAAGATCGGACCAGAACTCGGAACGAAGATCGTCAATCTTGGCAATGGCTTCTTTTAATCCCGACTCGCTACGCGCCATTCCGCAGTACTCCCAAATGATGTTTCCAAGGCGCTTATGGAAGGAACGGGGCGACTGTGTGCCACCGATAGAAAGGAGTGCATCGATACGACCGCGGACATCGGCCTCTACTTCGTCAAAAGCGGGATCTTCGGTGGTGACAGTACCCGCACTGCCGACACCTTGTTGACCGAGGTAGTTGCCGACCGTGTAGGGCAAAATGAAATAGCCATCGGCCAGACCCTGCATGAGCGCCGATGCACCAAGGCGGTTGGCACCGTGATCGGAAAAATTGGCTTCACCACCGACAAACAGACCGGGGATGGTACTCTCCAGATTGTAGTCTACCCAGAGGCCGCCCATGGTATAATGCACGGCGGGGAAAATCATCATCGGCGTGCTGTAGGGGTCATCACCGGTAATACATTGATACATGTCGAAAAGATTACCGTAACGTTCCTTAATGGCCTTTTTGCCGTCGCGCTGGATGGCGTCACGGAAATCGAGAAAGACACCGAGGCCGGTGGAAGCGACACCACGACCTTCGTCGCAAGCTTCTTTGGCAGAACGGGAAGAAATATCGCGCGGAGCAAGATTACCAAAGCTGGGATACTTGCGTTCGAGGAAATAGTCGCGCTGGTCTTCCGGCACGCTGTTTGGGTCGACTTCTTTACTGCGTATTTTGGCTGCAGTCTCGGGAGACTTCGGCGTCCAGATGCGCCCGTCATTCCGCAGGGATTCGGACATCAGCGTAAGCTTTGATTGTTGATCGCCGTGTACGGGGATGCAGGTTGGGTGGATCTGCGTGTAACAGGGATTAGCGAACCCGGCACCGCGTTTATGGGCGCGGTAGGCAGCGGTTACATTACAACCCTGAGCGTTGGTCGAAAGGAAGAAGACGTTGCCGTATCCGCCGGTAGCAAGGACCACGCAGTCTGCGGCGTGACGAGAGATCTCGCCGGTGACCATATTGCGTACAATAACTCCCTTGGCGTGACCATCGATCTTAACGACGTCGAGCATCTCATGGCGGTTGTGCATTTTAACTTTCCCGAGCCCAATCTGACGACTGAGGCCGGCATATGCACCGAGCAAGAGCTGCTGCCCGGTCTGGCCCCGGGCATAAAAGGTACGGGATACCTGCGCGCCACCAAAGGAGCGATTGGCAAGGAGTCCGCCATACTCACGGGCGAAGGGCACGCCCTGAGAGACGCACTGGTCGATAATATCGGCACTGACCTCAGCCAGGCGGTAGACGTTAGCCTCACGGGAGCGATAGTCGCCGCCCTTGACTGTATCGTAGAAGAGCCGGTGCACACTATCGCCGTCATTCTGATAATTCTTTGCCGCATTGATGCCCCCCTGAGCAGCAATGCTGTGGGCCCGGCGCGGGCTGTCCTGATAACAGAAACAGGATACGTTGTAGCCCTGCTCGGCCAAGCTGGCTGAGGCCGATGCACCGGCTAAACCGGAGCCAACAACAATGACGCTGTACTTCCGGCGGTTGGCCGGGTTGACCAGCTTCATGTTAAACTTATGGCTGGACCACTTTTCGGAAATCGGGCCTTCAGGGATCTTAGGATCAAGGTTCATACTGCGTATAAGTTACTGACCGGAGACGGAAATGATGGTGGCATGCGTACTAGCAAGACCACCAGTGGGATCGGCTTTTAAGAAATTGGCAAACGTAGCTGCCGGAATCGAGGCAAAGCCTAAAAAGACGACCCAACCATAAACCAGGGCAATGCGATCGAGCCGGATCCGCCAGTTACTATTACTCAGCCCCAGCGTCTGAAACATACTACTGACTCCGTGAGTGAGATGCAGGCAGAGCAGACCGTTGGCAATAATGTAGAAAGCGGATACCCACCAGACTTTGAAACCGGAGATCATCATGTCATTGACATTGAAAGTCATAACAGGCTCCCCGTCTTTAATCACTGGTTTGCCCTCTTTCAGGAGGGGCACCTTAATCTCTTGCAGTAAAACTTTTTCGCCTTCCGCCGGCACTTTATCGTACTCCATGCCGGGTACTGAACGGACGGTAAAATGGGCGATATGGAAAAATATAAAAGAGAGCAGTATGATACCACTCATACGCATGGTTCGGGAGGCGTAACTCGCCTGAACTGCTTTTTTGGAGGCATACTGCTCCGGGCGCGCTCTTCGATTATCGAGGGTTAACGAAACTGCCGCCCAGAGGTGCAGAGCAATCGTGCCCAAGAGAATGAAACGCACTGCCCAGAGCGCCGCAGTCGGTAGCTCATGATGTAATTTATAGGCGTAGGCGTTAATCACCTCCGGACCGAGGAAAATCTGCAGGTTGCCCAACATATGCCCAAGGACGAAGAGTACGAGAACAACCCCGGACAGTGCCATGAGGATCTTGCGCCCTACAGTTGATAATAAAAATCCACCCAGATTGTTCATAATGCAGCTTATAATAGAAGTAGTATGGCCTACTTTTCAAATAGTACACTGAGCTGCACCCATGCTATAAGCGCAAGCCATGTCTAGAATAAGATAAACTATTCAGCGGATTGGAGGACACCTTTTTAGTTCGGGGGATGAAAAGGGTTGCCATGACAAAACAGCATTGGATTGATTGGAAGGGAGGAACACCGAGGACTGATGCTTCAACAATTTCGCAAACTATGAAATACATTTTCGTTACCGGAGGCGTTGTCTCCTCTCTGGGCAAGGGTCTGACATCCGCCGCCCTCGGCGCATTGCTGGAGCAACGAGGTCTTCGTGTACGGCTGCAAAAGTTTGATCCCTACTTAAACGTAGACCCCGGCACGATGAGTCCTTTCCAGCACGGTGAAGTCTATGTCCTCAACGATGGTGCTGAGACCGATCTCGATCTCGGTCACTACGAGCGCTTCACCTCCGGTGAATTGAGCCGTCTGAATAACCTTACATCCGGCAAAGTCTACGAAACCGTGCTGCAAAAAGAACGACGGGGCGACTACCTCGGGGCGACCGTTCAGGTGATCCCACACGTGACCAATGAGATCAAGGAGCGCATCTACTCCGGGGGCGGCGAGGATGTGGATGTGCTAATCACAGAATTAGGCGGTACCATTGGCGACATTGAAGGACTGCCTTTCCTTGAGGCGATGCGCCAGTTTGCACTGGAGGTGGAGCGTGAAGACGTCCTCTTCCTGCATTGCACCCTGCTCCCCTATTTAAAGGCTGCCGGTGAACTGAAAACCAAGCCCAGTCAACAATCTGTGGCTAAATTACGGGAAATTGGTATCCAGCCAAACATCCTTGTCTGCCGGACAGAGCAACCCATGACCAACGACATGCGGCAGAAGTTATCGCTCTTCTGTAATGTGCCGGTTAAGTCGGTAATCGAGGAGATGGATGTGGAAACTTCGATCTACGAGCTGCCACTCGCGCTGAAGGCCGAGCAGATTGACGATCTTGTGATTGAGCATCTTGAGCTCCATGCGCCGGATAATGACATGAAGGTCTGGCATGATGTTGTGCGACGTCTGAAAGCGCCTCTCCATAAAGTGGAGATCGGAGTGGTCGGCAAATACATCGAACTGCAGGATGCCTACAAATCGGTCTACGAATCCATCATCCATGCGGGGATCTCCAATGATGCTTCTGTGCGGATCGTGCGCCTCGACGCGGAAGAGATTGAAAAAGATCCGGTCAAGCATCTGGCCTCGCTCGACGGGATTCTTATTCCGGGCGGGTTTGGAGATCGTGGCACGGAGGGAAAGATTATAGCCGCCCGCTACGCACGGGAAAACGGCACCCCTTATTTCGGACTCTGCCTGGGTATGCAGATTGCAGTTATTGAGTACGCCCGCAATGTAGCCGATCTGGAGGCAGCCAACAGTACAGAATTTGATTCGGATACGCCGCATCCGGTTATCCACATCATGGATGATCAGAAAGATCTGACAACCAAAGGGGGTAATATGCGGTTGGGCGCCTGCCCCTGCCGACTTTCTGAAGACAGCAACAGTTACCACGCCTACGAGCAAATCGACATTGAGGAGCGGCATCGCCATCGCTTTGAATTTAATAACGCTTATCGAGCTGAACTGGAAAAGAACGGCCTGCGCATTGCAGGCGTCAATCCCGAGCGCGACCTCGTTGAGATCATAGAAATTCCTGACCATCCGTGGTTTGTCGCGGTGCAGTTTCATCCGGAATTTAAATCCAAGCCGAATGCGGCACACCCACTTTTCGCGAACTTTATCGCCGCCGCACTAAAGTATAAAAAATAAGCTGATGGATCATTACAACCACACCCGCCATCTCCAAGAAATCTGGTTGGATGCCTGTGAAAAATATCGCGCCGGCAATCGCCAGCCGGAGACCTACTTCGATGCTGACCAGCTCTCTTTTCTTAGCTCAGTCGGCCTCCATTTGATGGATGTCTATGACTATGCTGAAGATTTTGAGACGAGCAAAGAGCCGGACTTCGCGACCTTCCTGAGCGTCTGCGAAGCACGCCGCGATTACTTTTTGACGGTTCAGGAGAGTGTGCCCTCCACGAAGCAGCTGGATCCGGAAACGCTCCCGGCGAAAACAGACTCGGTGCGTGGTATCGTCTGGTTGCCGCGCATCCTGCCCAAGGCAAAGGCTAAGCTTCGGGGCGAACTCCCACCGGAAATCATGTACGGATGCGGTGGAGATCGTCGCTTCTTTAAAGAAAATAATTTACATCCGGCGGAGTTTCTTCGGGTAAACTGGGCTTATGAAGATTCGCCCGAGAAGATCATCGACTGGGTCGAAGCCCGACGAATGGCTGCCCATGGATAAACTGGCTGAAATTATGGCTGCTAAAGCGCGGCAAATCGAACACCGCATGCGCCCTGTCCGGGAGTCGGAGCTAGCGCGCATGGCGGGCATTCGGCAACAGGGAGGGAGCTTTCGTGAAGCACTGGCTCTGCCCGACCGCCTCTCAGTGATTGCCGAAATCAAACGTAAGTCACCCTCTGCCGGTGACATAGCAGCGGCTGATCTCGACGCCGTCGAACAAGCCCGTAAATACCTGAATGCAGAAGCAGACTGCTTTTCCATACTAACCGACGAAGACTACTTCGGTGGCAGCCTGCAGGATTTGTGGGATATCGTTGAATTCCTGGAAACTCACCAGCGCGCGACGCCCTGCTTACGCAAAGATTTCATGCTACACCCGATCCAAGTATTGGAAGCCGCTGAAGCCGGTGCTCGGTGTATTTTGATTATCGTGCGGGCTCTGGAAGACGATGCGATCAAAGCCCTCCGTGATGCCGCCGGCATCGCCGGACTGGACGCGCTCTATGAAATCCACGAAGAGCGTGAGCTGGAAAAAGCACTAAAATTTGAGCCGCAAATCATCGGCGTAAACAACCGCGATCTCAAACGCTTCGAAACTGACTTGGCCATATCGGAGCAACTGATCCCACAGATACCGGAAGGTATCGTAAGCATCAGCGAAAGCGGCATTTTCACAGCGGAAGATGCTGAGCGGGCAAGCCAGTCCGGGGCCGATGCCATTCTGGTCGGGGAGGCACTGATGCGTGCTGAAGATCCGGAACAACTGGTGGATGCCTTTCACCGTGCTTAAAACGTGCCCTTAAGCCCCAGTCAAACACGTGAACTGCTCGAATCGATGGGCCATCAGCCCAATCGAAAACTCGGGCAAAATTTCCTGATCGATGGAAATATTGTTCGCAAATCCATTGCTCTAGCGGAACTCCAAAGCGGAGATCCGGTGGTTGAGGTCGGCCCCGGACTGGGGACTCTGACGGCAGCTCTACTTGCTGTCGGGTGCCACGTGCAGGCGGTCGAACGCGACCCGACTCTGGCTGCCCATCTGCGCGATCATCTCCTGCCTCAACATGCCAACCTGCAGTTACTGGAAGGCGACTGTCTGGATCATCCCGTGGCCGGACTCGAAGAAGAGGCTGCCCCGGAAGGCTTCTCTATAGTGGCCAATCTGCCCTATGCGGTATCGACTCCATGGATGGAGGCGGTCCTGTGCGGCCCCCTGCCCCGGCGCATGGTTCTGATGTTGCAAAAGGAAGCAGCGGATCGATATGCCTCCAAGCACGGCACGAAAAACTTCGGTGCGATCTCCATCTTCCTGCAATCGGCCTATCAGATCCACAGTCGTCACCTTGTGGCGGCTTCCTGCTTCTATCCGGTACCGAAGGTGGATTCCGTCCTGCTTCGTCTCGACCGAAAAGAAGCGGCGCTGACTTTTCCGGATAAGGCACGTGCTTGTATTCGTCGTATTTTCACCCAACGGCGCAAACAGTTAGGCGCCCTTTGCCGCCGCGACCCGCACCCCGGCGCGCAAGCTTTCTATGCGGCACTACAAGTGAGAGGATATCCGGCAACAGTCCGGCCTGAGGAGATCCCTGCATCGGAATGGGCACTACTGGCAGAGACCGGCAATTCAGACTGGTAAAACGGATCGGTCTAATCGATGCTCTGGCGATGAGCCCTAACCCACTACGCTGGCAACTACACTGGCAAATTCTCCTCTCTCTGACACTCGCTGTTCTTTGCGCACTCCTTCTTCTGCCGAACTCGGGGGATGGCTTCCCGGTTATCTTTCTGGAGTTCTGCGGACAAGTTGGGCAGCTCTTTATGAGCGCACTTAAAATGGTCATCGTGCCTCTGGTTGCGGCGTCGATCATTGCCGGAGTGATGCAACTGGGAGCGGACAAAGGAGCCGGGCGTATGGGTGGAAAGACCTTACTCTACTACACGCTCAGCGGCACCTGTGCAGTGATTATTGGCCTGATTGTGGTGAATCTGATCGGCCCGGGCCGGATTGATCCTGAAGCGGCCGCCGCGATGCTCGGTCAGGGCGGGGCCACCGCTGCGGAGCAAGGTATCCTGGACAAAGTAGAAGGACGGGATAGTCGCGATCTTGTGGGCATTCTTCTCCGTCTATTTCCTGACAATATCTTTGCTGCCGCTACGAGTAACGGGAGCCTGCTCGGTATAATTACATTTTCCCTGCTCTTCGGGTTATGCATAGGTCAGCTTCCACCGGCCCTGCGCACGGCACAGGAAAATTTCTGGGAAAGCACTCAACAAGTGATGCTGCAGCTGACCAGTTGGATCATCCGTTTTGCTCCGATCGGCGTGTTTGGATTGGTCACTCCGGTACTCTATAACGCACCGATCGGGCAACTATTCGGTGCCATACTCGCATTTTTCTTTACCGTGGTGCTGGCCCTGGCGCTGCATACCTTTGTCGTGCTCGCCCTGGCGCTTAAAGGACTGGGCAGGGTTCCGGCGATGGCGCACTACAAGGCGATGGCTCCCGTTCTCCTGACAGCGTTTTCGACTTCGAGTTCTTCAGCGACTCTGCCGCTGACTATGGATACGGTAGAAAAACGTGCGGGTGTATCGGCCAAGACCTGCGCCTTTACTTTACCACTCGGCGCCACCGTAAACATGGACGGCACAGCTCTCTATGAATGTGTTGTCGTCCTTTTTATCGCTCAACTCTATGCTGCCACAGGGCAGCCCCCTCTGGAGATCAGTCAGCAACTTGCCGTCGTCTTTCTTGCGCTGACTACGAGTATCGGGGTGGCCGGAATCCCCGCCGCCAGTCTTGTCGCCATCGCTATTATTTTACCTGCGGTGGGTCTGCCAATTGAAGCGCTCGGAGTTGTCTGGGTGGCCGACCGCATCCTCGATATGTGCCGGACCGCAGTTAATGTTTTCAGTGATACTGTGGGAGCGGTCGTAATTGCCCGAAGCGAAGGGGAAGTCTTGTACAAAGGAAACAAAGAAGCAGCCTGATAAAGCATGGATATTGAAGCTAGACTGAACGAATTGGGAATCGACTTGCCCGCCGCCCCGTCCCCGGCCGGCAATTACCTACCGGCACTGCGCTCGGGTAATCTTCTCTATCTTTCCGGGGCGATCTGCCTGATCGACGGGGAGATGACGCACACCGGCAAAGTTGGGGCAGAACGGGATATTGCCTATGGGCAGGAAGCGGCCCGTATCTGTGCCTGTAATCTACTGGCAGTTGCCAAAGCGCAACTTGGTGACCTCAATCAGATCGAGCAAGTCCTGCAGCTCAACGGGTTTGTCAATAGTGTGCCCGGTTTTGCGGAAAGCCCGGCAGTGATCAACGGTGCCTCTGATCTACTGGTCTCTGTTCTTGGGGACCCGGGGCGGCACACGCGTGCAGCGGTGGCGGTGACAGGACTCCCCAAAGACAGCACAGTCGAGCTACAAGCGGTACTGGCAATCAAATCTTCCGGCACTGGCTTGACCCCATCCCAAGCATGAAAACACTCTCGTCTATGCATTTATCTCATACCGCTTTGCTGGCATGCGCACTTTTGCTTGTGTCCGGTGCGGCCATGGCCGGGCCCGAGCAGGCAGTGGTCAAGATCCTTAATTTCTCTCAGCAACCGGACTGGCGCGAGCCCTGGCGATTTTCCAGAGTCAGTCAGTCCTCGGGTAGCGGTTTTGTCATTGCCGACCAGCGCATCCTGACCAATGCCCATGTTGTTAGTTGGTCCAAACATATCCTCGTGCAGCGCTATCAGGACCCGCAGCCTTATCCGGCAGAGATCGAGTATATCGGGCACGACTGCGATCTCGCTATCCTTCGTGTTTCAGATCCTGATTTTTTCGAAGGAATCGAACCCTTGGCGATGGGAGAATTGCCTGAGGTGCGCTCCACCGTGACGACTTACGGTTATCCTGCCGGGGGGCAACAGATCTCCTACACTCGAGGGGTTATCTCACGGATTGAAATGCAGCGCTACGCGCATATTTATAACCGCTCTCTGCTGGCGGTACAGACCGATGCAGCAATCAACCCGGGAAATAGCGGAGGCCCCGCGCTACAGGATGGGCTGGTTGTCGGCGTCTCCTTTCAGGGGCAGCCCGGCCTGGAAAATGCCGGTTTCTTTATCCCGCCCAATATCATTCGCCACTTTCTTAAAGATATTGAAGACGGAACGTATGATGGCTTCCCCGATGCCGGAATTGGGATCGTACAACTGCAAAACCCGGCCTTCCGTCGATCTCTAGGGCTTCAGGACGACGCGCTCGGTGCTCGTATTGATCGTCTTTATCAACCCTTTCCAGAGACGCACAAACACATCCTACCAAACGATGTCATTTTAGAAGTATCCGGACAGGCGGTTGGCAGCGATGGGCTGGTGCAACACAAAGGCAATCGTATCCATGCGGCTTTTCTCTTTGATGAGACCCAGCATGGTGAAACTATAGAACTGGTTGTCTGGCGGGAAGGTAAACGACAAACGATCGAATTACCGCTCTATGTGAATCGAGAAGACCGGATATCCGGACATCAATACGATCGCCCTCCGCCGTACTGCATCGTTGGCGGACTGGTCTTTACAGAACTCAGCGCGAACTACCTGAATGCACTGGGCAACAACTGGCTCCAGCAAGTGGACCCGGAAATTATGTATGAACTGCTCTACCGCGCACAGCAGGACGAGGCGACTGCCCGGAGCAAGCCGATCGTGCTCTCTAAAATCATCAAACACCCAAGCAATATCGATTTCGGTGTGGGTACACGCGATCTGTTGCGCACAGTGAATGGCCAGACCGTTCACTCAATGGAAGATCTTGTAGCTGCACTGCATGAAAACACGGGAGAATTTCACCATTTCTCCTTCCTTTCCGGGCAGGAGGAAGCGCTCGACCGTGTCGCAGCAGAAATGGCTGATCGAGAACTTCAGGAGCAGTATAACATCCCTAGCCTGAAACGAGTGCCGGAGGCCGAGCTATGACCCAGTATTTTTACCCTCTATTCATTGGGCTACTTTTCTTCTCTGCCTCGCTATCAGCGGCTCCGTTGATTCCGGCTAAGAGCTTTGATGCCAAGGCTTCGGTCGTAGAGATCGAAGTCACTCAAGCGACTTACAGCTACAAGATACCTTGGATCGTGGGTAATACACAGACCCGCAAAAATGGGATCATCCTTTCGGGCAAGCGTATCCTGACTACGGCAGACGGCCTCTCCGGACAATACCTATGCCGGATTCGCAAGGGAGGACAAAGCCGTCATTTTACAGCCCAACTCCTCTGGATCGATTACCACACGAACATCGCTCTGCTGGAAGTGGAGGACCCAAGCTTCTGGAACGACATGCGCCCGGTAAAACTGGCCTCCAAGCTGCCATTGCGAGGCGATCTGCAAATCTACCGTTGGCGTAGCGGGCGTATTGAATCCCGTGCCGCTGAAATCATTCGTCTCTACATTGGTAGCAGCAAGACCAGCTATATCCGCCACCTGTCACTGGCCGTATCCTCCGAAATCAGTGCAGCCGGCTGGGCGGAAGTGGTGATCGATAAAAACCGACTGATCGGCCTGACCTCTTCGGGATCGGACAATCGACTAACGATCCTCCCGGCGCCCTTTATCAAAAATGTATTAGCAGCCCGGGAAGGCCCGAATCCACCGGGGGCGGCCTTCTTTGATTTCGATTGGATGGATGGCAAAAACCCGGCGCTGGTGCGATCAAAAGGCTTTCCCAAATTGGGTGAAGGTGTGGTCATCACCGAAATCGGGAAGCGTGGGCTCTCCAAGAATACCCTGCGGACTGGAGACATTCTTTATGAAATCGATGGCTTCTCGATTGATAATGACGGCAAATACATCGACCCGGATTATGGCCGTCTGTCAATGAATGGACTCGCCACCCGTTCGCATTTTGCCGGGCAAAGTGTAACGATGAAAGTCTGGCGCGATGGGACCGAGACGAGCATCGACTACAAGCTACCGCAAGCGGACTTCGAAAAAAGTGTTATTCCCGAGCAATGCTTTGATCGCGCACCGGAATATCTGATTACCGGAGGCCTTGTCTTCCAGCCATTGACCGGGCCTCTGATGCGTTCACTGGGACAGGAAACCTCCCTACTGCTGGATTACTACGAAGAAGCGCCTCCGATTGGGGATCGCGGTGGCTTGATTGTGCTCTCAATGGTACTTCCAGACGATTATAACCGAGGCTATGAATCTGCCCGGCTACTGGTCGTCGATCAGATTAACGAGCAGAAAATTGAATCGTTAGAGGAAGTCGAAGCGGCCCTGCAAAACCCAATCGACGGCTATCATCGAATTCTTTTTATGCCGGATGAGGCGTTAGTACACATGGTGCTTGACGCCGACGAGCTGGAAGCAGCTACCCAGCGAATTTTAGAGCGCTACCGTATACCCAAACCAAGCTTTCTGGGTGAAACAGACGCCGCAAATTGATCCTTTTATGCCTGAGCCTATTGAAGAAAATAATCCGTTGGACGACTTGGAGAAGATCCTTGTTAGCGAGTCCGATATTCAGGCACGGCTAGCTGAACTGGGACACCAGATCACTTGTGACTATGTGGGTCGGGAACTTGCGGTTATCGCAATTATCAATGGCGCAATTATTTTTGTGGCGGATCTGATTCGACAAATCCGCCTGCCCGTCCAACTGGATTGCATCCGCGTAGCAAGCTATCGCGACGAGACCCGCCCGGTTCAACAACCGGAGATCATTGATCGTGTACGCCTTGATCTGCAGGGCATCGACGTACTCTTGATCGACGACATCCTGGATACGGGACAGACTTTATCGATGATTACCAAAACCATTGAGAAAATGGAGCCAGCCTCGATAAAAACCTGCGTACTACTGGATAAGGATGCACCGAGATCGGTGGATTTCAGCGCGGATTATGTCGGCTTCAAAATCCCGGACGCTTTTGTCGTGGGCTATGGCCTCGACTTTGCCGAGCGCTACCGGCAGCTGCCCTGTATCGGGATGCTCAAACCGGAACTGCAAAACCCACCGGCTTGGAATTAATCACGCTGCGGCACTTTCATCCGGCACTATTGGGGAACCAGCAAATCAATGTAGACCAACCGATGGTCGCTCCCGGTGACACCTGGAAGTGAATCGACGACACTGCCCTGCCCCCCGACAAGGAGCGACTGTGCAGCAGGTGAGAGAATAAAGCCGTCCAGAGTCGAATACAAACGTTGCTTAGAAAAGTGGTGCGTCCAAGCCTCTCCGCGTTCGTCTATGGCCTCTACAGCAGTCCCAATTTGTAGCTCTCCCCGACGTAAAAAACGATGCCGCACGGGAGAGTTCGGGTGATCATTAAAATCACCCGCTATACAGTAGCGTTCATGACCGGCTTCTTTTGTTCGAGCAATAATCCGGTCACGGCAAGCTGTTGCCTCCCCTAATCGACGTTTAACTGATTTTGGATCCTCCGGGTTCGATGAATAGGCACTCTTCAAATGAAGCGCGAATAACAACAGTGTATCTTCAGCGCCGGAGCCATAGCCAACTGCGAGTTCAAACAGGCCACGCTTAACCAACAAACGCTGGTCAAAGTATTTGAAACTGAGATCCTCATGGCGAATGACCCAACGGAACGGTCTACGAGAGAGAACCGCCATGTGTCTCTCACCTTCGACCGATTGCATGTGGGCAATGTGTGGGAAATGCAGACCGCCGGCGGCCAGGTCTGCCCTAAGTTCCTCCAGGTGTTCGATCTCACCTATCTCCTGAACAAGCAAGATGTGAGGACGGACGGAGAGGATGGTACTGCGCAGGGCGCGCTTCTCGGACTCGGGTTTTGGGTAATCGGGGCGCCAGTGCCCCTCAACCACTCGATCGGCCTGCAGATAATTATGCAGATTGTAGGTGGCAATACGCAGTGTATCTGCAGACAGTAGCACTGGTAGGAGGAACAGGTAAAAGAGCCAAGCCGGACGAAGAGAACGGCGAGCCCGAGCGATCATGATTGAGCGACTGACTGGAGGGCCGATTCACGCTCGAGCAAGGTCGGGTGCGAATAGTGAAAAGCACTATAGAGTGGATGCGGTGTTAAATTACTTAGGTTCTTCTCATGCAGGTTACGCAAAGCGGAAATCAGAGGCTCTGCGCCACCAACTGCGTTTCGAGCAAAGGCATCGGCCTCGTACTCGTGCTTTCTCGAAAGCGCGCTGGAAAGCGGTGAAAGCCAGAAGGAAATAAAACCGGAAAGAATCATAAAGAGCAGAAGTACGGGTACCAATGCCTGCGAATCCGCTTCGCTGAAAAAGAACGCCTGAGCAAACCAGGGACTCGTCGTCAGCCAGCCGAGTGCAGCAAACATAACGAGACCGGAGACTGCAGAAAGAGCGACCATTTTGGGGATATGGCCGAGTTTGTAATGCCCAATCTCGTGCGCCAGAACGGCCTCTAATTCCTCTTCATTCATCTGCTCCATCAAGGTATCGTAGAGGACAATCCGGCGAAAGCGTCCAAAGCCGGCAAAGAAAGCATTTGAGTGGGTGGAACGACGGCTACCATCCATCTTAAGGATTGTCTGGGCGAGAAATCCCGTGCGATCAGACAGAGCAAAAAGGCGCTCCCGAAGAGAACCGTCTTCGAGCGGTTCCATCTTATTAAAGAGCGGCATAATAAACATGGGGAAAGCGACCACCAAGATGAGCTGAAAAAGAAAAAATGCGGCAAAGCCCCAGACCCACCAATAGACACCGGCGGATTCTACAAGAAAAAGTAAGAGTGCAAGCAATGGACAACCGATGAGGAAACCCAAAAATAAACCTTTGCCCTTATCGGACAACCAGAGGCCGGTAGTGCTCTTATTAAAGCCAAAGCGTTCTTCGATCCTAAAGGTATGCCACCACTCGAAAGGCAAGCCGGGAAGAGAAAGAACAAAGAGCAAGCCGAGAAGCACGACGGACTGCCCCCAAATGCCGTATCCAAACCAACTGCTGGCTAAGTCATAAGCCCAGGGAAGAAATCCGAAAGAGAGAATACAAAGCAGGACGATGGTATCAAAGGCATCGTTGAGCATGCCAAAACGTGCCTTCGCCACAGTATAATCTATCGATTTTTCATATGCCTGTGCGTCAATAAAGCCTCGGAAAGCTTCCGGAACTTCACCTGCACATTTTCGGCAATATTGCAGATTCAATGCATCTAAAATAAGACTGGCCGCTGTCTTAGCGAGGAGGAGAAGCACTACGAGGAGCCATACTGTATTCATATCAGGATGATTGCTTAGAGAATAAAAACCGCCGCCGAGAATCGGCGGCGGTAGTGCGCTTGGGGTATGAGCGCAAACAGGGAAGCCGCAGTAAGCGACCTCAGCCCGAAAGTTGCTTGATGATTTCGACGATCGGCAGGAAGAGCGCGATAACGATAAAACCGACAACAAGTGCGAGGAAAACAATCATGATCGGCTCAATAATTGAAGTAATACCGGCCACTGCATTGTCCACATCCTCGTCATAGTTGTCGGCCACACGATTGAGCATCGTAGCCAAGTCACCTGTCTCTTCGCCCACATCGATCATACTGGTGACCATATTGGGAAAGACACTTTCGCGATCCATCTGCCGGGCCAGTGGTTCACCATCGCGAACACTGTCATGCACGCGGGTGAGCGCTCCGGAGAAAAAGACATTACCGGTAATATCCTTGGTAATATTAATCGCTTGCAGGATAGGAACCCCACTGGACAACAATGTACCGAAGGTACGGGTAATGCGGGCGATATTCACCTTACGAACCAGATCACCCACTTTGGGGAAGTTAATCGACGACCAGTTGAAAGCCTTGGCCCCAACTGCTGTCCTGCCGAGGAATTTGAAAGCAAAAAAGAGGAGCGCAAGAAGAGCTAGGGATAGAAATATATTATCCTTCACAAAATTACTGATATTGATGACCAGCTGTGTGGGAGCAGGCAGCGCCTTACCCTCGAGCATGTCCTCGAAAATCGACTGGAACTTGGGCACCACAACGACCATAAGCAGGGCAACGATAGCGACGGCCACGGAAACCACAACGATCGGATAGACCATGGCTGATTGCACCTTTTTCTTGGTCTTTTCCGCCTTCTCCATAAAACCGGCGAGACGGGAAAGCACGACCTCAAGAACACCACCGGCTTCACCCGCCTTGATCATGTTGACATAGAGTCGATCAAATACCTTAGGGTGCTGTGAAAGGCCGTCAGAGAAAGAATTACCCGACTTTACCTGATCCGCTATCTGCTGCATAACTCCCTTGAAACGTTCGTTGCGCTCCTGCCGGATCATCACCTCAAGCGCGCGTAGCAATGGTAGGCCGGCCTCCAAAAGCGTGGCCAATTGTCTTGTAAAAGTAGTCAACTCGGCTTGCTTGACTTTCTTCCCAAGGGAAAATCCACCAGAAGATTTCTTCTTCGCTTTGACAGATTTTTGTTTAGCACTCGATTCGCTACTTTGACCGTCGCCCTCGGCGACAGAAGTCGGCATCAGCCCCATCGAGCTAAGCTTGTTACGTGCTTCCTCTTCAGAGCCTGCGTTGAGTGAACCTGTCTTTTGTTTACCGTTCGAATCAATGGCGGAATATGTGAACTTTGGCATCTTACTATCTTTATGGGGTTTAGGTGTATTTTAAAACTTCTTCTATGGTTGTATTGCCATCGAATATGGCGCGTAGTCCATCATCGCGCAAGCTTCTCATTCCCTGTTCCATCGCTTTTTGGCGAATCGCCAGAGTCGGTGCTTTCTTGTTAATCAGTTCGCGCAAGGCATCGGTAATCATGACCATTTCAAATAATCCGACTCGACCACGGTAACCGGTCTTGCTGCACTCGGGGCAACCGTTTCCGTAGTAGAAGTCCTTATCCGCGATTTCCAGCGGATCGACCTCCAGCATATCAATCAGGTCGCGCCCCGGCTCATAGGCCGTACGGCAGGACTTACATATACTCCGCAAGAGGCGCTGAGCCAGTATGGCTTCCAATGAAGCAGAAATAAGGAATGCATCCAGCCCCATATCAATGAGACGGGTGACTGCGCCGGGCGCATCATTGGTGTGAAGAGTAGAAAGGACAACGTGTCCGGTGAGGGATGCCTGCACGGCAATTTGCGCCGTCTCCAAGTCACGAATCTCACCAACCATGATTTTGTCGGGATCTTGGCGAAGGAAAGCACGCAGTGCGCGGGCGAAATCAAGACCTACCTGGTGATTCACCGCAACCTGCATAATGCCGTCGATTTCGTACTCAATCGGGTCTTCTGCAGTGAGAATCTTGGTTTCGATTTTGTTTACTTCACGAAGCGCACTGTAGAGTGTGGTGGTCTTGCCTGATCCGGTCGGCCCGGTAACAATAAAGATCCCATTTGGACGAGCGACCAGATCGCGGATTTTCCCCAAAATATCATCCGGAAGACTAAGTGCTTCCAAATCCAGATTGACGACCGATTTATCCAAAACACGGAGCACTACACTCTCGCCGAATTGTGTCGGCAGAGTCGAAACCCGCAAATCAACAGGACGTCCGGAAATGGTCATCTTAATCCGCCCGTCTTGTGGAATACGCGACTCAGAGATGTTCATGTTGGACAAGACCTTGATCCGCGAAATGACCGGTATGGCTAAACTTTTCGGCGGTGGTGCCATTTCATAGAGGGCACCGTCAATCCGATAGCGGATACGAAACTGATCCTCATAGGGCTCAAAGTGCACGTCTGAAGCTTTGTCTTTAATGGCCTGTTGCAAGACGACATTGACGAAACGAATGATCGGCGTCTGATTGGCCACATCGGTTAGATCCGTCTCGGATGCGTCATCATCCATTTCACTGAAGGTATCCCCCATGTCTCCAATAATGTCATCAATGGAGGAGTCTTCTTCGCCATAGGTATCGACGATCAACTTGTCCAGATCGTCCGGATCACAGACGAGGACGTGGATATCTTTGTTCAACGTGAAAGTCAGATCATCGATGATACTGGCATTAAACGGATCTTTAGCCAGAACCTTGACCGAAGCGGTATCACTCTCCAGTGGTACAATTGCGTACATGCGAGCTACGGATGGCTTGACGATGGCAGCTATTTGCTCCGGCACACGCTCCGGAGTCGAATCCGCGCATTCCAGGCCAAGATAGTCGGCGACGAGTGACAGAATCTGTCTGCGTTCAACCAAGCCGGAGTCGATAACTGCCTCGGCGAGGGGTTTG
Organism: Opitutia bacterium UBA7374; assembly: GCA_002469895.1. GTDB lineage: Bacteria > Verrucomicrobiota > Verrucomicrobiia > Opitutales > Coraliomargaritaceae > UBA7374. The sequence goes on from DKOA01000002.1 coordinate 18,410, forward strand.
CCGGTCTGCAAATGAGATTCGTTTATTTCATCCAACTGCGAGTCGTCGAGGAGCTCCGAGGATTTTATAATCTCAAATATTGTGTCGTTGTGATCTTCAAACATGGGGGAGGTCTGGTCTGGGTATGCGATAAGTGTTAGTTCATCGAGGCGACGGATTGTTTCAATCGCTCAGCAAGTTGCTCCGGCGTCTGGCATTTTGATAGTGCTTCTTCTTCTGTAATCAATCCCTTGCGATACAAACTAAGAAGATGGGCATCCAGACCGATCATACCGCGAGCAGCGCCCGTCTGAATATCCGAAGCGATACGGAATGTCTTATTGTCACGGATAAGCTGCGCGATAGAGTTCGTCGTGACCATAATCTCAAAGCCGGCCACGCGTCCTCCACCGGTTTTTTTGCAAAGGACTTGAGAAATAACTGCTACGATAGAGGAAGCCAGTTGTGTCCGGATCTGGTCTTTCATTGCAGAGGGGAAGGCATCGACAATACGATCCACTGTACGAGCTGCACCGGTGGTGTGCAGAGTAGCAAAGACCAAATGTCCGGTTTCGGCGGCACCGATGGCTGCCTCTACGGTTTCCAAGTCCCGCATTTCTCCGACCAAAATCACGTCCGGATCTTGTCGAAGAGCGCCCCGAATAGCGTCTGCAAAATTGCCCACATCGCTGCCCACTTCCCGCTGGGTAACAATACAATTCTTATGATCGTGGTAATACTCGATCGGATCTTCAATCGTGATGATATGTCCATCGCGGTGGGTATTTATCCAATCCACCATAGACGCCAACGTTGTCGACTTACCGGATCCGGTGGGGCCGGTAACCAAAACAAGCCCGCGGGGACGACGGATAATATCGAGGATGCTATCGGGCAGCCCGATCTTATCGAGGGACAGCAGCTCATTGGGAATTTGTCGAAGAACCATTCCGAAGTTACCCTTAGAACGGAGAACGCTAACGCGGAAACGAGCCTTATCGGCAAAAGCAAATCCAAAGTCAGCACCGCCGGAGGACTGGATTTTTTCCATCTGTACATCCGGGGTAATCGATTTGACGAGCGACTCCGCATCTGAAGGCTCCAGCTTCGGCCCCTCCACCGGCTTCATCGAACCGTGAATACGCATCGAAGGTGCTTGGCCAACCTGCACATGTAAATCCGATGCTCCCTGAGAGACCATTGAATCCAGCAGATCTGTTATATCGTAGCTCATTCTGTGTTCGGCGATAACAGCATAGTCAGGCAATTGCGCTTAGGCCATATCGGAAACTGTAGAGTGAAGGACTTCCTCTGCTGTTGTTACGCCGGCCAGCACTTTACGAGCGCCGTCTTCACGAAGGGCACGCATACCCATTTCACGGGCCTTGTTACGCAACATGACGAGACTCGCTTCCTCGTAAACCATTTGCTGGAGTTCCTCGTTCATCGAAAACATTTCGAAGATACCTACCCGACCGCGAAATCCGGTTGAATTACACTTGGGACAACCCTCTCCGCGAGAGAAGTTAGCCTCCACTGCTTGGTCACTACGAATGCCGAGCGAATTCAAAAGACGTTCATCCGGTTGGTCCGATTGCTTACAACCGGGGCAAATACGACGGACCAAACGCTGGGCTAATACCGCACGCAAAGAAGCGGACACCAGGAATGGCTTGATACCGATATCGACGAGACGGGAAACCGCACTCGGCGCATCATTGGTGTGCAGGGTACTGAAAACCATGTGACCGGTCAGCGAAGCATTGACCGCAATCTCTGCGGTCTCCTTATCACGGATTTCCCCGACCATAATGATATTCGGCGCCTGACGGAGCATGGAGCGTAGAGCGGCAACAAAAGTCATACCGACGTCGCGCTTAACCTGCACCTGATTAATCCCGCCCATCTCATACTCGACTGGATCTTCGACCGTGATGATCTTTCTGTCCGGATGATTGATGTAGTTGAGAGCGGAATAGAGTGTTGTCGATTTGCCCGAACCGGTGGGTCCTGTAACCAGAAAAATACCGTCTGGCAGAGAAATTATGCGCTCAAAGGTAGCTTGGTCATCGCTGAAAAAGCCGAGTTGTGGTAACCCCAGGTTTAGACCTTCTTTATCCAGAATACGCATAACGATGCTTTCACCGAAGGCAGTTGGTAGCGTAGAAACACGAAGATCGATAATTTTTTCGCCTACCTGAATATTAATACGACCATCCAAAGGAACACGCTTTTCCGCGATGCTCACATTCGCCATAATCTTAATGCGCGAAATAATCGATGGCTGCAGTCGCTTCGGTGGATTCTCAACCTCATGTAAAACACCATCCACCCTGAAACGAATACGAAAACGCTTCTCCAGTGGCTCCATATGAATGTCCGAAGCACGACGCTTCAGTGCTTCCGAGATAATCATATGCACATAGCGAATGATCGGGGCATCGTCCTCTCCTACCTGGCCGTGCTCGGCACCAGAAATATCCATTCCTAAATCCAGACCTTGGCCACCTTCCGCATCGGAGAAGATATCCTCCACTCCCATAGCAGCTGCTTTAGCCGCTTCGTAGTTTTCTTGGATGGCCTCCTCAATTTGCGAAAGGGGTGCCACCCGTGTGTTGATCGTTCGTTTGAGTATATGACTGAGGGTATCAATCGCATCCATGTCCAGAGGATCGGCTATGGCTAATTCCAGAATCGAATCATCCGCTTCCAAAGGAAATACCTTGTAACGATTGGCTAGATCATAGCTGACCACGGAGAGGGTTTCGTCGCTGGCCTTTACACTGGCCAAATCGATCACCTCCATGCCGAAAGCATCGGCCAATGCTTCCGCAATCTGCAAATGATTTAGGGACTCATCAGAGAGTAACACGTCAATAACGGCTGTGTTAGGATCACCGCCAAGATTGTCATCGGCTACCTTTTGCTTGGCCGCTTCAATCGTAGTACTATCCACGATCGAATTATCTTCGATAAGTTGTAGGACAAAATCGTCTGCTGAGGTCACTGTTAGCTAAGGAGTTTAGGGATAAAAGTAGTCAACTGGTAGAATTGCATATTTTTGCAATCAAGGTAGAAATCGTTTTTATAAATGTACAACTATTTGGACACGCTCATCAGGAACTCCGCATTCGAGTTGGTTTTCTTAATACGCTGAATAAGCATTTCCATAGCATCCACGGACGGTATTCCTTTCATTGCTCTGCGCAATGCATAAATCTTGTTCATTTCGTCCGGATGATAGAGCAGTTCCTCTTTTCGAGTACCGCTCTTTTCCATATTTAAAGCAGGGAATATTCTTTTGTCAGAGAGGCCTCGATCCAAGTGCAGTTCCATATTACCGGTACCCTTGAACTCTTCGAAAATGACCTCATCCATTTTGCTACCGGTCTCCACCAGAGCCGTACCCAAAATAGTCAAGCTGCCACCATCCTCAATATTACGGGCAGAGCCAAAAAAGCGCTTGGGGCGCTGCAAGGCATTGGCTTCGACACCACCGGAAAGGATCTTCCCGCTATTCGGCATCATTGTATTGTAAGCTCGTGCCAGTCGGGTAATGGAATCCAGAAGAATGACCACATCCTGGCCGACTTCAACCATACGGCGCGCCTTGGCAATGACCATTTCAGCGGCATGCACGTGGCTTTCGGCAGATTCATCGAAAGTGGAACTAACCACTTCACCGGTACATTGCCGCAGGAAATCCGTCACTTCCTCAGGCCGTTCATCAATCAAGAGCACGATAAGATGGGCGTCCGGATAGCTGTGCTGAATTGCATTTGCCATGGACTGCAGAAGAACCGTCTTACCGGTTCGGGGAGGCGCTACAATAAGGCCACGCTGACCAAAACCGATAGGGGTAAGGCAATCGACAACCCGCATGGAGAGATTATCCCATGAGGAATCTTTACCCGTCTCCAGAAGAATACGACTGGTCGGATAATACGGTACCCGCTCGGTAAAAGGTACGATCTCACTAACCGAGGCCGGCTCACGCCCCATGACCTCCTGAATCGCAACAACAAAGGGGCATGACTCGTTTTCACGCCGCGGATGCAGCTGTGCTTTAATGATATGACCCTGTTGCAAGCCATATTTCTTAATCAAAGCCTGTGGAACAAAAGCACTCAGTGCGCGTTGACGATAGCTATCCCGCATGTAGACAAGTAAGCCGCCTTCCGCATCTTCCAGCAAATCCAGCACTCCCTCAGTCAGGATAGCCGATTTTTTCTCCGCCGCACTTTGTATAAAAGCATGAATCAATTGATCACGACTGGGTGCTGCCGGGACATTCAGTGCAGCTTCCCCCGCCTCCTCACGCAATTCGGGCAATGGCAGATCATAGAGCCGATTGAAGTTCAGGGGTTCCGCACCACCGGAAGCCAGCTCCAGAGCCAAGGTGCTCACGGCATCCAGATCTTCGAACAACTCGAATTCAGGCAGCTCACCGATTTCAAGACCGGACGCCTCCTCGCGAGGTACCCGGTTTGGACGGCCTTTTTGCCAACGCGGCTTCTTTTTAGCTTTCTTGTTAAACTTATTATTCTGCCGGTTGTTTTTGCCGTGCCCCTGCCCCTGCCCCTGCCGGTCGTTCTGTTTATGACCGCCACTATTGCGAGGATCCGAACCGTGCTGACGCCTCGGCTTTGCATCAGATCCTGCTCCGCGAGCATCCTCCTGGTTAGCGTTACTCGGCTCGCTCGTTGCCGTATTCACTTCTTCCCTATCTGCCCCGGAAACAAAGCTGTTCTGCTCAATCATATCATCATCGGAGGTACTAAAGCTTTTCGGTGTAGAATCCTCGTTCTCCGTTGATTCGGCATCCTTCTTTGCCACAGAACGTGCAGATGCAGCGGACTTACGAGCACCCGTATTTCTTTTTTTGACCGCCTTGCGAGTGGTTGTCTTGTTCCCCTCGGAGCCACTTTCAACAGCCTCCCCGATCGGTTCATTTGTTTTTTCTCCTGTTGCTTCAGTAACAGGTATATCATCATTCGTGCTCATAAATAAAATCAAAGCGCTGGGAAGCGCGCGCTCTACTAATACAGTCGGTGCCTATTCACTACTGCATATGTAAATGTTGTATTAAGCGTAAGGTTTGTCTTTTGAGAAATTCCAAGCTGCCAGAATTGTACAACACATAGTCAGCTTGGTGGACTTTTTTTTCCAAGGGTAGCTGTCGGCAGCGGCGCAACTCGATATCTCGACTACTGAGGCCTCTACCGTTCAGGCGTTTCACTGACAGAGCAGCTTCACTACAAACACAAACTACCAAATCAAAGTGGCTTTCAAGCCTTTTTTCATAGAGCAATGGAATCTCAACCAACCAGTTTGCCTCCGTATCTCTCTGCAAAGCGGAAAACCATATCTGCCGAACCTGTGGGTGAACTAGGTCCTCCAGCCATTTCAACTCTGTATCATTCGAGAAAACAATACGGGCAACGGATCGACGATCAATTAGATCTGTCTCCGCATGAAGCACTTGACTCCCCCATCGAGAGACAATCCGGGTATGCGTGTCCGGGTCATTCTCCAGCAAGTCGGCAACCACACGGTCCGTCTCGATGGTTTCCCAACCGGCATCCTTAAACAGCTGCACCACCGTACTTTTGCCACAACCGATACCGCCTGTAAGCCCAACCTTCATTGAATAAACATAAAGCACAAATCAAGAAGCAGAATCACAGCCGAAACAACTGCGAAATCGTCCTTTCATCATGCGCAAGAAAATTGGTTATGGATTCTTTTTCAACCAATGTAAAAAAGCGAATCGGGTCAAACACTTGAACATTGGAAATCGTGTTGATTCCGGATTCAGAGGGAAACAGATCTTTATGCAATTGCTGAGCATCATTGTAGGATTACGAATGCATAACCCGCTGGCAATTGAATGCGTTTCGTGTCGAGCGATACAGCTGATATTATAAAGATCCGAGCAGCAGTACGATTACCCTGACCGAAACCAGAGCCTACCGTAAAAGTAACACTTTAATTGGTTTAACTGATTACAACCCATCGGGAAACTAGATAAGTCGACTGCCATCCCCTTTGATGAGAACAACCGCCCTAACGGTAAAAGTTTCCCATGCATGGAGCCATCGAATCGATTGTAGACAAAATACTAACGGTTATATACAAAGCTTTTATATGCTTGGAATAACCCACTCCGCTGCCCTCCTCGGAATCGAGGCCTTACCCGTACAGATTGAGGTCAACACCGGCGAAAGCGGCGACTTGAAGTTTATACTCGTCGGGTTACCTGATACCGCAGTGAAAGAATCACAGGATCGTGTATTTTCTGCTCTGCAGAACAGCGGCTTTCGTCTCCCTTTTACTCGCACCACAATCAACTTAGCGCCCGGCGGCTTACGCAAAGAAGGCCCCGACTATGATTTACCTATAGCCATCGCACTTCTGGCCGCAACCGAACAATGCCAGACCCAACGACTCGAACAA
>DKOA01000002.1:25224-30629 GCA_002469895.1 Opitutia bacterium UBA7374
CTGGCACTTGCACAGTTAGCCAGAAAGACAAAAAAGAAGGGTGTCATCGTGCCCGCAGAAAGCGCCGATGAAGCGGCACTGGTGGAAGGCGTAGACGTCTATCCGGTACACTGCTTGGATCAAGTTGTTCGCTTTCTAAATGGAGAAACTCAACTTTCCATTTTGAAACGGGAAAACAGCTGCTTTGTTACTCAAAACAAGAATAATAACGCACTCGATTTCGCTGAAGTCAAAGGTCAGCATTCGGTTCGAAGAGCGGTCGAAATCGCTGTTAGCGGAGGACATAATCTTCTCATGATCGGCCCACCCGGTTCTGGGAAATCGATGATCGCAAAACGCATACCCGGCATTATGCCACCTCCACTGAACGATGAATTTTTGGAAATACTCAGCATCTATTCGGCCGCGGGTATTGCACGCGAAACAGACAAAAATTGCTCTGCCAGGCCCTTTCGTTCACCTCACCACACGATTAGTGAAGTGGGCCTACTGGGGGGAGGCGTCCTCCCGGGTCCTGGCGAAATCTCGCTGGCGCACCACGGCGTTCTCTTCCTCGATGAATTGCCTGAATTTAAAAGATCCGCACTCGAAGTGCTTCGTCAACCCCTCGAAGATGGCTCCGTTACGATATCCAGAAGCGCCGGAAAAATTACTCTGCCCTGCTCCGTTATGCTTGTCGCAGCGATGAACCCATGTCCCTGCGGATACGCCGGTAGTAACGGAAAAGCCTGTCGTTGCTCCCTACCCCAAATTCACCGCTATCGTTCACGTATTAGTGGACCTCTACTCGATCGGATCGACCTACATATTGAAGCGCCGGCATTGCGTGTAGAAGAATTGCGAAAGGCCCCGACCGGTGAAAGCAGTGAAGACATTCGGGAGCGTTGCCGAATCGCGCGAGAAATACAAGCGGATCGCTTTTCCCATACTCAGGGCAACTCCTCACTTTGTAATTCGAGGATGAACGCAAAGGAAATCAACCGACACTGTGCGATCAACGACAGACAGGGTGTTTTACTACAAAACGCGCTGGAACAACTTCAACTTTCGGCCAGAGCTTACGATCGTATATTAAAAGTAGCTCGCACCATAGCAGACCTTAACGCTCAAGAGTTAATCAGTGATAATGCACTACTTGAAGCCATCCAATACCGTAGCCTAGATCGCGGATTATTTAAATAAACTAAAGTATACTGCCTACTTTTATGAGGGCTATTTCTAAAAATAATTGAGGTTCATGGAGATAACTTCTTGCTATAGATTCCTTGCCTCAGTTAAGTACATTACTGAATGCACATTATTGAAAACTCGATCAAGGAGAGATGGCAGAGTGGCCGAATGCGGTTGTCTTGAAAACAATTGAGCCGAAAGGTTCCGGGGGTTCGAATCCCTCTCTCTCCGCCATATCCAACCTATAGCCCTGAGAAACTAACACTTAGACACTAATCAATATGAAAACTGTAGCAATAATCGAAGACCAAACCGCGATTCGTCAAATGATGAGTCAAGCCATACTCAATCCGGAAGAATTTGAAATCGTGGTCGAGTCCGGCGACGGACAAATCGGTTGCGACCAAACCCTGGAAGCTAAGCCTGATTTTGTTATCCTCGATGTCATGCTACCAAACTGTAACGGTACAGAGATACTCCGCAAACTCGCCAAAGAACTACCGAAAACCCGTGTCTTAATTTTCTCCGCCTACCAAAGCCCAGGGTTGGTGCGCGAACTACTGCAAACGGGCGCCCATGGTTTTGTTGAAAAATCGGCTCCGCTATCGGAACTGCAAAAGGGCATTGAGATTGTCTCTAGCGGCGGCAGCTATTTTGGCCCGGATGTGGCTCTACTCCTTCGGAACGCAATGGCTGATCCCAAGTCAAAAGAGGCCGGAATCAACATTTTGACGAAGCGCGAACGTCAAATTCTCCAACTCATAGCGGAGAGTAACAGTACGAAGAAGATAGCTAAAATACTCGATATCAGCGTTAAGACTGCGGAAAACCATCGCACAAACCTGATGCGCAAAATTGATTTGCATGATGTTGCCAGTCTGACTCGCTACGCCATCAATAACGGCCTCGTTATTCTCGGATCCTAATTTGCTAATTCGCTAATTTGCCAACTCGCCAAGGCGAAGGGCTTTAAAGTTTTGCAGAGCCGTCTTCCCGGTTAGTCCGGTCTGCCAGAAGACAAGCGTCTCGCAGGCGGTCGGCTAATATTTCGAGTAAGGCCGGGTGCTCTCCGAGCAACCCTGTCATTCGTATACGGCTGAATGCATCTTTATTCAATAAGCCCTGACAGATCTCGGCGACATCACCCTGATCGCCGGCATGGCGACCAGGCAGGAGAAAAAACATAGCTATCACCAAGTCTTCTGAAAGGCCATGATTGGCCACATTCAAATCCTCCAGTAATGGCTCGTTAAAAGCATACTCCGGGCCATCTCTGCGCTCCATTGATGCAGCGATCACCCCGGACATACGCTCCCCTAAAAGGGCCTTCAGATCGCGCGCAACCGCATTCCGCAATTGGTTTACCTCGGGCGCAGGTGTTCCATGGTCAACTAATGCGACTGCTGTTTGCTTCCCTTCGCTGATTGCCTCCGGGCAAAGTGTGCGCACTTGATCCGCCAGCATCTCGGCCAGCCGCTTATCCGGCTCCTGAAAACTGGCTCCACAAATGGGATCTGCCACGACCACATGCAAGGGTTCCCCCTTCGGCTGCACAGAATCCAGAACTTCCGGAATATAGTCAGTAATCGCACGGCTGGGCCCGAGGAACAAGGGCAGTAAGATAAAGTCTCGCTTTCCCGAAGCCAGAGCCGCCCGCAACCTGCGCTTCAATATCGTTGCCGGCTGTCCGCCCAGCTCAACTGGATCAATCTTGTGGGAATGCAGCAGACTGACCGGTTCAACTACGTGATCTGTAAGCAGACTCAGCGATTTGGCCAAATCACGCAAAGCAATGGTAGCCGATGGACGAAGTGAACCATTATCAACCAAGTAAATGTCCGGAATAGCCATAATTTGCGCGTGCAAGGTTAAAAAACAAATGTATAAACAACAAAAAAGTTTGCGCGTCACAAGCCTAGTAACAATTTTAACCAACATGCGAAAACAACTGTATCCAGCAATCATCGCCCTATTCGCCTTGCTCTCCTTTAGCGGTTGCTCCCGCATTCAGGATCCCACCGTTCTTAAATCGGGTGGCTCCTCACAATCGGAACTTGGCTTTTCATCCGGTGAACTACTGCCATCAGACATCCCGGAAGACTGGAGCAATCCAGACTCCCTCACCGAAAGAGGTTCTGAAGAAGGCATTTCGGACGGCCGCTACAACGGGCGCAATATGATGATCGGCATCCTCGACCCGGTCTACTATGGCTTTGACTCTTCCGCCATAGCGGCTGCAGAACGCGTAAAGTTACAGGAAGCCGCAGATTATTTGATTAACAATCCAGCTAGAGGGCTTCTTGTCGAAGGCCGCTGTGACTGGTACGGCACGTCCGAATACAACCTCGCTTTGGGTGACCGCAGAGCCGCCAGTGCACGGGACTACCTCATCACATTGGGGGTTGAGCCTGGCCGCCTGGAAACTCTTTCAAAGGGCAGTCTCGATGCCGTTTCCGGACTTTCCAAGATCGAATCTGCAGTGGATCGTCGAGCAGAGCTAATCGTTCTGGAATAACTGGCTGCCTGCTAGAAGCCGATCTAACGGCGGCGTGCTTCAATCGAGGGCGCTAAGTTTTAGTCCTTTGCCGCTATCCCGCTAAGGATCTGCTCAAAGGCGGTTACAGCGCGAGAGAGTAAGCCGAGGTCAAAGCTCTCATCCGGTGCATGCAGATTATCTTCAGGCGTAAACAGCCCAATCATCAAAGCATCCAGACCCGAGCGCTTTTTAAAGTCAGCAATTACAGGAATGCTCCCACCCTCGCGTAAATAAATCGGCGCACGGCCAAAGGATGACTCAATGGCTTGATCCGCCGCAGCAAAGGCACGCGCTAAAGAAGCCGGTTGATCTCTCGGCGTATTCGGACGATTCGGAGGCACTACCAAATAAGCTTCTGCAGTGCCGCCACGCCGGACATTTAGCCGAACCCCTTGCGGACATCGCTCTTCAAGCGTGGCAATTACCTTATCCTGGATAGCGATCGGATCCTGATTCGCCACTAGGCGACAGGTAATCTTGGCAAAGGCCTCGCGAGGAATCACTGTTTTGGACCCCTCTCCTTGGTAGCCACCTCCTATGCCATTGAGTTCCAGAGTCGGCCCAAAACGAACTGCCTCCAAAGGATTCAGACCGCGAGCCGGGGCAAAGGCCGGCACGTCCAGTAAGTCACGATAACTCGCCTCTGTCTCTGGGTAACGCTTTAACTCCTCCCGCTCCCAGTCTTCTGCCGGGACAACATCATCATAAAAACCGGGTACATTAACGCTACCATCGGGCAAATGCAAAGAAGCACATAACTCGGATAATGCCTGCAACGGATTGTACACGGCACCACCGTGAATGCCCGAATGCAGATCCACTTTTGGACCCGTTAGCCGGACCTCTAAATCGACCAAACCACGCAGTGCCGTTGTAATCACGATTTGATCCGTATTCGGACTCCCTGTATCAGAGACCAGCATAAAGTCGGCCTTTGCCAGACGGTCTCCATAGCGGTCAAAAAAAGCCGGCATACTTGGGCTACCGATCTCTTCTTCGCCCTCAATGACATACGTTATATTTAAGGGCAAATCCGGACGCTTGGACAAAAGGCTCTGCAAAGCTGCCATATGGACGATTGTTGGCCCCTTGTTATCTGCGGCACCTCGCCCGTAGAGCCGGCCATTTCGCTCCTCTGCAGCAAACGCCGGACTCGTCCACAAAATAAAAGGATCCGCCGGCTGCACGTCGTAGTGCCCATAAAGAACGATATGCGGCCATTCCGGTCGGCCAAAACGCTCTGCATAGACGATCGGATGGCGCTCCGTTTCGACCACTTCAAGGGAAAAACCCAGGGTTTTGAGCAGGCCACATATATAGCTACGGGCACCGTCCATACCCTCCGCGTATTTCGAATCTGTCGAAACAGAGGGAAAACGGACATACTCCTTCAGCGCGGTGATTGGGTCAAACATAACTCTACTGTGGCAACCCACTGCAGTGGGTCAATCGCTTCCCTCTATTTCACTGTAGACTGTGCCTTTCGATAGATTGGCATGACTTCGGGCAATTGAACCTTTATCTTGTTGATACGACGGGAATCCGCTGGATGCGTTGAGAGCAGCTCGGATGGGGCAGCCCCCGACTTATTCGCACTCATACGCTCCCAAAAATGGACGGACGCTAATGGATTATACCCGGCCCTGGCCGCATAGAGTAAACCGATTTGATCCGCCTCCAATTCATGTGTACGGCTAAA
>DKOA01000002.1:31012-48332 GCA_002469895.1 Opitutia bacterium UBA7374
TCGGTTCGACTCAAGTCCGACATGCGTGTGCCAATCTGCAGAGCGGCAGCACCCCCGGCAGCCAAAAGCTGCTGAGATGCCCGTTCATTACTGTGCCCCGCCACGACATGTGCTACTTCATGGCCGATAACCGCAGCTAATTCATCATCGGTTTCGATAATATTTAACAAACCCGTGTAGACCGCCACCTTACCGCCTGCCATAGCGAAAGCATTCAATTGTTCATCGTCCTCAAAGACAACAAACTCCCAATCCACAAAGCCCGGCATATCCGGCTCAGCCACTTTGGCAATCCGACGGCCCACCCGCTGCACTTGGGCATTGAGTAAGGGGTCCTGCGATACCACATGCTCATGCTTGAGGGTAGAAAAGCTGATGGATGCAGACTGTGCCAACTCCTCATTAGAAAGCAAGTGCAAGGCCGTCCTCCCGGTGTGCGGAACCGTTGTACAACCAAACAAAAAAAATAAGGTACTGAGGATGACTACAAAACGAACCAACATTTGCGCTAGGCTAGCAATAAATGTTAATGATGAGAAGAAGAATCACGCTCTATGGAAAATCATGTATTGAATCCATCCACACAGACCCTATGAAAGAATGATCAGAATCCTGCATTATACGTAACTCTCTCAATAAAACCAAAAAACTAAGATGCCAGTAGCCACGCCAAAACAATACGAAGCGATGATTGATGCTGCCCAAAAGGGCAACTATGCCTATCCGGCGGTCAACATCACCTCGATTACTACCATTAACGCCGCCCTCAAGGCATTCGCTGATGCCAAATCAGACGGGATTATTCAAGTTTCCACCGGAGGGGGTCAATTTGCTTCCGGACTGAATGTGGCAGACGCCGCCTTCGGAGCCATCGTATTAGCCGAAGCCACTCACCTGCTGGCAGAGAAATATGATATTCTTGTGGCATTGCACACCGATCACTGCCACCCGGCAAAAGTCGATTCTTTCCTAAAGCCGCTCCTTGAAGCATCCCGCAAGCGTATCGCAGGCGGCAAGGGTCCGCTCTTTCAATCGCATATGTTTGACGGTTCTGTTGTGTCACTTGCAGAAAACCTCGAGCAATCAAAGGCCCTCCTCAAAGAGTGCTCCGAACTGAATATTATTCTCGAAGTCGAAGCTGGTTGTGTCGGTGGCGAAGAGGACGGGCACGATACCTCCGGCCTGCCCGCTGAGAAACTCTACACCACACCAGAAGATATGCTGGAAGTCTACGAAGCACTTCAGCCCATCGGTCGCTTCATCTTTGCCGCAACCTTTGGCAACGTGCACGGCGCCTACAAGCCAGGAGCCGTTCAACTCAAGCCCACCATCCTGCGAGACGGACAAAAGGCAGTGACCGACAAACATGGCGCCGAAGCTTTGATGGATCTGGTATTCCACGGAGGTTCCGGTTCTGATTTGAGCGACATCCGCGAGACTCTCGAATACGGGGTAATCAAAATGAACATTGATACTGACACCCAATACGCTTTCACCCGCCCGATTGTCACACACATCGGGGAAAATATTGAAGGCGTGCTCAAAATAGATGGTGAAGTCGGCAATAAAAAGACATACGATCCACGCAGCTATCTGAAGAAAGCAGAAAAGAACATGGCTGCACGCCTAATTCAAGCGGCTGAAGATCTTTGCTCCAACAGCAAGACCATCTTTGGCACCGTTTAAAGAAGATCGTCTATTTGCTTCCGGCAACGGGGATCACAACCGTTGCCGGATTTAACTGCCCAATTCATTTGGGCGAGAAACCTGCTACAGACAGTAATCTAGCACCGACCACGAAAGAAAATCCTACAGTAAAAACAATCTAGGCACTCTTGGCCTGCACATTTATCATGATCGACTTCAAGACACAACTCGGCCTAGACCCACAAACAGCAGATTCATCACACGATAAAGAGACACTGCTCGACTATGTAAACCTGAAGCTGACTGCCATCGGGCAACCGGTCTATGGAGACATCGAAGATCACGCATTCTACAGCTTAGGCAAATCTCTGCTCGCCAGTTATCAGGAAAAATCCCGCTTGCTTGCCGACTACCTGCCCCCCTGCGACCAACGCATTCAGGACTTCCTTGGGCGCTACTTTTCCGACCTCTCCGCTGAGGAAACGCCTCAACTACACAATCTCACTCTGGTCCTGGACAGGCACGGCCTAGCGCGAACACTTTCGTTGCCGGCGGAGGGCGATCACTTCTCCTCCGATATTATTGATTCTTACCGCATCGAACAAGGTGTGCTGCATAACCCGAAAAGCGACCGCCGCACGACAAAGGGTGTCTTTCATGTCGCTGAGGGAGGGTTGCCCATACCAAACGACAAAAAATCGGTACCAAAGATAGCCGCTGCACGCCTTCTGCGCAAAGCGCTCGAAACCGCCCCGGAAGCCCTGCGTACATTGCCTTTCCTCGCCCACACGGATAAACCTGCGCAGACCTGGACCTCCCTCCTGCTCCGCCCCGTAGTCCTCCCCGAGGTCAACGGCCACAGCGAAGAAAAGACCATGGAGGTACGCTTCTTCGCGCCCGGTAACATGGTCAGTAACCTCGATTTTGTGGAGTCCATCTTCGGCAACGGCGGTGACCCTTTCCTTCCCGATAACGATGCCGGTCTCCAACCCAAAAACTGGACGGGAACAAGCGGTTGCGTCATCCTCGCACCACACCTCATCGGTACCACCAAAAAAGAGCTTGGCCTTCCCCATATCGCCGAGGCTACTGAACGCCAAAAGCGCGATGGCATGTGCTGGGAAAAAGAAGACGAACTCTATAACGATGGTTCCGCGTTTAAGATTACTTGCCGAGACATCTCCGGCTGTGTGGTAACCGCGATTGCTGACAACTACTTTGGCTACTGCAAAAAAGAAGTGAAAACACAGATCGGCTTCTCCGCCAATTTAATGGGCAACGCCGAAGAAGAACACGCTGGCGGTACCATTGCCTTTACCGGATACGACCTTGGGGAAGACTTTAAACTGAGCCGCTTCTTTCCCGTCGTCGACCAAACCTTTGCCGGGCTGATCGATTCTTACGGCGAGCGGATCAACGTCCATCCGGAAGGTTATGCCACCGATAAGAACTTTCCCGATATCATCTATCTTCCGGAAGATGCTCGCATCGAGCTAAACCCACAAAAGATTAGTTGGGAAAAGGAGGGCGCCGAACAGACCATCAAGCTACTCCCCAAACACACCTATATTCTGCCATCCGGATATAAGGTGGAGATGATCAAGCCTGCCGACGGGCGTCGCTGGCGCCTAGTCGGGCACACTGCCGAGAGCCGCGTTTGCCACAAGCCGTGTACCGTCTCGGGTGGTGGTAAATCGGAAATCTCTAAACCCATCACCGATGCCATCATCGCCGGCCCTGTCTTTATTAACGACTTTGAAAAAGACATCGACCTCGCTGAAACCATCATCAATCGGGACTACAGCGACCGTTTCCGCAACCCCGACGGGCGCGATCCAAATTCCCGCCCCCTTCTTGCCAAAGACCGTTCCCTCGGATCAGTCATCAAGTTACTCACACCCTCCAAAATTGACTATACAGATGCCTACAATGAATGGCTTCAGTCGATCCCCCTGCAAGTCAAAGAACTGGTATTAATCATCAAACGCTACCACAAAGAGGACTGGGGCGACGACTGGAGAAGTCGCTTCAGCGTAGACCTAATCAACGGAGAGTGCGGCAACGAGCTTCGCTACCGTAACCATCCTATTATTACCCAGTATCTCCGAGTCGGCTATACGGATACCGGAGCATGGCGAACCTTCGGCTTACGCAAAGACTTCGTGCCGGCTACCAAGATCTCTCTGGAGGATGATATTACAGCTTCCACCGTTGCTCCTGCATCCTCGATCAACCATCTACCTGTCGGTTGGACTGCGCCATCAGCTAAATTCGTATACAACTGCGAATACCGCTTTTTTCAGCGTCCTGACGATGCCGTCATCCGCGGCTACGATAAGCAAGCAGAGAGCGACCTCGCCTCCGGTGGCAGCTTCCTTAGCAATTACGAACCACTTGACGCGGAACACGGGAAAAACGAAATCGAAGACGCCATCCGCTTCGAGCAGTATACTGCACCCTTGCGTGACCTTGTTCAGCGCTTTAACGACACGCCCTCCGGCAGCTATTATTCTACACCCGCCTATCCTCGGATGGTTGATGGCAAGCCAACCAAAAATCCACGTTACCTGCAGGTGCGGCCCGACCTTAAAGACCCGCGCGCCCTCTACCTCGCAGAAATGAGCACTCGGCTCTACCGACGTCAGGATCTGCACTCTCCAATCCTTCGCCCTGTCACTTCCATATTGCCGGGCCGTCGTAATAACCCAGCCGAACCAGAAGCCGGTGTTAAACCGCTGAGTACTTTTAATCCCATCCACCATATGGAACTGCCGGAGCTCTTCATGGAGTTTATTACCAGTATTACTGGCAAGTCTCCCTCCACCACCGGTGCTGGTTCCGAAGGCGCATTGACCAAAGGCCCCTTTAACGCACTGCCCCCGATCTATGATCTTAATGCTGCGCTCGTCGCCTACTTGGCTACGATGCAACCGGCCTTCATCACTGCAGCCGGATACGTCGGCCCTAAATTCCGAGTTGATCACGACATCAGCTTACTCGTACCCGAGATCTGGTGCCGCATGCGCCCAGAAGAGGCCAACCCGCAATGGCTACTGGAAAATGGCTTCCTCGAAAAAATGGAAGATTTCGAGTACGATGGGAAGACGGTTAAAGCCAGTATTCTCGGATCCCGTATAACAGCGAAATTTGTCCGCATCTTCTTCGGGCGCGTCTTTAACAGTCCGGAAACCGTCTTTGAAGATGCCATGCTCAAGCCTGAGTTACAGGACATGGAAACTTTTGTCGATGGAATGGAGACCGTCATCCTCGCTCACAAAGTCGCCGCACAAAACTATTTTGAAGACGGCTCCATTGAACAAGCCTGTCTTCCCCTCAAGGCACTCCTTCACATTATGGTGGAAGGTCACTATGAAGGCAAAGATCTGCAGGATCCTGAAATTCGTGCACTGTTTACCCGCGAATCCATGCTCCAGAGTGATTGGTACAAGGCCCGCCTGCAAAGCCAGCAAGAAGCAGACATCGCATCCTGGCAGCGGCACGTGGAATACCTTGAGCAATTCCTTGCCCGTCCGACGCACGCCAATGTAGCACAAAGACTTGGTATCGATTCACGCCTCGCAGCCGCTCGAGAATCACTCTCTACAGCCAGTGCGCCGGAGTATGTCGAATCACTAATCGGCACACTTGGCCGACAGCCTTTCTAAACAAACTCGAAAGACTGTCCACAGGCGTGCACTCTAATTAACAGGAACTAAATTACGCTGCATCACCGGTTCCAGAGAGAAAACAGTCGGTCTAACTTTAGGAGTGCAGTGCCCTGTAGAGCGCTTCCATTTGGACGGCATCCTTGATACCGGGAGCCGTCTCAACACCGCTGTTGACATCAACAAAAGAAGTTCCACTGGCAGCCAGAGCAGCCTGAATATTGTCTGGCCCAATTCCCCCGGCAAGAATCCAGCGTATCGCTTGATAGGATTCACGAAGGGTACGAAAACCGGCCCAATCGCCGGTTTTTCCCGTGCCACCTACCTGCCCGGCGGAATAACTGTCCATCACAACCGTATCGGTAAACTCTAAGATAACCTCTGGAAACAGCTGATCCGGCTTTAGACGTGGGGCAAACCATAACCGCTCCCGGCCAGCCAAACCACTCCATACGGCAAGTGATGCCAGCGAAGCTTCCCCCCGTGCATGGATTTGGTAGGCGCCAAACCCAGCTGCACTGAAGGACTCCATTTCCTCGGATGATGGCTCTACTGAGACCAATACGCATCGCTCTTTCGGGACTGCAGAGGCTAATTCGACCGCTCGCTCAAGAGTAATTGCGCGTGGTGAACCGGGATAGACAATGAAACCAAAATAGTCGGCTCCGGAGGTCAGAGCTAAGTCCACATCCTCTTCGCGGGTTAGACCGCATATCTTTGTTGTGATTGGTTGATACATTAGGGGCAGGTTACTTAATTAATAAGAAACCAATATATTCGAATATATTTTTAGTACAAGGGCGATGCAGGGTATTGGGAGAATTTGCCTCCTTTTCAGTTTTTGATTATCTATTTGTTCAGCAGAAATTCTGCTGCATTGTACTTGTTAAGAGTTATCAACCTTCATCAAACCAACTAGATCAATCGGGGTTGCGCTATCTGGCCCTATAAACCGAAGGAAGTGTATTATGCCACGTAGTAAAGAAAACAAAGGTATCAGCCGGATTGACTCAAAAACCACACATGGATGGTTTGTCCGCGGGTATCGAAACGGAAAAACCTACTCGCGACTATTCAGTGATCGCAAGTACGGCAGCAAAAGCAAAGCGCTCAGCGCTGCCAAGGCTTACCGGGACGAGCTAAAGCAAGAATTAGCAGCTATCCCCAAGAAACCCCGTCATCGACGAATCGTAGTATCGGATAAACGGAATTCAACGGGTGAACTCGGAGTATCGCGAACGACCAAAACCAGCCCCAACGGAAACCACCACGAGTGCTACTCTGTCAGTTGGCGGCCAGAGTCAGGGGTGCAAAAGTGCACCTCATTCTCCATCCGAAAATACGGCGAAAAAAAGGCCTTCAAGCTGGCCGTTGAACTTCGCCGTAAAATGATGCGGGAAATTCATGGAGCCCACTTTTACCGAAAGTTAAGTGAGCAAAAGAAATCGAAATAAAACGACTCCTGAACGGATCGATCGAAGTCATAAAAGATCCCGATAGATCACTCGACTGGGCGTACTGTTAGTTGCTGGACTTTTTCCAAGTCTAGCTGCTTCGACGCAAAATCTGCCAGGGTGGATGCATTCACCGCATCCACTCTGGCTCCATATTCTGTAACGGTTTCTTCCGGTAAACCATAAGCGAGCTGCATCCCTGCGTGCATTGCCCGAGCCCCCAAGGTCTGGCGATTCATTACACGGGCTGCCTTTAATCGTGTGCGGCAGCGCTCTAATTCATCTTCGGTTATTCTTCCCTCAACGATCCGCCTTACTTCCTCACGCATTTCCCCGGCAACGACTTCAATCGCTGCATCATGTGTGCCCGCGTAAAGGGTAAACATGCCCTCATTTAGACCCAGTGTTCGGGTGGAACCAACGTAATAGGCAAGCCCCTGCTCTTCCCGCACTCGCTCAAATAGACGGCTCGACATACCACTGCAAATTTCGTTGAGCAGTTCCCCGCAAATACTTAACCGGCTGTACAGTCCTACGTCCGGAAAAGCCATCAACAAAAGCGCTTGTTCACGCTCCATTGATTCCGTCGCTACCAAGGCGGAGGTCGGCTGGTGCGGATTGCCGGCGATGCGCTTGAATTGACCTGTGGGCAGGCGACCCTCCAGATGCTTTGCCAATAGTGCAGACAACGCATCTTCGTCAAAATGCCCGCAAGCCGAAAGGACAAGATTGGCCGGTTGGACAATTTGATCGTAGTAACTCTTAAGGGCATCACGGTCGATCACTTTGAGGTCCTTCAGCCGACCGTTTGGTCCCGTGTGGAAAGGATGATTCGTGAAAAATTGTTGGCGCAGCAAGCGGAACCCATAACCGAAGATTTCATCGTCCTCCTCCTGTAGCATGGCGATCTGACTGACTAACTCAGTATCAAAAGTAGCCGCTTCAAACGTTGGGCAACAAATTGCATCAGCAAGTAGCTGAACTGCAACCGGCAAGTCATCGGGGAAGACTTCAATGGCCAGTTGAATGGAATTATTACCCGCGGTAGCAGATAATTTGCCCCCCAGGGTCTCGAGCAAGCGCACTACCTCGGATGCGCTTCTCCCCTCTGTATCTTTAATCAACATCTCGGCGAGCAAGGTAGATATGCCTCTCTGATTATTTGGTTCGTAGTGAGCACCGCCCAAGAGCACGGCCCGCAAATGCACCTTTGGTAAACTGGGATCTGGCTGCAGAACGATTTGAATGCCGTCCTTTAAGGTAGCATGCTTTGCTTGAAGAGCCGGCTTACTCGATCCATTTTTTGCATCCTTAGATCCCGTGTCTTTAGCCGTTCGTGGTTCTGCACAAACCGCAGTCATTCCGTCTTCGATAAGATAGTGGGCGGCGACACGCGATAAATCCTCCCGTGTTACTGACCGCAACTGTTGAAAATATTGTTTCGTAAAGTGCACATCGCCCACCACCACTTCAGCAAGGCCCAGTCGAGAGGCACGACCACTCACCGTCTTACGGCTGTTAATCTCGCTGTTGACCGCCTGTCGATAGGCTTTATCTAAGACAGATTCTTCGACTCCTTCAGAGATGACCTGCTGAATCTGATTCCGTACTTCCGTCTCTACGGCACCCTGCTTGTCCGGATCGCAAATATAGGAAATCCAAAAAAGCCCGCTATCTCCGGGGTTCCAGTTCCGACAATCGATATAGTGTACCAAGTTGTCCTTATTGCGCAGGTTTTCCCAGAATACGGAGCTTTCGCCCCCGCCAAGTGCCTGCGCCAGAGCATCCAGTGGCGCTGAATCCGGATGACTCAAATGTGGAACTTTGAAGGCAATGCCACCCCTTGTGATATTGTAATCGCCCTGTAGCGTCTCGCGACGGACAGATAATTGGGTGGGTTCGGCGGCAAAACTTGCATCGCAGAGTCGCCCTCTGGCCAAAGTGCCGAAATACTGATCTACAGTGTCAGAACAATCAGTCAGAGAAACAGCACCCGCCGTGCAGACAGTTATATTATTGGGTAAATAACGAGCCTTGTAATAAGCAGAGAGCTCTGCGTGCTGGACCTGTTGAAAAAGTTCGCGGTGACCAATCACCGGCTCGCAATACGGGTGTCTGCGATAAGCATTGCGAAAGAGAGCCCGACTGAGGCACTGATCGGCATCGTCCAAACCCATATCGATCTCGCGAAGAATCACATCACGCTCCCTTTCAGTTTCCTCGGTAGGCAGTGTGGAATGTAGTACAATATCGCTCAGAATATCCACTGCGGTATCGAAGGAGGTAGCCGGGCAGTCGATGTAATAAACGGTCCGATCAAAGGTCGTGTAGGCATTTATCAGCCCGCCTATGCCGTGCACTTCACGAGCAATTGATTGAGCACCCCTTCGATCAGTCCCCTTGAAGAGCATATGTTCGAGGTAGTGAGACAATCCCGAGCCTCTCAAATCACCTTCGTGAATACTACCCGTGCGGACCCAAACCTGTACGGAAACAACGGGTACAGAAAAGTCCGGTTGGTGTAAGTGTACGAGACCGTTTGCCAACTCCCGCCGTTCTATTTGCAGAGCGAACAATTGCTCCTCAAGAGAAGGCTTATTTGAAGAGGCGGACGAATGTTCAGAAAAAAGCATTACAGTCTAATAGAGTTAACGAAGCATCTGCTGGAAGAGAGCACAAAACCCGACCAATAGGCATTCGCTTGGCAAAGCTTCCTTGGTTCAATTCAGGCGTGGTCTTCGCAAAGGAGGTTTCACAGAAGGCAGGAAACCGGAATCAAAGGCCTCTCGAAAAGAGTAGCCTCCGGAAAAATCCTCCGGTCTATCCTCCTCCGTTTTACCGAGGACCCGACACTCCACCAGATTGAATACAATGTTACCAAAATCACGGCATTCGCGGACTCCCCAATACTCCATCACGGTACGCGCCATGGGGCCATACTGGTCTAGCGCATACAGACGGATCCCTTCGAGAAGTTGCTGACCGGTGAGGTGGTTTGAACGATCCAACTCCCCACGTTTGTGGAGCTCCTTCAAACTGTAATCCAATGCCTGCCGAAGAAAGTAGTATGCACCACGCTCATAGCGCGGGTCATCCTCGCGAATTGTCCGGATGACATCATTAAAATCTAGGTTAGGGTCATTCACTGATAAAACACTGTAGAGTGAAGCGTGCGTACGTCAACTGAGTGGCTAAGGCAATCAAACCTTCTTCTGTCCAACAAATGCCGCAGCACGGGAAAGCATTGCTTGCTCGTAAATGGACTCATAAGTGCCGGCCGATAGAGCCCATGAAAAGTCTTTGCGCATTCCGTTTTGCTGGAGTTGTTGAAAATCACCCGGACGATCATAATAAGTCGAACATGCCCAACCAATTGTATCAAAAAGAGCTTCCGGGCTAGGGTCTGTAAAGGTAAAACCGGTGCCAGTAGAATGGGACTCGGAATAGTTTTCCACTGTATCGACAAGACCGCCGGTGGCTCGCACAACCGGTGGTGCGCCATACAACATGGCGTACAACTGGCTCAATCCGCAGGGCTCAAAACGACTGGGCATGAGTAGTGAATCGGCACCGGCTGCAGCCAGATGAGCCAACTCATTATCGAATCCAATGAAGCTGCCAAATCGACCTCGATAACGCTGACTCAATGCCGTAAACGCTTCTTCCAATGCCGCCTCGCCAGTGCCTAGAACGGCAATTTGGATGGACATTTCACTCATTAAGCGGTCACTGATCGCGACCAGTAAATCGAGGCCTTTTTGTTCAACCAACCGAGACACCACAGTAAAGAGCGGTATCTCCGGTGCGACTTCCAGTCCAAAGGCCTCCTGTAGGCGGGCTTTGCAAATTTGCTTACCCGACAAGTTGTCCGCAGAAAAGCGGGCAGGCAACAGCTCATCCCTCGCCGGATCCCACTCATCCGTATCGACTCCATTTATAACGCCAACGAGGTCAGCCGATCGATTGTGCAACAGATTGTGCAAGCCATGACCGCCGTCCGCGACTTGTATCTCAGCAGCATATGTCGGGCTCACTGTGGTTATCTTCGTCGAATGATAAATCCCTCCCTTGAGGAAATTTGCCTGCCCCATTGACTCTAGGCCATCCGGACGAAAGACATGCTGCGGCAATCCGGAATAGTCCACCACATTTCGGTGGAACCAACCTTGGTGTTGTACATTATGCAGGGTTAACAAAGAAGCTGCCTGCCCCATCGGCCGGTCTGCCTCCGTTGTATTTAGATAGAGCGGGACAAGCCCTGTCGGCCAGTCATGACAATGCACCACATCCGGTATCCATTCGGTCTGATAACATAAATCAATGGCTGCACGGGAAAGGAATGTAAATCGCTGTGCATTATCTGCCTCATCTCCACTGGGACCCCGGTAAACGGATGGGGAATCATACAACTGATTGTGCTCCAGAAGATGGCAAACCACATCCGAATCGGGCAAGGTACAGTTCCAGATTCGAGCATACGCTTCATGCCCCCCTAAATGAACAATCAAAGGATCTTTCATGGGCTGAGCATCTTCGACCCGGCGGAGCCCGGCGTATTTAGGTAAGACGATTCGAACTTCATGACCCAACAACGACAAAGACTTGGAAAGCGCGCCCACTACGTCTGCTAAACCACCCACTTTAACCAGAGGCACCAGTTCCGGTGTAACCATCAAAATCTTCATCGATTTACTCATCTAGATGTTACGGATGAATTGCACCACCTAGGCGCTATCATCCGCCTTTTCCACCTTTTCCACCTTTTCCACCGAAGTTGTTGATTCGTCGTCAGCGGTTTCATCGAAGTCTTCAATATACTCGAGCTTGAAGTTGAAAATGGGCAGCAGGACAAGCAAGCCGAGACAAGTCACACCTAAAATAGCAAAGCCGGTAACGTCGTGGACACTGCCAATATCACCAAAGAGAGGCAGATGCCAATGATCATTAATTGATTGAGAGCCGTAGCTATATGCCCAGAGAGTGAGAAAAAGGCTGCGCATCAAATTGGTGATAACCGCCAAAATCATAGCGGCACCAACCAGAGCGACTTTTTTCCACAGGCGATCGAGAAACACGGCGGCGAGAAAAGAACCGGCAAACAAACAGGCGGTGAGTGACCGAATCCCTGAACAGGCTTCCTCCACACCAACTTGGCCGACCGGCAAAATTAATACATTTCCCTGACGTTCAATTTGGTACCCCAGCAGGTCCAGAAAATTAAATACGACAATCGTCACCTTGGTCAGTAGAAAAACCCGTACTTTAGTCTCCAACACAGAGACCAAAGGAGCGGAAAGCAGCCATATAAGAGCCGGAAATAAAAAGAGCAGAACAAAAGAAAAACGATTGAGCAACGGCATCGGCTGACCATCCGCTCGCGTCCTGCTAATAATAAAAACCGTGGATAATGTAATGCCGGCAAATCCGGCAGCGATGGCCAAGGATGCCGGATTCTGGGGACCAGTGACGGCACGTAGCAAAGCGCCGATTCCGTAGAGTAGCAACGAACTGAGGAAACCCGCTACCGCTACCCCACCGAGGATACGGGATAATACTCCCGGAGTATTCGCAGCCATGCTTTCCCTCGGTCGGGCACCGTTAAACAAATAACTGCTGAGAATGGGCCAGCGATCATAGAGTACATAGGCAGCAAATAAGGGGACAAGATAACCGAAGCTGTAATCATCCCGATCACCCCACCAATACACTTGATCCCATATCATAAACCCCGCCAGACCGATGAGCAATAGCCCTGAATAAAGAATATCACGCGGGAGATCAAAAATGCTCGAGCCGACAGGTTTTTCGCATCCTGAATCCGATTTATCCGAGGTTACCATAGCTAAGAGTTCTTACAGGAGTGCCCTGATCCAAGGCAACTAGAAAGCCGAGCCGAAATAGACCACATAAGTCTACAAAAAGAGGGAGAAAACGATGAATTCGCGGCAGTATTGGAGTTCAAATAAAAAATCGACCTCTTCGATAAAAGATCTAGTTTATTCAGCTTTTCTGATGATTGAAGAAAAATCCAAATCCAAGCCGGAAAACGATGAAGGAAGCGTGATGCAACGTCTGCATGCTTATTGGCGTATGCCCTATATACTCGCACAAGACACAGAAAAACCGGCAGAGAATCCATTCTCGAAGATGCAGGATTCAAAAGACGACCAGTCCAATCACATCATTTTTCGAGGGCAGTTCAATTTCATCGTTATGAATCGCTATCCGTACAATGCGGGGCATCTTCTGGTGCTACCCTATCGCCCAGTTGCACAACTTGCCGACTTAGAAAAAGAAGAACGTTACGAGTTAATGGATCTCATTATCGAAGCACAGAACATCCTACAACGGGCACTCAAGCCGGATGGATTCAATACCGGGTTTAACTTTGGCAAAGCGGCTGGTGCCGGCATTCCCAGCCATTTGCATTGCCATGTGGTGCCCCGCTGGAATGGAGACACTAATTTCATGCCGGTCATCGCGGAAACCAAAGTGATCCCTGAAGCAATGGATGCGATGTGGGAACGATTGGTTAAAGCCACTTCAGTGTAAGGATTCCCTGCCTGAGTCTCTCCGCTAAAAACCCTGCCATAGATATGCCTGAAGAAACGCTGCACTTTTCTGACGCACGCTTAGTCACTCAATTGTACGCTAATGATATGCGTAATATTGATGAAGCAGAACGTGTACTGCACACCAAGATAGTTACTCGTGATGACTGGCTGACGATTCAGGGTGAGGAATCATCGGTGCAGAAAACAACCGATCTCTTTAAACTACTGGAAACTGCTCGCCAACACGGCATACGAATTCGATCTTCCGACTTTCATCACACTTTGCGTGCAATTGCTGAAGGGAAAACTGAAGAGATCCGCGAACTCTACAGGAAGCCCTACATCATAAAGCTCAAAAAACAGAGCATCATCCCGAAAACGCTGAACCAAAAACGTTACCTCCACAGCATCGATTCGCACCGTGTTAGTTTTGGTATCGGCCCGGCCGGAACGGGAAAGACTTATCTGGCGATGGCAATGGCACTGAAGGAGATGCATGAAGGCACCGTTGAGCGAATTATTCTAACCCGTCCCGCCGTTGAAGCAGGCGAAGCCCTGGGTTTCCTCCCCGGCGAACTGCAGGAGAAAATTCTGCCTTACCTAACGCCGCTCTATGACGCGATGAATGACATGGTGGGCAAGGACACAGTCAGTCAACTGATCGAAAGGGGGATAATCGAGATCGCACCGCTTGCTTATATGCGTGGCCGGACTCTATCCAATGCTTTCGTCGTTCTCGATGAAGCACAGAATACAACCCATGAACAGATGATGATGTTTCTCACCAGACTGGGAGACAGTACACGAATGGTCGTAACCGGAGACATCACCCAAATCGATCTACCGAAGTCAAAATCATCCGGTCTGCGACAAGCGGCACGAATCCTTAGCCGTATCGAAGGCATTGGAATCTTCCAGTTTGAAGGAGAGGACGTGGTACGACATCCTCTCGTACAAAAAATCATTACTGCCTACGCAGAGCATACACCGGAGTAATATACCAACCACTTTGTAGTCATGGCCAAACAGGCAAAAAAACAAAAACGGCGCGAAAAGACTAAAGGACAGGTAAACGACACGAATTTTCTAGATTCTGCCGTCGCCTCAACCCGTGCATTTACCAAGACCCGGCTAATCGAAGGCGGGCTCTTCTATTTGTTTTCTCTTCTCGTCATTGTAATTTCCTTTCTCGGACAAAAAGAAAAAGGGCCACAGCTCATCCTCAAACAAGCTGCCCAGCAGCGTATCGTCGCTGAATTTCCCTATGAATATACGAGTGAAGTATTAGTCGAGCAACGCCGCAACGAAGTGCGCACTCAGGTACCTCCGGTCTTCAAGCGAACATTCCTGCCCTATGAACAATTCCGTGACCTTTTCGCCGAATTACTTTCTACCTACGCGCAAGCACAGATTGAGTTCGAGGAACAGGGGGAAGAAAAAGTGCTGGAAACATTTGGTACCCGAGCCACCGAGCTGATCAACGCCTCCGGCATTGAAATTCCAATTACTATATTGACCGCTTTTATCGATGAAACCTCTCCGCGAGAAAGATCCTCGACCAGCGAAGATGCACTTGCTGCCTTGAAGAGACTGTACGAGGAGGGCATCTATGAGAACCGAAGTGGTCTAGGCATTCTCCCGCAAGTTACCGTGGTACAACTGACCGACGAAGAGGGCAAAAACAACCTGCCAAATGCACGGCCACTGGAAAAAGCCATGATCGACCTGCGCGTTGAAATAAACGCGCTATCTCGCGGTGAAGATACCGCTCGTATGCTCTTCGAAATTTTCCGGCCGGGACTCGTCGTCAACCTTGTCTACAGCCAGGAGGGCACCGATAATGCCATCAATAGCGCGCTCGCAGTGGTCGAGATGCCAATACTTCGCTATGAAGAAGGGGATACACTGATTGAACCGGGCTCCATGATTACTCCACTCGATCTCGAGCGTATGTCTGCCTACCGGGAAGCAAATATTGCGGCTGGTGGTGACGCCATGCTTCTCGACCCGCTTTTTCTTGCCCGCTTTTTTCTCACTGCATTTCTCTTAACGGCACTCTACCTGTATATTAAACAGGGCGTGCGTGATACCCGCAAACGCAACCGCTCCGTAGCAATCACTGCCGTTTGTATGCTGATCAGCCTACTACTCATTCGCGCCATATTTGAAATCGGTGAAATTGCCTCCGCTACGAGTCCATCGCTTCCCAGCATGTTGCCATTTATCGCACCCTCTGCACTTGCGCCCATTCTTGTCTGCGTTCTGGTTGGTGCCGGTCCGGCAGCGCTGTCCGCACTCGTCATCTCTGTCTGCTTCGGCATCATGCTCGATAACTCGATTGAGTTCATGCTGATTGCTTTCCTTTCCGGCATAACCGGCAGCTACTACTCCACCCATGTGCGTCAACGCTCCAAGCTCGTGCGTGCCGGCTTCTTCGCTGGAGTCGCCGCGGCTTGCGCCGGAGCAACCACCGGTCTGCTCGCTGGTTTCTCCTTCGGGCTGGTCGGGCAGCAGGCACTAATCGCGCTCATTATTGGCCTCGTTACCGGGATTATTGCAGTCGGTCTACTGCCCATACTGGAATATCTCTTTAAAGTGACCACAGAGATTACACTACTCGAACTGACAGATTTTAATCATCCCCTACTGCGTCGTATGCAGATAGAAGCGCCCGGGACCTACCACCATAGTCTGATGGTAGCTAATCTCTCGGAGAACGCAGCCGCTGCCATCGGAGCCAATCCCCTACTCTGTCGTGTTTGCTCCTTTTTCCATGATATTGGGAAGCTGGTGAAGCCGGAATACTTCGTCGAAAATCAACGGGGTGGAGCCAACCCACACAGCCAGAAAAACCCCTCCATGAGCGCGCTTGTGATCAAGGCACACGTCAAAGAAGGAGTCGATCTGGCTAAAAGAAATAAACTTCCACAGGTCATTACCGATGTTATACGCCAGCACCATGGAACCACCCTCATTCAGTACTTTTACCATCAGGCAAAAATCAAACAAAAGGGAGACACCCCTTCTCCACTCTCCGGTGTGAGCAAAAGCAGTCTGGACAAATCCGACGTCGATGAAAGCACCTATCGCTATGACGGCCCGCTGCCCGCATTCAAAGAGAGTGCCATCATCTTCTTTGCCGACAGCATCGAAGCTGCCAGCCGAACAATTCCAAAGGTAACACAGCCTGCCATTGAAGAACTCATTAATACCATCTTTAACAAGCGGATCGAAGATAAGCAACTCGACGAATGCCCGCTCACCTTCCAGGAACTCGCACGGATCAAATCTAGCTTTACCCATACCTTACTCAATATGCTGCACGCACGTATTGAGTATCCAAAGGAAGATTCGGCAAATGCTGCTGAGCGGAACGAACCTGAAAAGCATGAAGAAGACGGTACAGCCAGCGATCAGCAACCAGTATAAAAGTCTGGACCAGGCAGAAGCTGCCGCTACGGCGATCGTACAGACACTCTACGAATCGGGACGCTTCCCCATTCAAGCCGGCGAACTCTCCATTGTATTTGTCGATGACCCTGTCATTGCAGACATTCATGGACGTTACCTGAATGACCCCACAGCCACAGATGTAATTACTTTTCCCGCTGATTCAGAAATGGCCTCTGCTGGAGAAATCATAATCTCTGTAGACCATGCCCGCTCACGAGCAAAGGACTTACACCTTCCGGTTAGCCACGAGCTCTCCCTCTATCTTGCACACGGGTGGTTACATTTGGCCGGATACGATGACCGCAATGAGAGTGACCGTGAAAAGATGCGTGCAGCGGAGGCAGCCGCCATCCATGTCCTTGCAGCTGAGGGCGCACTCGACGGTTTTCGCATGCGCGAAACCTAGAATAAAGGAAGCGGGCAAACTATCACCGTTGGATCCCGCTGATCGTCTGTAAGCTTAGTTGGTCTTTTCAGAATCTTCCGAAGTTTCTTCGGATTCTCCCGTTGGAGCTGCCTCTTCAGTAGCTCCTTCGTCAGCCGCTTC
>DKOA01000002.1:48757-53277 GCA_002469895.1 Opitutia bacterium UBA7374
CGGAGCCGCCTTACGCTTGGGTTTATCGTAACCCTCGTCAGATCCGTCAATCAGTTCAATTAAAGCCATTTCAGCAGCATCACCGACCCGCTGCCCAAGCTTGTAGATACGTGTATATCCACCGGTACGATCCGTGAATTCGCTAACCAACTCATCAAAGAGTTTGGCAACCGCTTTTTTATCCCGCACACGAGATATTGCCAGACGGCGAAAGTGCAACTTACGTGCCGCATCATTCGCTTGTTCAGCTTTTTTAGCGAGTGTGATGACCTTTTCAATAAAAGGGCGAAGCGCCTTAGCTTTAGAGATTGTGGTTTCAATTCGACCATGAGTGAGCAGGGCAACAGAAAGGTTGCCCATCATGGCGGATCGATGCGGTCCGGATACTCCGAGAATGTGTCTGCGTTTACTGTGGCGCATGAGTCTACTTAATTAGATAGGAAATGGGGGACGTTAGGATTAAAATTCGCTTACCTTGTCGAGAAGACGCTCGTCAATCTTCATGCCAAGAGAAAGACCTAACTGCTCCAGCTTGTCCTTAATCTCATTCAGTGATTTCTTGCCGAAATTGCGGTACTTGAGCATCTCTTGTTCAGACTTCATGGCCAGTTCGCCTACAGTTGTTATGTTCGCATTGTTCAGGCAATTGGCTGCACGCACAGATAGCTCAATCTCGTTAACGCTCATATTAAGCAATTTACGCAGACGATTTTGTTCCTCGCTGATCTCCTTGCTCTCACTTTCAAATTCAATGTCCTGCTGAGAGACTTCATCGAACACATTGAGGTGGTGCTTGAGGATCGCTGCACTTTGCTTGAGCGCATCATCCGGTGTTATACGACCGTCTGTCGTGACTTCGAGAATCAGTTTGTCGTAGTCCATCTCTTGACCGACCCGGGTATTTTCAACGCTGTACTTGACCAGCTTGACCGGACCATACAGAGAATCGATTGCGATCACTCCGATTGGCTGCTCTTCCTTTTTATTATCCTCACCAGTGCAATATCCACGACCGACGCGAATTTCCAGTTCAGCGTGAAAACGCTGTTCCTTTTCCAGTGTGCAGATGACGTGATCCGGATTGACCACACGAATATTGGAATCTTCCTGAATATCGGCTGCTGTAATTTTGCCTTCGCGGGTCACATCGATTTCCAAGTTTACCGTGTCGCGCGTCTCCGAAACGAGCAGTACCTTTTTCAAATTAAGCACGATATCCGTGACGTCTTCAACGACGCCTTCGATACTTTGAAATTCGTGTTGTACTCCTTCGATACGAATCGAAGAGATCGCGGCTCCCTCGATAGAGCTTAGCAGCACTCTGCGAAGCGAATTACCGATAGTGTGACCGTATCCGGCCTCAAAAGGCTCCGCCTGAAAAATGGCGAAGGTTTCTGTCGAGGCGTCTTCAACCTTAGTTAAACGGTTGGGCAGTTCAAATTTTCCTAGTCGCTTGGGCATAATTGTATGAATCCTTTTTAGAGTGTATTGCACATGGGATCGGCCTCATCAGGAGGGCAGACCCGACTGACGAAATCGAATTAACGGCTGTAATATTCAACGATCAATTGGACGTTGATAGATGCCTCGGTTTCTTCATTAGAGGGCAGACGATTAACGGTAGCTTTCAAGCTATCCGCATTGAGGCTGAGCCATTCAGGAACGGTGCGAGCCGTACTCTCCTCCATTCCACGGGTGGCAAGTTGGCGAGACGAACTGCGCTCACGCACTTCAATTTCGTCTCCCTGCTTAACGCTAAAACTAGCGATGTCGGTCTTCTTCCCGTTGACAATAACATGACCGTGCCCGACGAACTGACGGGCTGCAGAGCGAGACTTGGCAAAGCCCAATCGATAGACTACGCTATCCAGGCGGGACTCCAACATCTGAAGAAAAATTTCACCGGTCACACCGCG
Organism: Opitutia bacterium UBA7374; assembly: GCA_002469895.1. Taxonomy (GTDB): domain Bacteria; phylum Verrucomicrobiota; class Verrucomicrobiia; order Opitutales; family Coraliomargaritaceae; genus UBA7374. Next base: position 50,674 of record DKOA01000002.1, read on the forward strand.
TTGATTCTTCGCTTTTTCAAATGTGAGACGGAACTGTTTCTCCGTCATGCCATACATAAAGCGAAGCTTCTGCTTTTCATTCAGGCCAATTGCGTAGTCGCTAAGCTTGCGACGCAGACGTGGTCCATGCTGGCCTGGTGGGTGTGGCTTACGCTCAAAAGCTTTGGTCGGTGCGAAGATCGCCTGACCAAAGCGGCGGTTGATTCGTGTTGTGGGTCCTGTATAACGGGCCATAGTTTGTATTGATCAGTTCTGCGGAGTGTGGATTGCGTCAGGGTGGCAGAATACACCTTAGACGCGACGACGCTTAGGAGCCCGGCAGCCATTATGGGGCACAGGAGTAACATCGAGAATCTCTGTTACAACAATACCGAGCGATTGAAGAGCACGTACGGCAGAGTCGCGACCCATGCCCGGGCCTTTAAGTTTGACGACGACTTCTTTCATACCGTGGGAAATTGCGACACGTCCCGCATCTTGAGTCACCACCTGTGCAGCATAGGCAGTCGACTTGCGGGAACCGCGGAAATTACACTTACCGGCGCTCGACCAGGAAATAACATTACCGCGTGGATCCGTGAAAGTAACTTTTGTGTTATTAAAAGTAGCGAGCACATTGACGATACCGGAAGTAACGTTCTTGCTGCCTTTAGCGCGGCGGATTTTGACACCATCCAGATCACTCTTCAGCAGATCTTCAGCGGTCTCTTCCTTCTTCGCTGGTTCCTCCGGAGTCTCGGTATCCGCAGCGGCAACTGCCTCAACTGCGTCAACTGGCTTGGTTTCTTCTTCAGCGGTGGGATTCGTTTGCTCTTCGCTCATAGGAATAAATTTAACGGTTCAGACTAGGTTCAGGCTAGGTTCAGGCTATTTACGTACTGGCTTGATTCCACCCTTGCGTGTACGGGCGTTTGTCTTTGTGCGCTGTCCGCGGACAGGCAGTCCCCGCATGTGGCGCATACCTCGCCAGGAACGGATGGCCGATAAGCGCTTCAGATTGGCCGTTACCTCACGGCGGAGATCACCCTCCACTATATACTGCTTCTCCGTCACGATAGTAGCGAGTTTATTCAACTCCTCTTCGCTGAGCTCACCAGCGCGGCGATCAGGATCAAACCCAGCCTCAGCAATGATTGATTGGGCCCGTGTGGGACCAATCCCGTAGACGTAGCGTAAGGAATACTCTAGCTTTTTGTTAGAGGGTATATCGACTCCGAGTAGGCGTGGCATAATAGAAAGGTGTTTGGTTTTCGTCGTTTTAGTGCGAAAAGTTGTGAAAAATAGCAGTTAGAATTGATTTGGAAAGTTAAATCTGAGGAATTGTGAGGATTTCCGGCGTATCCTCTGTCACTAGGACGGTATGTTCACAATGAGCGGAGTAGGATCCATCACTGGTAACGGCAGTCCATCCGTCATCGAGCATGCGGATACCGGGAGATCCTAGATTGATCATCGGCTCGATAGCTAAGGCCATACCGGGCTTAAGTAAGGCACCCTGCCCTCGACGGCCAAAATTAGGGATCTGTGGAGGCTCATGCATCGAAGTACCAATACCGTGACCAACAAAATCACGAACGATACCGTAGCCGTGTTTTTTAATGAAGCGTTCCACCGCATTGGAGATATCTCCCACTCGATTACCCGCACAGGCGTAGGTAATCGCGTAATCCAAAGAAGCGCGAGTCGCTGAAACAAGCTTGACCAGTTCCGGAGCAGCCGGGCCCATCAAAACCGTGGTGGCGTTATCACCGATGTACCCATTGTAACGAACGACGACATCGATGGAAACGGCATCACCTTGCTTTATTACACGTTCCAAGCGACCGATACCATGAACGACTTCCTCGTTGATCGAGATGCAGGTGTAGGCAGGGAATCGCAGATTACCGGAAGCATAGTTAAAACAAGCACTCTCTCCACCGAGCGCAGCAATTTCACGGCGCCCCATTTGATCGAGATCATAAGTCGTCATCCCGACCTCGACTGCATCAGTCAAACGATGCAATACAGTAGCCGCGAGCTGACAAGCCTCTCGGATGGATTGAATTTCTTCGGCCGTACGAACCGGCTTTAATTTACTGGCTTTGCTAGCCATTCAAAGAACGAAAAATTAAACTGTAACGAAAAGGACTCAAGGAAAGCGCATGTCTTTCGAAAAAAGTCCGCATCCGAGATCTAATTGAGAAAACCGGATACGATTCCCAAGATAAAGAGTACGATTGCCAGAATGAGCAGTGGACGCCAAGCCGCCCAGAAGTCCTGAAGGCCAGCCGTATCGACGAGTTGTTTGCTGCGGGCTGCGGATCGGCCGCGAATTTTGCCCTTTTTCAAAAATCCATCGTAGTGGCGCTGCAGCAGATAAGTCTCAATCTGGCGCATCGTGTCGAGCAACACACCCACCGTAATCAACATACCTGTGCCTCCGAAGAAGATAGCAACATTTCCGGGGATGCGGTAACCGACCAGCAGGATATCCGGGAAAAGTGCGATAACTGTAAGAGACAAGGCACCGAACAAAGTCAGGCGCGTCATCACGTAGTCGAGAAACTGAGCAGTCGGTTCACCTGGGCGAACACCCGGCACGTAGCCACCATTCTTTTTCAA
>DKOA01000002.1:53642-53830 GCA_002469895.1 Opitutia bacterium UBA7374
AGTGAGACCCAGAAGTAACTGAAAACAAAGATCAGAAGACCAAAGATGATGTAATATGCGGGCTGCCCCTGCTGCAGATTCCCCGCAAAATCACTAAAAAAGCGCATGCCGGTAGCTGTACCAAGATACGTCAGTATCTGTGTCGGGAACATGATAATGGCACTACCGAAAATAACAGGCATAACGCC
>DKOA01000022.1:0-4339 GCA_002469895.1 Opitutia bacterium UBA7374
ATGTAAAAAGTGTAAAAAACCGTTCGCTTTAAAAACAAAACCGGGCAGAAACTGCCAACTCTGGTCATTTACTGACGCGAAAAGCTCTGGTTTTCGGTAAGTCTCGTGCATCAAAATGGAGGATATATTTGTCTTTGAAATACAAATCAGTCAGTTTTTCTGCTAATTCCACCCTACATCGAGGGCGGATCCCCAGCGCACTGAACTCATCATCCAAGGCGCCTCCTTTCCAGTAAAGCACGCCGTTGGGGATCGAATTCCGCTGACCGCACCGTACATTACCCCGTATCCAACTAAAAAACTCAGGCAGATTCTTTACCGCGCGACCCGTAATAAAGTCGAACTCCTGCTTCACCGCCTCTGCACGAGCATGCTTAACCTCTACATTTTTCAAACCCAAGCGCTCCACCATATCCGCCACCACAGCAATCTTCTTGCCCACTGAATCCACTAAAGTGAAGCGAGCCTCAGGATAACAGATAGCTAAAATCAAACCGGGGAAACCGCCCCCCGTTCCCACATCCATTAATTGTGCCCCCGGCATTAGCTTCAAATGAGGCGTGATCGCTAAACAATGCGCCAAATGACGTCCTTCCAAATGCTCGATATCCTTGCGCGAAATGAGGTTCACCTTTTCATTCCATTCACGCAAAGAAACCGCCCACTCTGCCAATACCGCCCAGGTGTAGGCCTCTATCTCCGGAAAAAGCTCCTTTAATCGCTCCATCCTCTAAACTCATGCGCAACCAATCCCTGAAGTCGAGACCTACGGAGATCAAAACCGGAAAATTGAACAGCAAAAGCATCGCCGACAGACCCGCGAAAGGATGATAAAATAATAAAATGAAAGCTTGCATCAAGATATCAGGATATTTTGATATGTAAATATGGCGAACGCGCTCACGGAAAAACCACTTACAGCGAAAGGGCAGGTACTCACCGATCTGCTGCAGCAGCGTATTGTTTTTCTCGACGGGGCCATGGGCACGATGATCCAGCAGCACAAGCTGGAGGAAGCCGACTTCCGTGATGCATCCTTCGCCGAGGTCGAAGGCGACCTGAAGGGCAACAACGACCTGCTCAGCATCACCCGGCCAGAGATTATCAAGGAAATCCACCGCGCCTTCCTCGAGGCCGGTTCCGATATTATTGAGACCAATACCTTTTCCGGCACCACAATTGCCCAGGCCGACTACGGCCTCGAGCACCGCGTACGCGATATCAACCTCGCCTCTGCCCGTGTGGCCCGCGAAGTAGCCGATGAAATCGCCGAAAAGGAAGGCCGTCCTATCTTCGTTGCCGGAGCGATCGGCCCGACTAACCGCACCGCTTCCCTCTCCCCCGATGTCAATCGCCCGGAGTACCGAGCCACTTCCTACGACGAACTGCATCAGGCCTACTTCGAGCAAATCGAAGCACTGATCGAAGGCGGCGTCGACCTCCTCCTCCCCGAGACAGTCTTCGACACCCTCAATCTCAAGGCCTGCCTCCACGCCATCGAAGACTTCTTTGATACACAGGAAGAGCGTATTCCTGTTATCATCTCAGTTACCATTACCGACCAGTCCGGCCGCACCCTGACCGGGCAGACTGTCGAAGCCTGTTGGAACTCCATCCGCCACGCCAAGCCGCTTTGCGTCGGCCTGAACTGCGCCCTCGGCGCTGACCTCATGCGCCCCTTCCTCGAGGAGCTTGCGCAGGTAGCCGACACCAACGTACACGTCTATCCCAACGCCGGACTCCCCAACCCACTCTCTGAAACCGGTTACGACGAGACCCCGGCACACACCTCTGAGTCCGTTGGCGATTTCGCCAAAAACGGCCTGGTCAACCTCGTTGGCGGTTGTTGCGGCACCACCCCCGATCATATCCGGGCGATCGTCGAGCAGGTCAGTCAATTTCCCCCGCGGTCCATTCCGGAAAACAGTGCGGCCCTTCGCCTGAGCGGTCTCGAAGCACTCAACATCGATAATGCCAGCGGATTCATTAACGTCGGTGAACGGACCAACGTAACCGGCTCCCCCCGTTTTAAGAAACTGATCAAGGCCGACGACTTTACCGCCGCTCTCGCCGTGGCCCAGTCACAGGTCGAAAAAGGGGCACAAATCATCGACGTCAATTTCGACGAGGGCCTCCTCGATGGCGAAGCCTGCATGGCTCGCTTCCTCAACCTCGTCGCCTCGGAGCCGGATATCACCCGCGTCCCCGTAATGATTGACAGCTCCAAGTGGTCGGTCATCGAGGCCGGGCTCAAGTGCGTTCAGGGCAAGTGCATCGTCAACTCCATCAGCCTAAAAGGCGGCGAAGACGAATTTCGCCAACAAGCCCGCACCATCCGCCGCTACGGAGCCGCTGTCATCGTCATGGCCTTCGACGAGACCGGGCAAGCCGCCACACAGGCTGACAAGGTAGCCATCGCCGAACGCTCCTACAAAATCCTCACCGACGAAGTCGGCCTCGATCCGCAGGACATCATTTTCGACCTCAACATCCTCACTGTCGCCACCGGCATGGAGGAACACGACAACTACGCCGTCGACTTCATCGAAGCCGTGCGCGAAGTCAAAAAGCGCTGCCCCGGTGCCCGCACCAGCGGCGGACTCTCTAATATCTCCTTCTCTTTTCGGGGCAACAACCCGGTGCGCGAGGCCATGCATGCAGCCTTCCTCCACCACGCCATCGCAGCGGGAATGGACATGGCTATCGTCAATCCCGGTCTCCTCATGGACTACGCCGAGATCGACCCGGCGCTCAAAATTCTTGTTGAGGATGTCCTTCTCAACCGACGACCCGACTCGACCGAGCGACTCGTCGAACAGGCCGAAGCCATCAAAAACGGCACCGCCACACTCGGCGCAAATACTCCCGAAGAGCGGATCAATGCCGCCATGGTCAAAGGCATGGAAACACTCCGTGCCCTCTTCGAACGGGCCACTAAGGAGAAGAATCCGGAAGTTCTCGAAAAATTCCTCGCTGAAGGCACGAATGCAGTCCCTCTCAGCGCGGAAAAAAAAACGGCTGATGTAGCGACTGACTGGCGGACCGGCACCGTCGAGGAACGGCTCGCCCACGCCCTGATCAAAGGAATCGTCTCTCATATCGAGGAAGATACCGAGGAGGCCCGCGTCGCGTACCCGCGCCCTCTCGAAGTGATTGAAGGCCCGCTGATGGACGGCATGAAGACCGTCGGCAACCTCTTCGGTGACGGTAAGATGTTTCTTCCGCAGGTCGTCAAGAGCGCCCGCGTCATGAAAAAAGCTGTGGCCTATCTGCAACCCTTCATGGAGGCCGAAAAAGAGGGCGCCACCAGTTCCTCCGCCGGCAAATTCCTCATCGCCACAGTCAAAGGAGACGTTCACGACATCGGTAAAAACATCGTTGCCGTCGTCCTCGCCTGCAATAACTACGAAGTCAAAGACCTCGGCGTGATGGTCGACTGCAACACCATTCTCGAGGAAGCCACTGCCTGGGGAGCCGACATCGTCGGTCTCTCCGGCCTGATTACCCCCTCACTCGACGAGATGATCGCCAACGCTACCGAGATGAAGCAGCGCGGCTTCACCCAACCCCTCCTCATCGGCGGCGCCACCACGAGCAAGGCGCACACGGCAATCAAGATTGCTCCCCATTACAATCAACCGATCATCCGGGTGGGCGATGCCTCCCTCGTCACCGAAGTCTGCAACAACCTGCTCACACAGGATGCCAGCCGCCGCTCTGCCTACATCGAGCAAGTCGCCGACGAACAGGAAAAACAACGCGAACGCTTTGCCGCGAACAACCGAACGATCGACCTCCTCCCCATCGAAGAAGCCCGGACAAATCGATTTACCTGCGACTGGTCACAAGCTCAGGTCACCGCTCCGGCTCGGCCCGGACTCACGGTGGAAGATCACGTCGATCTGGAGACCCTCCTCCAGTACTTTGATTACTCCCCCTTCTTCTGGACTTGGGAACTGAAAGGTGTCTACCCGAAGATACTCGACCACGAAAAATACGGCGAGCAGGCCCGCAGCCTCTACAACGACGCGCAAACACTCCTCAAGCGCATCATTTCCGAAAAACGCTTCCGCGCCCGCAGCGTGGTTGGCCTCTTCTCCGCACACTCCATCGGCGACGACATCCGGCTCTACAACAAGGACGGCAGCCCACTCGCCGAAATCCATACCCTCCGCCAACAGAAGCGCAAAACCTCCGGCGACACTTACTACGCACTGTCCGACTTTATCGCCCCGGAGGACTCCGGCCAGACCGATGGCTGCGGTGCTTTTGCCTGCTGCATTGAGGGTGTCGACGACTTCGCCCGCGAATTCGAGGATGCCCACGACGACTACACCTC
>DKOA01000022.1:4722-5554 GCA_002469895.1 Opitutia bacterium UBA7374
CACGAGCGCGTGCGCAAAGAACACTGGCATTATGACGCAGACGAAGCCCTCGACAACGAAGCACTGATTAAAGAACGCTACCGCGGCATCCGGCCCGCCGCCGGCTATCCCTCCCAGCCCGACCACACCGAGAAAGCCCTCGTCTGGCAGATCCTCGACGCCGAAGCCAACTGCGGCGCCTCCCTCACCGAAAGCTTTGCCATGAACCCCGGGTCCGCCGTCAGTGGACTCTACTTCGCCCACCCCGAAGCCAAATACTTTCAGGTCGGCCCCATCGGCAAAGACCAGATGCAGGACTACGCCGACCGCAAGCAGCTCTCCCTCGCCGAATGCGAGAAATGGCTCGCCCCGAACAAGGGCTACTAACCCGCATATTAGTTCATCGTCGTTTTCCTGAAAGCTCCCCAGGTACGCACCTGTACAAATCGATAAGGATTCTTCCCGCGAAACAACGCGAAGAAGTGCGAAGGAAATGCCCACGAATCTTCACGAAAAGAGCCAGAACCTTCTCGCTGTTTTCGACGGTTCCACATTCCTGCCTTCCTGCTTTCCTTATTCTACTCCAGTCATCCAGACTTCACGGCACCTCGCGGGCCAAGCTTCTATGATCTGCGTTCATCTGCGTGAATCTGTGGATAAGCTATCTTCATCCATCTCCGTGTCCCCGTGCCTCCGTGTGAAACCCAACTCCTGATCCGCACGTAGCACCAGCACGACGTGTTTTCTCTCACGGGGGCACGGAGCTTGGGGGAACGTCGAAATAAAGAATCTCACACTAAGAGATATACTATGAACATGATTCGCTGATTCGCGGGCCAAGCTTTTATGATCT
>DKOA01000028.1 GCA_002469895.1 Opitutia bacterium UBA7374
CAGTCGAGTCCAGTGAAGCGGTCAGCGAAGAAGCACCCGCTGCGGAAGAAACTGCCGAAGAAACCACCGCGGATGAGCCGGAAGCTGATCCGAAGGCGGAAGCCTAGACCTGGCTTCACCTATATAGTTTTTGTTCTGAGCTTGCTTGCTTGGACTTGAAGCAGGCCCGAGGGGTTATTTACACGCTCGACCTATAGCAGGCATTGTAGTCCACTAGTCGTACGTCTATGGAGATTGAATTCGACATATTGACTCTGTTTCCGGAAATGGTCGCCGGTTACCTGCATACCAGTATGTTGGGCCGAGGCCAGGAAAAGGGTCTTATTCGGGCAGAAGCACACCAGTTGCGCGACTGGGCAAACGATAAGCACAATAAGACCGATGAAATTCCTTATGGAGGCGGGCCCGGCATGGTGATGAAACCAGAGCCTATTTTTTCTGCGGTCGAGTCTTTGCGAAGAGACAATACCCATGTCGTTTATATGGCGCCGGATGGCCAACCCCTCAGCTCCGCTCTGGCCAAGAAACTCTCCGGGCAGGAACACTTGATTATTTTGAGCGGCCATTATGAAGGAGTCGACCAGCGGGTGCGGGATTCATTGATCGATTGTGAAATCAGTATCGGCGATTACGTGCTGACAAACGGGACACTGGCAGCGGCAGTGCTAGTCGATAGTGTATGTCGATTCATTCCAGGATTTTTAGGCGACGAAAAATCCTTGACGGATGAATCCTTCACCGACAGCTTGCTTAGCTTTCCTCAATATACACGTCCACCGGAGTACCGGGGGATGGAAGTACCAGAGGTGTTGCTCTCCGGCAACCATGCAGCAATCGCTGCCTGGCGCAAAGAGCAGCAAGAGGCCAAGACCCAGATCTTACGACCAGACATTTTAAAACAGTAACGAAAACCCATCGCGATGAGCCAAGAAACCCTCAAAAACATCACCCAAGATCAACTCATGGAAGACCGTAGCGACTTCAAAGTCGGTGACGGTGTTCGCGTGCACATCAAGGTGCAGGAGGGTAGTAAAACCCGTATTCAGGTGTTTGCCGGCATCGTTATCTGCCGCAAAGGTTGTGGAATCGCTGAGACTTTTACTGTCCGCAAAATTGCTTCCGGCGTAGGCGTAGAAAAAGTATTTCCAGTACACAGCCCATCGATTGAAAAAATCGAAGTGGACCGCGAGTCAGTTACTATGCGCGCTCGCATGTACTATTTGCGTGACCGCATTGGTAAGGCCGCCAATCAAGTGAAAGAAAAGCGTCTCGTTGACGCCAAGTAAGCAAGCGTAGACATCGGCTTGGTACGTCAGGCCAATTTGTTTACTTCTTATTTATTGGCTGCATGGCACCTGCCTACAGTCGTCATTTTTAGGCCTCGACTGCGTGAGCTGCTGGCTGTGGTAACTTCAGTGCGATTAACAAGGGCAAGACAACGAGTGCTGCTCCAAAGAGGTAGGCGCTGCTGGATCCGTAAATAAAATACAGAATGGCGGCGACAACTGGGCCGATCGCTCGGGCAAGTGAACCTGCAGAGCGGAAGATCCCCAGTTCGCGTCCCTGTGTCTCTTCAGGAGCATAGAGCGAAACAAGCGCGCTCATCGTCGGGGAAACCAGGCCAATGGAAAATGCCATTACCGCGAGTGCGAGAAAGAAGACACCCAATTGAAGAGCAAAAGAAAGTATAGCAAACGCGACGACTCCGCAAGCGAGTCCGGCCAGAGCCAGTCGTTTTTCACCCAATCGGGGAGCCAGTCGCCGTACAATGCCACCTTGTACAAAGATGAGTATGAGGCCGATGTAGACGAACATGCCTCCGTTCTGCGCGGGAGAGAAGTGGAACCGCTCGACGGCTAAAAAGGTTAGCGTGAATTCCATTCCACTGAAGGCCAGCATGTAGATTAAATACGTCAGATTGGTTCGTCTGGTCGCTGCAGACGGACTGCTCAAGAGATGAAAAATCGGCGGTTTCGATTCTCCTGAGTGGATTGCCGCTCTCTTGGCCTTCGGCAGTGTCTCTTTAAACCGAGAGGCTACCCACAACCAGTTTATCAGAGTGAGTACGAGACTGAGCAAGGCGGGCAGAGAAAACGGATTCACCCCGTAGGCTTCTAGTCTTGGAAAAATTTCGAGTAGGTTGATGCGTGCACAAAGGCCCCCGATGGCAGGCCCAACGAGGAAGCCCAAGCCAAAAGCAATGCCGACGATGGCCATCCCGGAAGATCGCTTTTGACGACTCGTTACATCGGCCACGGCCGCAGTAGCGACCGATAAATTGCCGCCCATAATACCACCCAGTACCCGAGCTAAGACGAGTACCCAGAAAGAAGCGGCAAAAAACCAAGCCAGATAACTGAGCGCCAAACCGGCAATGGTCAGCAATAAGACGGCTCGCCGCCCGTTACGATCGGAATAAGCGCCCCACAGGGGAGCGCAGATAAATTGCAAAATGGAGTACAGAGAGCCGAGAATACCACCGAAGAGGACGGATGTCATAAATCGCGGATCTTCCGCTCCGGTATGAATCGCCCACTGTGATATCGGGGCAATCAATTTCCCCAGTAGGCTGCTGTCTGCCCCTTGCGGTAGGTAGTAATCCAGCATTGCTGGAAAGAGGGGAAAGATGATCGAGAACCCGACTAAATCGAGGAAAAGAGTCAAAAATATGATAGGCAGAGTTTGCCGATCCGATGCACTCTCTGCTCCGGATTTTGTTTCCTGTGAACTAGCGGTCATTCGTGCCCGAATTTGTCACAGAGCGCGCGGTGCACATTATCGGGTACCAGACCGGTGTCACGGTCGGTAAAGCGATGTACCTGTTTGAGTAAAGAAGAACTGGTAAAGAAATATTCCTCATTGGGCACGAGGAATACAGTTTCCAGGCGATCGTCAAGGTGACGATTCATTTGTGCCATTTGAAACTCATGATCAAAGTCGGATACGGCACGCAATCCTCGAATAAGAGCAACGGCCCCGGTCTTTTTGGCTAAATCAACGATCAGTCCATCAAAAGCCAATACCTCAACCCCATCCATACCACTGGTGTTCTCCTCGATCAACTGCACGCGCTCCTCGTCTGAAAAAGTAGCGGTCTTGCTGAAATTACGCGCCACAGCGATCACCACATGATCAAAGATCCGCCTTCCGCGACGAATGACATCTAGGTGCCCATTGGTAACTGGATCAAAAGACCCTGGATAAATTGCCGACCTCATAGTACGCGTGCATGTTTTGTTAGTTGCTCATAGAAGTCCAATCTTTTGAGTGATTAGAGATTTAACAATTTTGACTCGTGTGAGAAAGATGCATACCAACCATAAGCTATCGTGAATCTTCCTAATTTGCTTACGTTTTCCCGGGTGCCTATCCTCTTCCTTGTTGTCGGGTTCCTCTACCTGCCATTCCAAGGTGCCGCAACCATAGCGCTGCTTTTCTTCGTCCTCGGCGCATTGACGGATTGGGCGGACGGCTACTACGCCAGAAAGATGGGCCTGGTTTCCGATTTCGGGAAACTGATGGATGCGCTAACGGATAAAATATTTGTTTTAGGGTTGTTTATCTTGTTGCTGGTCAGGGAAGAGCTTGGAATTTGGGCATTACCTCTCTTACTTTTGATTCTCTGCAGGGAATTTCTCATTACCGGACTTCGCTTGATAGCCGCTAGTACGGGCACCGTGCTCGCCGCAGAAAAATCCGGCAAGTACAAGACGATTGCACAGATGCTCAGTTTGTCGCTTTTATTTCTAGCCTTAGCCCTGCGCGAAGACTTTTTATTTTTACCGGATATCTTGTCGATCCGTTTGCAATTTGCCGGGCAGGTCTTGTTTATACTCGCAGCTATGCTGACAATCGCTTCGGGTGCACAATATATGATTAAGTACCGAGAGCTTTTCT